>CACLMO010000001.1 GCA_902608065.1 uncultured Pelagibacteraceae bacterium
TTTTTTCATAAATTTATAAAAAATAAATTATCTTTAAATTCAGAATATTCAAATTTAATTTTTTCATCGGGTTTAAAATTTAATAAATTAGACATAGAATGTGACCTTGTTGAGGAAAACTCTCGATGTAACATATTATCTGCTTTATTTTTAAAAAAAGATGAACATCAAGAAATAAAAACTCTTGTTAATCATTTAGCTCCAAATTGCAAAAGTAATCAAAAAGTAAAAAATGTATTAAGTTCTGAAAGCAAAGGCGTTTATCAAGGAAAAATTTACGTTAATGATATTGCACAAAAAACTGATGCCTATCAATTAAGTAAAGCATTACTATTAGATGATAATGCTGAATTTAATTCAAAACCAGAATTAGAAATTTATGCAGATGACGTTAAATGTTCACACGGTTCTAGTTCTGGAAATATTGACCAAGATTCTCTTCATTATTTAATGACAAGAGGTTTGAATCGTTATGATTCAACTAGGTTATTAATCAAAGGTTTTTTAAATGAAGTAATTGAATTTATTAAAAGCCCTTCAATAAAAAATTTTGTTGAATCTGAATTGGAGCAGCAAATTAATGAACGTTAATGAAATTAAATCTCAATTTCCTATTTTTTCTAAAAAAATAAACGGTAAACCATTGGTTTACTTAGATAGTTCAAATTCATCACAAAAACCTTTGTGTGTAATTAATAAACTGAATGATTTTTACAAACATGAGTTTTCTAATATAGGAAGAAGCATTCATTCATTGGCTGTAAATGCCACAAATAAATTTGAACAAACTAGAGTAAGTGTAAAGAATTTTATTAACGCGAAGTTTAAAGAAGAAATTATTTTTACAAAAAATGCCACAGAAGCTATAAATTTAGTTGCTACAACTTTCGGACAACAAAACATTAAAGAAGGTGATGAAATTATAGTTACTGAGTTAGAACATCACTCAAATTATGTTCCTTGGCACTTTTTAAGAGAAAGTAAAAAAGCAATTGTAAAATTTGCACCAATAAATGAAGATGGTGATATTATAATTAAAAAATTACAAGAATTAATTACTTCTAAAACAAAAATAATTGCAATAACTCATTTATCAAATGTAACTGGTGCAATTGTACCAATTAAAGAAATTGTGGAGATTGCAAGAAAAAAAAATATTCCAGTATTAGTAGATGGATGTCAGAGCGTTCCACATATTAAAGTAGATGTTTCAGATTTAGATTGTGATTTTTATGCTTTTTCTGGACATAAACTTTATGGACCAACTGGAGTTGGAATTTTATACGCAAAAAAAAAATGGCTAGAAAAATTACCTCCATACATAGGTGGTGGAGCTATGATTAGTGAAGTAAAAAAAGATAAAATTATTTATGCTCCACTTCCAGAGAAATATGAAGCTGGAACAATGCCTACAGCTGAAGTTATAACATTTAATGAATCTATAAAATTTATTGAATCAATTGGTATGGAAAATTTAATGAAGCATGAAAAAGAAATTACAAATTATGCTTTAGAAAAACTTAAAAAAATAAATTCTGTAAAAATAATTGGTAATCCTAAAAATAAAGCTGGGGTAATTTCTTTTACTATAAAAGGTGTGCATCCTCATGATATAGCAACAATTTTAGATGAAGATGGTGTGGCAATTAGAGCTGGACATCATTGCTGTCAAATTTTTCATAGAAAAATGAATTTAACAGCGACAGCAAGAGCGTCATTTGGAGTGTATAACACTAGAGATGATATTGATATTTTATGTAAGGCAATTGAAAATTGTAGAAAAATATTTGATTTAAAATAATGGATTTAAAAGAACTATATCAAGATATAATTTTAGAACATGGAAAAAGTCCTAGAAATTTAGGAAAATGTGAAGGATATAATCATGATGCTAAGGGAAACAATCCTCTTTGCGGAGATAAAGTTCATGTATATTTAAAGTTAGATAACAAAAAAAAAGTTGAAAGTTTAAGCTTCGAAGGAGAAGGTTGTGCTATTTCTCTTGCTTCAGCATCCATAATGACTGAATTAGTTAAGGGAAAATCTTTTGATGAAACAAAAGATATAATGAATGCTTTTTTAAATATGATAAAAAATACTTCTGAGATAAAATCTAATCATTTAGATGATGACCAGAAAATTAAACTTATGTCACTGTCTGGTGTAAAACAATTTCCAATGAGAGTAAAATGTGCTACTTTATCATGGCATACACTTGTTTCAGCATTAGAAAGAAAAAAAGAAGAAGTAAATACTGAGGAAATAGATTAAATGATTGATATTAAAAATAAAGTTATAGAAAAGATAAAAAAAATTTATGATCCAGAAATACCTGTAAATATTTATGATTTAGGTTTAATTTACAAAATAGAGATAGACGAAAAAAGCAAAGTTAATATAGATATGACGTTAACTTCACCTAATTGTCCAGTTGCAGAAAGTTTGCCAAAACAAGTTAAGGAGAATATAATGAAAGTAGAAGGAGTTTCTGACGTAAATCTTAATTTAGTCTGGGAACCGCCATGGGATAAAAATAAGATGTCAGAAGCTGCAAAATTAGAATTAAATTTATGAACAAACAAGTAATAACATTAAGTGATAGAGCGGCTGATAGAGTCAAAGAAATTATGTCTCAAGCCAAAGAAACCATTATAGGTGTAAGGGTTGGTGTGTCTTCAGGAGGATGTGCTGGAATGTCTTATGTTATGGAATATGCAAAAAAAGCAAATCCAAACGATGAAATTATTGAGGATAAAGGCGTAAAAGTTTTAATTGATCCAAAAGCTATAATGTATCTATTAGGTACCGAAATGGATTACAAAAAAGAGGAACTTTCTTCTACATTTGTATTTAAAAATCCTAACGAAACAGAACGTTGTGGATGTGGCGAATCTTTCAAGATCTAAATCTATATTGCTGCTCAATCAAGAATTGTATATAATATATCCATATGAGAGATACTAAACATTTGGGAAAACATGCAAGTAAGTTAGCTGAGCAAGCTAAAGAAAAAGCTCTGTTTAGAACTCAACGAAAAGCAGTAGAAGCAGGAGCTCACGGTACGCTTGATTACACAATTAAAGAAGGTGTAAACAAAAACAAAATAGCTGACGAAAAAATTATAAAAAGTAAAAAATAATATTAGCAACTATAGTACATATCAAATTCGATAGGATGAGGAGTATGTTCGAGTTTGTAAATTTCTTCAAATTTTAAAGCTATATAAGCATCGATTTGGTCATCAGTAAAAACTTCACCTTGAGTAAGAAATTTTCTATCTCTATCAAGACTTTCCATTGCTTCTCTTAAAGATCCACAAACAGTAGGAATATTTTTTACTTTATCTTCGGGCATTGCGTATAAATCTTCATCTACAGGTTTTCCTGGATTAATTTTATTTTTAATTCCGTCTATTCCACCAAGACAAGGTTTAATAACTCCCGTGGTTTCAGGATATGATATTGGTAATTCAAGATAGGATCTAATAGCAAGATATGCAAAAGCCTGTGACTCTATAAAATCTCCATCAATTCCAAAATTATCTATTGGCTGTATACTATATTTTAATTTTTTTGAAATTCTTTCTAGCAAGAATTTATTTTTTCTTCCTCCGCCACAAACAACAACTCTTCTTGCTCCATGCATTGCATTAATTAATTCAGATATAATAAATGTTGTGTACTCAGTTAATGTTGCAGCACCGTCTTCTAAAGATAAACCGTGAACAAAAGATATATCAAAATCTTTAACATCATAAGATCTATTTCTGTAAAAAATAGTTAAAGGATGAGATGTTTCTTTCGAAATTAATTTAATATAATTATCTATACCTATATTTAAAATTTTTTTATTTATGTTTCCTGATTTAGCAGTAGAGCCATCTTTATCATAATTTTGTTTAGAATTTTTTCTCATCCATTGATCTATTAAACAATTTCCTGGGCCGGCGTCGGCACTATGTAAATCTTTACCATCATCAGTTTCTCCTAAGAGCGTCCAGTTTGCTATGCCTCCTAAATTTAAAATCAAGATTGGTGTTTTTATTTTTTTTTGATTTATTAATAATTTATGAAAAATTGGAGCTAATGGAGCTCCTCCTCCGCCATTTTTTAAATCATTTTCCCTAAAATTATAAACAACAGTTTTTTTTGTTAAATCTGATAAAAGTTTTCCATCACCTAACTGCTTAGAAATTTTTTCTTTTACATTATGGTAAATAGTCTGACCATGAAAGCCTATTAAATCTATATTTACCTTTGTCTTTTTAATTATTTCTTTAACAGCTTCAGAATGAAACAAAGTAATTTCTTTCTCGATTTTTTTCAGTTCTTTTGTAAATTTTTTTAAATCTTTAGAGTTTTTAATTTTATCTCTAAGTTTTGTTAAATCCTTAAAAATAGCTTGAGGATATTCAAAATATTTATCTATAATCTCCTTATATTTTGTCTCACCGTCTGATTGAATAATTGAAGCATCAACACCATCCATTGATGTGCCACTCATAAGACCAAGGCTGTAATAGGATTTGCTCATATATTATATTTAATTTAAAAGGAATCTTGTATATTACAACTTTAAAGAAGCTAAAAAATTCATGCAAGAAACATTTCTAACTGAATTTCAAAACAGAGGTTACTTTAACCAGTGTACCGACCAATCTGCATTATCAGAATTAATGTCAAAATCTAAAATTAAGGCCTATATTGGTTTTGATTGCACAGCACCAAGTTTACACATTGGTAGCTTAATGCAAATCATGTGTCTTCGTCTTCTGCAAAAATATGGTCATCAGCCAATAGTTCTTCTTGGTGGAGGTACAACACTCATAGGAGATCCCTCAGGTAAAGAAGAAACAAGAAAAATTCTTGGGAAAAAAGAAATTGATAAAAATATTAAAAGTATTGAAAATGTATTCAAAATTTTTTTAAAATCAAAAAATTCAAAAACCAAACCTATTTTTGTTAATAATTATTCATGGTTAAGCAAATTAAATTACATTAATTTTTTAAGAGAGATCGGTAAACATTTTACTATAAATAAAATGTTAACCTTTGATAGTGTTAAATTACGATTAGAAAGAGAACAATCTTTAAGTTACATGGAATTTAATTACATGATGCTTCAAGCTTATGATTTTTATGAACTTAATAAAAGATACAATTGTACATTACAAATTGGAGGTTCAGATCAATGGGGTAATATAGTTAATGGAACTGATTTAATTAAAAGAAAAGATAAAAAACAAGCATATGGATTAACAACTCCTTTAATCACGCTTTCATCCGGAGCAAAAATGGGAAAAACAGAAAAAGGTGCAATTTGGTTAAACAAAAAAATGCTTTCCCCTTATGAATACTGGCAGTTCTGGAGAAATACTGATGATAAAGATGTTATAAATTTTTTAAAACTCTTCACTGATTTAGATATAGAAAAAATTGATAATTTAAAAAATAATCAAGATATTAATGATCTTAAAATTTTGCTTGCTAATGAAACCACAACAATGCTGCATGGATCTAAAGCTGCAAAAGATTCTGAAAGTACTGCAGATAAAACTTTTAAAGATAAATCTGTTGGAAAAAATTTACCAACAGTGAAGATTAAAAAAAATGAAATAAGTAATGGAATAAATATATTAGATTTAGTTCTCCTAACAAAACTAGGTAATTCCAAAGGAGAAATAAGAAGAATGATTAAAAATAATGGTTTAAAAATTAATAATGAAACTGTATATGACGAAACTAAAATATTTTATAAAGATAATTTTGATCAAGATAGTAGCATGAAAGTATCACATGGAAAAAAACAACATGTTATTGTAAAAATTACTTAGCTTCTTCCTTTTTTTTCTTTTTCATTCTTTCTACAGCTCTAACAATAAATCTAGGAGTTAAAGTTTTAATTGGATTAACTGTTGTCTTTATATCTTTTGGAGGACCTTTCATTTTAAAACTCACACCCACAACACCCTCGCCAGTTTTTTTACCAACTAAAATATCTCCGACGACAGGAATAGAAGCTATGATAGAATTAAGTTTTGTAGCAGGAACTAAAGTTCCTCGTAGGCTTACAGTTTTTCCTTTATCTACATAACCTTCTAATAATATTGAAACTGCTGGTCCCATTGCTAGTGCATCTTCGACATTAATAACATTTCCTTCTGTTTTTGATTTCATTTCAAAAGATTCAAATCGTATTCCCTCACCACTAAGTGTATCTGCTATCCCCTGTAAAGATGCTAATGACAACAATTGTGCTAGAGCAGGAACTTTTGAAACTTTAAAATCTGTTATTAGTAAATTTGACTTAGAGCCTTGTTCAAAAATAGTTGATTCATATTCTAGCTTTCCATCTTCAAAACCTTTTATAAAATCAAAGTTTTTTATAAACGGTCTAGCTCTATCTGAAATTACTTGAAGAGTTCTCTTGTTTTCATCAAGTTGATAAATTGACATTTCAATAATTTCATTTTCAGAAAAATTTCCTTTTAAACTTAATTTATTGTAAGAACCTTTTTTAATAGAAGCAATCATGCCAAAATTCAACACATCATCATTGGTTCCAGTGATGGCCTTATCAAAATTAACCTTTATTTCACTATTAAAATCTCTGCTCAATGTTTTTTTTCCATCAGTTTTATAAAGCGATTTTAAAAGTGGTTCTGCATCAAATAACTCTCCCAAAATGACAATTTTTTTTTTATTTAATTTTTCAATTTGAAAATCATTATTTTTAATGTCGTTGGAAAAAGTTTTAACTTGAATTTTCCCCATATCTTTAATCTGCAATTTTTTATTTAATTTGATCTTATTTAAATTAATTTTATTTTTTTCTGAAGAATATGCTAAACGGACGATATCATAGGTAAGTTTAGAACCTTCAATATCAAAATTTACATTTGCTTTAACATTTTTCTCTTTAGAATAATTTAAATTTGAAATTTTCAAAGGTAGTTCATGCAAATTAATTTTTCCACCAATCTTAAATTTTTTATCTGAGATGCCAGAATAGTTTAATAAAAACTCCTCAAATTTTTTATCAAATTTTATTAAACCAGATAGATTGAAATTATTTTTCTCATCAAAATTGATTTCTGCATCTTTTAAAAAAAACTTAGAACTGTAAGAGGGGATATATTTTTTAATACTTTTTGCTTCTTTATGCTCTAAGCTTAGTTCATTAATTTTTCCTTTAACCGAAAATGTTTTATCAGTAATCTTAAATTTATTATCTATCAATAATTTTACGGACGTCTCTAAATCTGATGATAATTCTATATTTTTGATCTTTTTTAAATCTAATCCCAATAAAGAAGAAATTATCTTTATTTCTGGATATTTAGAAGTTCCAAGAGTTTTAATTTTAGATTTTATTACTTTTTTTCCATTCTTGAAATTTACAGTTATAAAACTTTTTTGCAGATTTAAATTTAAAATTTTTCCTTGATTAATAAAAAAATTAATTTCTTTACCCTGTTCAGATTTATAAACATATTTTATATCAGTAGACAAATTATTAATTTTAAAATCTTTGCTTATATTCAAATTTGCATCTAGAATTTTTGAATTAATCTCATAATTTTCAGCTATAGATCCATCTGGATTAAATGGTATTGTAAATTCACCTTGCAAGGTGCCTGAGGAAAATACTTTATTTAATTTTTTATTAAAAAATTTAGGTAAAAATATATTCGAAATTTTTACTAAATCTTTGATATCATTTTTAATAAAAGCTATTTCAGCCCTTTCTAGTAAAAAATCTGAAGTAATAAAGGATTTAAGGGCTAAAAATAAATCTATTTTTGATAAATTAATTTGATTTCCTTTAATTATTATTATCGGTTCATTTAACCTTACTACTAAATTTAGTTCGCTAGGATTAAGGTGTATTTTAGTTTTATTAAATTCTAATTTTACATTTTGATTTACTTCATTTGCTTTTTTTTTAATTAAAGTATCGAATTTGTCAGTTTCGATTCCTATGTAGCTAAGATAAATTGTAAATGAAAAAATAATAACTAATAAAAAGATAAAAAATTTAAATAAAAATTTACTCACTTTTACCTATTCCCTTTTGTTTCGTAAAGTGCCGCTTCTAAAAATTCATCAATATCTCCATCTAAAACACTATCTGGATCAGTGTTCTCTAAATTATTTCTTAAATCTTTGACTAGCTGATATGGCTGCAAAACGTAAGATCTTATCTGGTGACCCCAACCGATGTCGGTCTTAGATTTTGATAAATTTTCTGAAGCCTCTTCTTTTTTTTCTATTTCATGTTTATATAAACGAGCTTTAAGCATGTTAAAACATGTTTCCTTATTTTTATGTTGTGACCTTTCGTTTTGACATTGAACAACTATGTTGGTCGGTAAATGAGTAATCCTTACTGCACTATCAGTTGTATTTACATGTTGTCCACCAGCTCCACTAGATCTGTATGTATCTATTCTGATATCTTTTTCTTGAATGTCTATTTTAATACTATCATCTACAACTGGATAAACCCAAATACTTGCAAAGCTAGTGTGCCTTCTAGAGCCAGAATCAAAAGGAGAAATTCTAACTAATCTATGAACTCCAGATTCTGATTTAAGCCATCCATACATATATGGTCCTATAATTTTTAACGTACTTGATTTTATTCCAGCTTCTTCACCTTTGTGCTCACTTATGATCTCGAATCTACATTTTTTTTTTTCTATCCATTTAGAATACATTCTTCTCAACATTTGAGCCCAATCCTGACTTTCTGTTCCACCAGCTCCTGCATGAATTTCAAGATAAGTATCTAAATGATCATTTTCTCCTGATAAAAAACATGAAACTTCAGTTTTTTTTATTTCACTAAGAAGTAAATTTATTTTTTTTTCACAATCTTTGACTACTAAATTATCATTTTCTTTAGAAGCAAGTTCTAAAAGTTGTTCTAAATTTTCTAATTCATTTTTGGCAAAATTAAAGTTGTTGATGATATTTTCAAAAAACTTTTTTTCTTTAAGAATATTTTGTGCTAAAATTTTATTTTTCCAAAAGTCTTCTTTTATTATTTTTTGATCAAATATCTGAATTTTATTTTCGATCTTCTCTTTATCAAAGGTACCCCCTAACATTTTCCAGTACCTTCTTAATTTCTGTAATTTTATTCTTTGCTTCGTACATAATTAATAAAACTTTAAAACTGTTTTTTGATTCTCAACATCGTAGTATTTTAATCTATCTTTACTAGATAACTTATCAAGATCAACTATGAAATTATCATCTTGTTTAAAAGATTCATATATCACTTTTTTTGTATCTTCATTAGCTGGAAGTCCTGTTTCTGCATCAACCATTACTAGATTTATGTTTTTTGGAACTTTAAATGGAATATCATCCTTTTTTTTAACAACTTTTTTAATGAATTTTTTAAAAACTGGCAAAGCAGCTTTTGCGCCTGTTTCATACTTTCCTAAAGTTTTTGGTTCATCAAAACCCACATATACTCCTATAACTAATTTTGATGTAAATCCTAAAAACCATGCATCCATATTTTTATTTGTAGTTCCAGTTTTTCCTGCTAATTGTAAATTTAAATTTTTAAGCTTTCTTCCCGTTCCTCTTTTAACAGCTCCTTCCATCATAGAAGTTATTTGATAAGCAGTTTCTGGTGAAATAATTTGTTTTCTATCATCTTTAATTATAGGTATTTCTTCTTTTAAATAAGAAATTTCTTCACATCCAATACATTTTCTTTTGTCTGCGTTAAAAATTGTTTTTCCTCGTCTGTCTTGTATTCTATCAATAAATATGGGTGTAACCTTTTTACCTCCATTAACAAATGTACAATAAGCGTTAGTAAGTTTTACTAAAGTTGTTTCTGCAGAACCCAAAGCTACAGATAAAAGTTCTGGCAAATCATCATATACTCCAAAATTTTTAGTAGTTTTTGATATTTCTTGAAAACCAACTTTTTGAGCAACTCTAACTGTCATCAAATTTCTTGATTTTTCTATTCCTGTTCTAAGAGTTGATGGGCCATAAAACTTTTTTCCATAGTTTTCAGGTTTCCAAGTCTTTAATCCTTCTCCTTGTTCCATTACAAAAGGAGCATCTAAAACCAAAGTTGATGGAGTAAAACCATTTTCTAAAGCTGCCGCATAAACAATTGGTTTAAAGGCTGATCCTGGTTGTCTCTTAGCTTGAGTAGCTCTATTAAATTCACTTAATTTGTAACTAAAACCTCCAGCCATTGCCAATACTCTTCCTGTGTGAGGATCCATTACTACAATTCCACCATTGATTTTTGGTAATTGTTTTAAACTCCATTTATTTTTTTTTATTTTTTTTACATAAATAATATCATTTAATTGCAAAAGCTCTTCGAAACTGCTCTTTCTAGTCCAATTAATATTTTTAAAATCTATAAAGCCTATTTCTTTATTTTCTATCTCAATTTTCAAATTAAGTTTATTTACTTCAATAACTTTTGCTAATTTCCAATCTAAACTTTTATCAGGGACAAATTTTTGTATATCTTTTTGCCAATCTTTCATGTTTATGTTTGTTACAGGCCCTCGCCATCCATGCCTTTTATCGTACTCTTCCAAACCTAGTCTCAAAGCTTTTAAAGCCTCAATTTGGTAACTAGAGTTCATAGGCGTTCTTATTGATAAGCCGCCTTTGTATAGTTCATCATAACCATAATTTTCACTAACTATTCTTCTAACTTCCTCGGAATAAAAGTTTGCTTCTTCAAGAAGTTTGATTTTTCTCTTTTTAGTTTTAATTTCTCTATTTTTTAAATTTTCATATTCGCTTTTTTTAATATAAGAATTTTCATATAAATTTTTTAAGACAAAGTTTCTTCTTATTGTTGCTCTTTTAATAGATTTATATGGATTATATTTACTTGGAGCTTTTGGAAGAGCTGCTAAAAGAGCTGCTTCCTCATATTCTAATTCATTAACCGCTTTATCAAAATATTCTAGACTTGCCGCAGCTATTCCATATGTTCCTTCACCTAAGTAAATTTGATTCAGATACAGTTCCATTATTCTTTCTTTTGAATAAGCCCTTTCAATCCTAAAAGCTAAAATAGCTTCTTTTATTTTTCTTTTGACAGAAACTTCATTTGTTAGTAAAAAATTTTTTGCAACTTGCTGAGTAATTGTAGAAGCTCCCTCTAATCTTTTATTAGAAAAAATATTTTTTAAATTTTTAATGATTGCTCTAGTAATGCTTTTTGCATCAACCCCAGGGTGAGAGAAAAAATTCTTATCTTCTGCTGATAAAAATGAATAAACTACTTTTTTAGGAACAGATTCGAAGGGAATAAATAATCTTTTTTGTAAAGCATATTCTGCTATCAGCTGTCCCTCACCTGAATGAACCCTGCTAGAAATTGGAGGCTTGTAATTAGCTAATATTTTATAATCTGGAAGATCTGAAGAAAAATACCAAAGGGTTGAAAATGAAAAAGCCAATCCTAATAAGAAAACTATGGCTAACAACCTGCTTAACTTTTTTATAATAAAAGACACTGTGTTATACAAATAATTGAATTTTGGCCTTCTTAAGGCACCCAACTCACTTATCAGGTATCATTGTAAAATTTACATATATTTTTAGATAAAATTAAGATATATTGTGTTTACAAATTACAACAAGATTCAAATTTATGAGTAAAATAAAAATCAAACACTTGAAAAGAATTTTATGGAAAAGAATTTATACATCGATGCTTCGCATCCTGATGAAACAAGAGTCGTTCTTAAATCAGAAAATCATATTGAAGAATATGAATATGAGAACAAAAATAAACTTTATTTAAAAAACAATATTTATTTAGGTAAAGTAAGTAGGATAGAACCTTCATTACAAGCTGCTTTTGTTAATTATGGAAAAGATAGACATGGGTTTTTAGCCTTTAATGATATTCAGTCAGACTACTACCAAATACCTCATGATGATAAAGATAGACTTAAAAGGGAAGAAGAAAATCTTAGGCTTGAATTAAAAGAAAAAAGTAAAAATGTGGAGGATTTAGAAAAAAACTCCAATGAAGTTACAGATTCCCCTGCTGATTCAAATTCTCCTGCAGATTCAAATTTAAGCACAGATTCTAATTTAAATAAAAATGAAAATAATAATTCTAATAACAAATTGAAAGAAGAAAATTCTTTTTTGGATAGAAATAGCCAATTTAATGAATTAAAAAAAAAATACGGTATTAAAAGATACAAAATACAGGAAGTAATAAAACCAGATCAAATTATATTAGTTCAAATTTTAAAGGATGAGCGTGGACAAAAAGGGGCAGCTTTAACAACTTTTATATCTTTGGCCGGAAAGTATAGTGTTTTAATGCCTAATACACCAAAAGGCGGAGGTATTTCTAGAAAAATAGTAAATCCAGATGATAGAAGAAAAATTCGAAGTATTCTTCAACAAATAGAAATTCCTGAATCCATGGGATTAATTGTTAGAACAGCCGGCTTAAATAAAACTAAAAATGAAATTAATAACGATGTTTTAAATACAATTGCTGTATGGGAAGAAATAAAAAAAAAAGCTCTAGAGTCAATAGCACCAGCTTTAGTTTATGAAGAAGGAGATATTATAAAACGTGCCTTAAGGGATATATATGATAATGAAACGAAGAATGTAATTGTAGAAGGAAACGATGGTTATCAAAGAGCAAAAAATTTTATGAAACTTTTGATGCCAGAAAATTTAAAGAAAATAAAAAAATATAGAGGTAAAATTCCTTTGTTTCACGATACTGGAATTGAAAAAAGTTTAAATCGAATTTTTGAACCTACTGTAAAGTTAAAATCTGGAGCATATATAGTAATTAATCCAACAGAAGCTTTAGTTTCTATTGATATAAATTCAGGTCAATCAATAAAAGAAACAAATATTGAAAAAACGGCTCTTAAGACAAATCTTGAAGCTGTAGATGAAATCTCAAGACAAATTAAAATAAGAGATTTATCCGGTCTAATTGTAATCGACTTTATTGATATGATGAATTTTTACAATAGAAGAACAGTAGAAAGGAAATTAAAAGAAAAATTAAAAGATGATAGGGCGCGAATACAATTTGGTAGAATAAGTAGCTTTGGTTTGCTTGAAATGACAAGGCAAAGATTAAGAGAAAGTTCGGTAAAGTGGAATATGACACTTTCTCTTGATTCTTTTGCGCTTAAAGTTGTAAAAAAGGCAGAAGAATCTGCTTTTTATCATAAAGCAAAAACAATAAATATCTATATTGCAGAAAAGGTTAAAAATTTTATTGAAATAAACCTTTTGAAAGAAATTAATTTTTTTAAAAAAAAATATAAATTAGATTTTAATTTAATATCTGAAAAAAATTTAGTAATCCCTGAATATAGAATTGAACTATTAAATAAAAATAAAAAAGTTATAAATAAAATTGAAAATATTGAAACCATTGAAAAAAATAGTGATAAAAAAGTATTTAAAAATAGAAATTATAATAAAAATTTTCAAAAAAGAAGAAATTTCGGAAGAAAATTTAGATATAACCCAAAAATGAAAAAGAAAGCTTCTTTCAACAAGAAACCTGCCTACTAAATTTTTTAAAAAATTAAATTAAATTTTGTTCTGGTGAGGAAGCACTTCCGTATTTTCTTTTTTTCATTCTTTCTGCCCTAAAAGCTTTTCTTCCTGCTATAACCGCATGTTTCATCGATTCTGCCATCAAAATAGGATTTTTTGCTTCGGCAATAGCCGTATTAATTAAAACTCCATCACATCCCAATTCCATTGCTATAGTTGCGTCTGATGCAGTTCCAACGCCCGCATCTACAATAACTGGTACAGCTGACTGTTCTTTTATTAATTTTATATTTGTCTTGTTTTGTATACCAAGTCCAGAACCTATAGGAGCTGCTAATGGCATAATTGCACAAGCTCCAACATCTTCTAATTTTTTTGTTAAAATTGGATCGTCAGTACAGTAGACCATTACCTCAAAACCTTCTTTCACTAAAATTTCAGTTGATTTTATAGTTTCAATCATATTTGGGTATAATGTTTTTTTATCTCCTAAAACTTCCAACTTTACTAATCTCCAACCTCCCATTTCCCTTGCTAACCTCAAAGTTCTCAAGGCATCTTCTGAAGAATAACATCCTGCAGTATTTGGTAAATATGTAATAGACTTTGGATTCAGATAATCCATTAATAGAGGTTGGTTTTTATCTAAAATATTTACTCTTCTGACAGCAACCGTGACAATATCTGCTCCTGAAGCTTTAACTGCATTTGCTGTCTCTTCAAAATTTTTATATTTTCCAGTCCCCACAATTAATCTAGAATTAAAATTTTTATTAGCTATAGTAAATATGTCTTCCATAAAATTCATCCACCTCCAATAAAATGAACTATTTCTACTTTGTCATCGCTATTTAAAATTAGATTTTGATATTTTTTACTTTCAACAATTTCACCATTGACTTCTATAGCTACCTTATTTTTTTGTATTTTAAGCTTATTTAATAGTTCAATTAAATTAGTTCCGTTATTTATTTCATAAGGATCTCCATTTAATTGTATTTTTGCCACATTTAAGTTATTCATTTGAATTATTTTAACTTATTTAAATGACAAAAAAAATACTAATAATAAATGGACCTAATTTAAATCTTTTAGGAGAGCGTGAAGAGTCTAAATATGGAAAAGTAACGCTAGAACAAGTTAAGAAAAATTGTGAAATTCATGCAAAATCAATTGATCTAAAAATAGAGTTTAAACAATCTAATATTGAAGGTGAAATGGTTACAATGATACAAAAAGCAAAAGGTGTTTTTGATGGAATAATTATTAATGCCGCAGGTTATACGCATACTTCAGTAGCAATATTGGATGCTCTTTTAGCAATTCAACTGCCTACAATAGAAGTTCACATAACAAATATATATAATCGAGAAGAATTTAGAAAAAAATCTTTGATTAGTAAGGCTGCAAAAGGAATTATTTGTGGATTTGGTGTAAAAGGATATATTATGGCTTTAGACTCAATTAAAGAAGTATTGAATAAATGAAAATAAATAAAAAAATAATAGAAGAATTAGTTGGTTACTTAAAAGAATTTAATCTTAGTGAAATTGAATATGCTGAAGGAACTAATAAAGTAAAAGTATCTCGTTCCATAAATACTTCCACAGTATCACCAAGTGAAATAAAAAAAAAACAATCAGTTATTGAAAGCAATGGATCTAATATAACATCTCCTATTGTGGGAACCGCATATCTTGCTCCTGAGCCTGGTGGAAAAAAATTTGTTGAAGTGGGTCAAAAAATAAAAAAAGGACAAACCATCATGATTATTGAAGCTATGAAAACCATGAATCATGTGCCTTCCACTCAAGATGGAACTGTTAGTAAAATTTTAGTTAAAGACGGAGAACCAGTTGAATTTGGACAACCTCTCATTTCAGTTAAATAATGTTTAAAAAAATTTTAGTAGCCAACCGCGGAGAAATAGCTGTACGTGTAATTAGAGCTTGCAAAGAATGGGGAATTGCAACTGTAGCTGTTCACTCTGATGTAGATAACGACGCAATGCATGTTAGATTGGCTGACGAAAGTATTTGTATAGGATCACATCAACCTCAAAATAGTTATTTAAATGTTGCTGCATTAATGTCAGCGGCTGATGTAACAAAAGCTGATGCTATTCATCCTGGTTACGGATTTTTATCTGAAAATGCACAATTTGCAGATATTGTTACAAAACATGGATTAAAGTTTATTGGACCTAGTTCTGATTTAATTAAAAAAATGGGTGATAAAATACAGGCTAGAAAAATTGCAAAAGAAAATGGTTTACCTATAATTGAAGGCTCTGAAGAAAGTGTTAATACGGTAGAAGAAGCAAAAAAAATTAGCAAAAAAATTGGATATCCAGTTTTAATTAAAGCTGCAGGCGGTGGTGGAGGCAAAGGAATGAAAGTTGCTAATAAACCCGAGGAATTAGAAAAATTACTTCCTATGGCTAAGCTAGAGGCAAAAAAATATTTTAATAATGATAATGTTTATATAGAAAAATATTTTAAAAATCCTAGACATATTGAAGTACAAATTCTATCAGGGAAAAATAAAACTGTTCATTTAAATGAAAGAGATTGTTCTGTGCAAAGAAAACATCAAAAACTTATAGAAGAAACACCTAGCCCTGTTATAAACCAAAAAATTAGATCAACCTTGCTAGAAAAAACTGTAAAAATGGCAGAAAAAATTGGATACGAAGGTGCTGGAACAGTTGAATATATTTATGAAGATGGAAAATTTTATTTTCTTGAAATGAACACAAGAGTTCAAGTTGAACATCCTGTAACAGAAGTTGCTACAGGAATAGATATTATTAAACAACAAATAGCCATAGCTAGTACAGGCAATACTGACTTAACTCAGGATGATGTTAAAGCGAGAGGTCACGCTATAGAATGTAGAATTAACGCTGAAGATCCAAGTAAAAACTTTCAACCTTCACCAGGAATAATTAGAGTATGTCACCAACCTTCTGGTTTTAGAACTAGAGTTGATGGAGCCATTTTTCAGGGATGTAAAATTACTCCATATTATGACAGTTTAATTTGCAAATTAATATGCCATGGACGAAATAGAACAGAAGCTATCCAAAGAATGCTTAGAGCTTTAGATGAGTTTGTAATTGAGGGGATAACTACAACAATTAACCTACACAAAAAAATACTTAGCCATGAAAAATTTATTAGTTCAGATTTTGATGTAAACTGGCTAGTTAAAGAATCTTTTTCTTAAATATTTTCACAACTAGTAATCCATAAGTCGTATACTGGATGATCAATAGATTGCAAAGTGGGACTAGACACAAAAGTCCAACCATTAAATAGAAAAACTTGGTTATTGTCTTTAGTTGAAGTATCTCTGACTTGAATATAAGCCACCGTATCAGAGGCATCTTTGCTTTCAGTTATTTGGCATTTGAATGCTTTGATTTCTAATGGACCGAAATACTCTTTTCCGCCTACCGCTATTCTAATTGAAGATGTTTTTGCAGTTATTTTATCTAAAGCTTTAAGGTTAATATAAACTTTATCATTATTTGTTTTGGTAGTTTGTTTCAATAAAACATTATCTTCGTCTGTAAGAAGACTCTTTTCTTCCATTTTTTCCAATTCATCTTTATCTTCTTCAAAAGTTGGTGATAAATTTTCTAAATTAATTAATGGCACAGATTTAATTTCATCTTCAGAAAATGCCAAGATGTTATTAAATGAGATTAAAAGTAAAAAAAATAAAAATTTACTAGTATTTCCAAGTTTCATATTTCTTCATATCTTTTTTAGAATCAGAACTTAGAGAGCCTTCTGGTTTGTGGGCTTTAGATGTGCCTGTAAGATTCTCCTCATGTTTTTTTTGCCATTTATATTTGCTCAAATTATCATCCGGTTTATTTCTAGTTAAAAAATGTATCCAAGAATGCCATTCGGCTGGAATTTTTGACGAATCAATTCTATTTTTATAAATAACCCATCTTTTTCCATCTTTTTTGTTAGAATAATATTTGTTACCAAACTCATCTTTTCCAATAAATTTTCCCTTAATCAGAGTATATACAAAAGTTCCTAAGGTTTGCCTGTGCCACCATGTAAATATTTGTTTTAAAATACTATTCATGAAATTTATTTATCTACTTAAAAAAATTCACACAATTAAAAATTGTAAATAATTTATTAGACTTCAAATATATTTAGTATATATCATATAAATGTCCCGTTATATAAAAAATAACCAAATTTTTAAGGATTTATAATAATGTCTAAATATTTAGTCGAAACCTTTTATACATGTACATTTAAAATTGTGCATAAACTTGATGAATTGAATGAAAAAAATCTTTCTGAGCTTGAAAATAGAAATGATGGTAAAGTTGAAATAATCGATGTTAAATTAAATAATAGGAAAACTAGAACTGATGTCAAAGAACAAAATACCACTTCCGATTCTAATACGAAAGATTTTTCTAACTTATCATCTATTGTAAACGAAAAAATTGTTTCCTCTGATAATTTATCTAACAAAGAAAATTTGAATAAAAAGCAAATGGAGCCTCAAAGAATAATTAAACAAAATAATAATAGATCAAAAATGCCAGATAGAAGAAAGGGCTATATTCAAAAAGTCACTATAGGAGATCACAAAGTCTATTTACATACAGGAGAATATGATGATGGCAGAGTTGGCGAAATTTTTATTGATACCAATAAAGAAGGTGAATTAGTTAAAGCATTAATGAATAATTTTGCAATAGCTATCTCTTTAGGTCTTCAATATGGAGTACCTCTTGATGAATTTGTTGATGCGTTTATTGAAACTAAATTTGAACCATCAGGAGAAATTAAGGGTAATGATAGAATATTAAATGCTTCTTCAATTTTAGATTACATTTTCCGTGAATTAGCAATATCTTATTTAAATAGAGAAGATCTTGCCCACACTCCTTCTATTAGCAAAACAGGCGATAAAAAAATTACAGCTGATGATGATGATGATACCTTCTTAAAATTAGTGAAAGATATAACTAGCAAAGGTTTTGTTAGAAGCAACTATAAAGATAAACTCATCGACTTAAGTAATGTCAGAATTAATTTGAAAAGTAAAAAATAAATTTTACTTTTTTTTCTCTAAAACCTTAATATTTAATTCTTTAAGTTGTTTTTCGCTTGGAGAAGATGGGGCTCCCATAAGTAAATCTTCTGCATTTTGGTTCATTGGAAATAAGGTTATTTCTCTAATATTGGATTTGTTCGCTAGTAACATAACTATACGATCAATACCAGGAGCCATACCTCCATGAGGAGGAGCTCCGTAAGATAATGCTTTGATCATACCTTCAAATTTTTCATCCACTTGCTTTTTTAAATAGCCAACTTTAGAAAAAACCTTGTACATTAAATCGGGTAAATGATTTCTTATAGCTCCAGATGATAGTTCGTAACCATTACAAACTAAATCATATTGATACGCAAGTATTTCAAGGGGATCGGTTTTATCAAAATCTGTTAAACTAGTCTGCGGCATTGAAAAAGGATTATGGCTAAAATCTATCTTTTTTTCTTCCTCATTAAATTGATACATTGGAAAATCGACTATCCAACAAAATTCATATTTATTATCTTCTATAAGACCAAGTTCTTTTCCTAATCTTTGTCTTGCAAGTCCAGAAATCTTTTCAACATTCATTTGTTTATCACAAGAAAAGAAAACTGAATCTTTGTCTTTTAATTTGCAAATTTTTATAATTTCTCCTAAAGCTTTTTCAGAAAAAAATTTTGCTATAGGTCCCTTTCCTTTTAAACTTTCTTTTTCTTTTTCTATTGTAATATAACCTAATCCTTTTCCTCCTTCTTCTTTAGACCAATTATTTAAATCGTCGAAAAAGCTTCTTGGTTTAGACGATGAATTTGGAGCAGGTATTGCTCTAACTATAGCTCCTTTATCAATTAATTTTTTAAATATATCTAATTTAACATCTTCTCTTTTTATTATTTCAGTGACATCTGCTATTTCTATGGGATTTCTTAAATCCGGTTTATCCGTACCATATTTTATCATTGAATCTTTAAACTTGATTCTTTTGAAAGGTGTTTTTGAGATAATTTTATTTTTTCCGAATTTACTAAATAATTCATAAAAAATAGGTTCGATCATTTTTAAAATATCTTCCTGCTCAACAAATGACATTTCAATATCTAGTTGATAATGTTCCCCTGGGCTTCTGTCAGCTCTACCATCTTCATCTCTAAAACAAGGAGCTATTTGGAAATATTTGTCAAAACCAGATATCATGACCATTTGTTTAAATTGCTGAGGTGCTTGAGGTAAAGCATAAAACTTACCTGGATGTAGTCTACTTGGAACCAAAAAATCTCTAGCACCTTCTGGACTCGATGCAGTTAATATTGGAGTTTGAAATTCCATAAAACCTTTTTTAATCATATTATCTCTAATGAAAGAAATTATCTTTGATCTTAAAATAATATTGTCATGCATTTCGTGACGTCTTAAATCTATAAATCTATACTTTAATCTAGTCTCTTCGGGATAATCTTGTTCTCCAAAAACAGGTAAAGGTAAATCTTTGGCTGCTGATAAAACTTTAAAAGAGGATACTGCCACTTCTATTTTTCCAGTAGGTAACTCTTTATTAATTGTGTCGGGAGATCTTTTTACTACTTTTCCCACAACACATACTACAGATTCTGGTTTTACTTTTTCTATTTCTTTAAAAAAATTACTAGTATTTTCTGTAACGCACTGTGTTAACCCATAATGATCTCTTAAATCAAAAAAAAGAAGATTACCGTGGTCCCTTTTTCTGTGTATCCATCCTGAAATTTTAACAGTTTTGCCAGAATCTTTTTCAGTTAATTCTGAACATGTATGAGTTCTATATTTATGCAAAGTGATTCCTTTTTAAAATTTATATCATGTTTAATACTTCTTTAATCAATTTTAAACCAAATGGACTACCCTTTTTTAAAGAATACTTATCTAAAATTAAAATAAATTGAGATATTTTTTCATATGATCTATCTATTCTTTTTATAATGTAATCTATATGTTTTTTCTCAACTTTTATCTGTTTATCAGAAAAGTTTTTTGCAAGTATTACACTTAACAGATCATCACTTGGAAGTTTTATTCCAATACTAAGAACACTACTAATTCTAGATCTTAAATCAGGTAATTTAAAATTATACTTGTTAATCGGATCTCTTGATGTGATTAGAAGATATTTATTATCTTGCATAGCAGCATTCCAAATAGAAAATAATAAGTTTTCAGAAACTTTTTCATCCAAATTATCAATGATTAAGGCTTCTTTAGTTTTAAATTTAAAAAAAATTTTGTCATCTAGTAAGTTTGATTGAATTTGCAAAGTTGATGTTTTTTTCTTTAATATTGATGAAAGATGTGACTTTCCCGATCCTGCTGGACCAAAAATATTAACTATTCTTCTAATCCATTTTGGCCAACTGTTTATGAAATCATAGGCCTCCTGATTGCTAGATGATACGTAATAATCTTCTTTGAGATAAGCATTATCCACTGGAAATTTTAAAATTAATTGATCAGCCATTGTCACGAAGTTCCCAATAACCTTGATTATTAACAAGCTGATAATTGAATCTCAATAACTCATTTTTAAGTTTTTTAGGATTACCATAGTAATATATTTTAAAAATTGAATTATTTATATCAAATTTTTCTAGAATAGAATTATCAATTATACTTATTTCATAAAATATTTTTTTCAACCTATCTAAATCTTGAAGTTTTTTATGATTAAATTTAATTTTAATTGTTAATGGAATTGCAACATTTATAATATTTTCTCCTTTCCAAAGGTCATTGATTTGCATTTTTAATTTTATTAAAATTGAATTTAATTTTTCTTCATCCTGTAAATTGTTAAGACTATATGAAAAATTTTTTCCTATTTTGTTATCATTAAAATTGCATTTAAGAAAAACATTTAATTTTTTTTCCTGAAAAAACATTAGTGCAAAAATATAATTTTTTGTATCATATTTTTTAACAAGGTTTTTAAGTTCAAATTCTTCTAATTGATTCTTCATTTTTTTTATTTTTGATATATCGTCAAGATCTTCTAGTGGAAGTATAAAATTTATTGACTCATTATTTATTTTAAATGTTGTCCAATTTTTATAAAAATAATTATCATTAAAATCTAAGAATTCTTCATCTACAAAAAGAATTGGAAAAAAGACAGCAGAAATATTTTTTGGTTCAGTAAAAGAAATATTATTACTTCCTAATAATTTTTTAACTTTTGCTTCATTGTAAACTATTTTAAGATTTGCTTCATATTTTTCATTTCGATAATTTTCTTCCAATATTTGAAAACTTTTTATTAAATTTTTAATTTGTTTCAAATTCATGTTATCCAACTTATTTAAATCTCTTGATAATAAAATTTTAGAAGCGAGCATTTTAAAGGAATCTTTGAAAGCTTTATTTATATACCTGTCTCTTGAAAAATTTACATCAATATGTCCTTCAACTTTAACGTCGTTAACTACAAAAACATTTTCATCTGAATAACTTTTTGAAAATAAAAATAATAAAAATATAGTTGCCGTTAAAATAATAAAAATATATTCTCTTGTTTTGTTAATTAAATTTTTAAACATTAAAATAATTCTTCATGAAAAAACTCTATAATACTTATAAAAAAAGCGGTGTTAATATGGCAGCCGCTGATAAATTAGTAAATTACATATCTAAAATATCAAAAAAAACTTACAAAAAGAATACTGAAACAAAATCTTTCAATAATATAGGCAGTTTTGGATCAATTTTTAATTTTTCTCAAATGAAAATGAAAAATCCTCTTATTGTTTCATCCACAGATGGTGTTGGGACTAAAATTGAAGTCGCAAATCAAATCAAAAGGTATCATACTATTGGCATAGACTTAGTTGCCATGTGTGTTAATGATTTAATAGTTCAAGGAGCTAAACCAGTTTTTTTCTTAGATTATATTGCTGTCAATAAAATACAGTTAAATAAAATTAAAAAAATTTTAAATGGTATAGTCTCTGGATGTAAATTATCTGGATGCGCATTAATCGGCGGGGAAACTGCAGAGATGCCTGGAACTTATGGAAAAAATAAATTTGATCTAGCAGGATTTGCCGTAGGTTTAGTAGAAAAAAAAAATTTACTCACAAAAAATAAAATAAAATCAAATGATGTTGTTTTAGCGATTCCTTCATCAGGATTACATTCAAATGGTTTCTCATTGATCAGACATATTTTAAAAAGAAAAATTATTTCTAATTTACCCAAAAAGATAAAGGTCGAATTAATTAAACCAACCAAAATTTACGTAAAGGAAATTAATAAAATTACTGAAAAAAAATTAATTAATGGATGCGCAAATATAACGGGAGGAGGATTAGTCAATAATGTGCTGAGAGTTATTCCTGAAAATTTATGTCTTAATTTAGATTTATCAAAAATTAAAATTAAACCCATATTTAAATGGATTAAAAAAAATAAAATACAAGATTCAGAAATGTTAAAAACTTTTAACTGTGGTGTAGGATTTTGTTTAGTAGCAAAAAAACAAAACGTTGAAAATATTAAAAAAATATTTCCTATGAATTATAAACCATATCAAATAGGCTTTATTTCAAAAGAAAAAAAGAAATTTAAAATATTTGGTAAATTAAAATGGTAAATAAAATAAGAACATGTATTTTCATATCTGGAAATGGATCTAATCTTAATTCAATAATAAAAAGTTCTAGAGATTATAATTTTCCAATAAAAGTTGAGCTAATAATATCAAATAATTCAAAAGCAAAAGGATTGTTATATGCAAAAAAATATTCTATTCCATATAAAATTTTTTCATCTCATAATAAGAGTGAATTCGAAAGAAATTGCTTAGAAGAAATTAAGAAAAGAAAAATTAAATTTTTATGCTTGGCTGGTTTTATGAAAGTATTATCAAATAATTTTATAAAGAAATTTGGTCATAAAATTATTAATATTCATCCGTCTTTATTACCTAAATATAAAGGTCTTAACACTCACAAAAGAGTTTTAAAAAATAAAGAAAAATTTTCTGGTTGCACAGTTCATTTTGTTACATCTAAATTGGATTCTGGAAAAATTATATCACAAAAAAAAATTTTAATTGATAGTGGTGAAACTGAAAAATCACTAAAAATGAAAATATTAAGACATGAACATCGTCTCTATCCTCAATCTATAATATCAATATTTAAATAATTTTTATTAGAAGAAAAAATCTATCTCTATTTTACCGTTTTCAACGCTATCTGAACCATGAACAGAATTTTTATCTATAGACACTCCATACATTTTCCTTAGGGTTCCCTCTGCGGCCTTTGTTGGATCAGTTGCACCCATTAATTCTCTGTTTTTTAATACAGCATTTTCTCCTTCCAAAATCATTACAACTATTGGCCCTGATGATAAATAATTACAAAGATCGTTATAAAATGGCTTGGTCTGATGTACTTTATAAAATTCCGAAGCCTCTTCTCTTGAAATTTTAACTTTTTTACTTTTTAAAATCTTTAAATTATTTTTTTCAAAAAAACTTTTTATTTCACTTTCAAGATTTCTTTCAACAGCATCAGGTTTAATTATTGAAAGAGTTTGCTCTAAACTACTCATAATTATCTTCTACAAATTTATTTAGTAGTCTAACTCCATATCCAGTTGCACCTCCTGGATTTAAGGCACCACCATATTTTGAAAATGCCATTCCAGCTATATCAAGATGGGCCCAAGGTGTTTTATTAATAATAAATCTTTGCAAAAATTGAGCTGCAGTAATTGAACCAGCACCACCTACATAATTTATATTTTGCATATCAGCAGTTTTGGAGTTCATAAGTTTATCGAAATTTTTGTGTAATGGTAATCTCCATACTTTTTCATCAACTTTTTTCCCAGCGTCAAAAATCTGTTTTGACAGCTTGTCATCATTTGAGAAAAGTCCAGCGTATTCTGAACCTAAACAAACAATTATAGCACCTGTTAAAGTTGCTAAATCAACAATCAGATTAGGTTTAAATTTTTTTTCTGTAAAAGTTATAGCATCTGCCAATACCAATCTTCCTTCTGCATCTGTATTTAGTACTTCTATAGTTTTTCCACTATAAGATTTTACAATATCTCCAGGTCTTTGAGCATTTCCTCCAGGCATATTCTCAACTAACCCGACAACTCCTACTGCATTTATTTTTGCTTTTCTCAATGCAAAATTTTTCATCAATCCTACTACAACTGCAGAGCCTGCCATATCATATGTCATGTCTTCCATAAATCTTGCAGGTTTTAAAGAAATACCTCCAGTATCAAAACAAACACCTTTTCCTACAAACGCTAAAGGTTTTGATTTAGATTTATTTCCGTTCCATTCGATGGTCACAAGATAAGATCCTCTTATGCTTCCCTGTCCTACCCCAACTAAAGCATTACAACCTAATTTTTTTAATTTTTTTTGATCGTATACAGTAATTTTTAATCCATATTTTTTTAATTGGACCAATCTTCTTGCATATTCGTCTGGATGTAAAATGTTTCCAGGCTCAGAGACTAAATCTCTAGTTAAAAACACTCCTGATTTTATTGCATCATTATATTTATACTTTTTTT
This sequence comes from uncultured Pelagibacteraceae bacterium, assembly GCA_902608065.1. The sequence goes on from CACLMO010000001.1 coordinate 25,218, forward strand.
CAATTTTATCTTTATGGGATGTAATTATTTTACAAATTATATTTTTTTTAGAATTTTTCTTATCTAAAGTTTTATATATATCAAAAGTATAACTTTTTAAGGTGAAACCAAAAATAAATTCTGAAGAAAAATTAACTATTTCTTCTTTTTCAAGATCTAAACTGTCAATATATATATCAATCTTTTTAATACTTTTAAAATTTTTTAAATAGGAATAAAAAATTCCACCTTTTTCTTCTGGATAATAGGTCTCATACTTTTTTTTGACTTTTATTATAAAGCATTTTTGTTTAGCAGATATGTCTAAAGAACTAATTTCTTCTTCACTTTTTTTATCCTTTAATGTGCTGAGATATGAATCTATTTTCTTGATAGCTTCTTTAGACAGAACATTTTTCTTGTCCCTGAAATGAAATCTGTCATTAACAAATATAGCAAAAGCTTCGCTATCTGGACTCAAACTGCTTGCAAAACTCAACATTTTTCCTTTCTTTTAACGTATAAATTGAATTCTATTCGAAGTTGTTTTATTAACTATAATATAACAATTAAAACGTAATGAAAAACAGAATTTATATATATTTTTTTTACGAATTTATCCGCTATTTTACAGTTATACTATTTGCATTAACAGCAATAATTTGGACCATTCAAGCCGTTAATTTTCTAGATCTTGTAACTGAAGACGGGCATGCTTTTAGAATTTATTTAACTTACTCTAGTTTGTTAATCCCGAAAGTTATTACAAAATTAATCCCTTTTTCATTTTTAATAGCCTCAATATTGACAATTTTAAAATTAGAAAAAGATAATGAACTGATAATTTTATGGACGTCTGGATTAAATAAAATTCATGTCGTTAACCTACTCTTCAAAATATCTTTATTAATTTTGCTATTTCAGTTAGTTATGTCAACAATTATTACTCCTAAAACCTTAAATATTTCTAGATCTATTCTAAAAAATTCAGAATTACAATTTGTTTCGTCTCTTCTTAAAGAAAGAAAATTTAATGATACTGTAAAAGGACTTACTTTTTTTATTAACAAAAAAAATCCAGATGGAGTTTATGAAAATATTTTTATAAGAGATGAAGGAAAACACTTAACTAAAATTTCATCTGGGTCTTCCACAATTTTTGCAAAATCTGGTTACATTTCTGAAGATGAAAAAAGTTTAATTTTGAAAAATGGAAATATACAGAAATTAGAGGATGATGGATCTGTGGATATAATTAAATTTGAAAAAACAATATTGGATCTTTCTGGAATTTCAACAAAAAGTATTTCTGAACCCAAAATACAAGAAACTTCTACTTATAATATTTTAATGTGTATGCAGAATAAAAATGTTGATAATCATAATTGTCAACGCCATAAAGATTTTTCAAAAGATAATAAAATTGAGATCAATAAAAGATTTGGTATGCCTTTATTTCTTCCATTAATTTGTCTTATTGCCTGTTTTTTACTTTCATCTAAACGAGAGAGTAAAAATTATGTTTATCATAAATACATATATTTCTTTTTTGGTTTTACAATTTTAACCGCTTCCGAAATTACAGTAAGATATTCAGGTCTCTCTTTAGGTTATACTGCTATATATTATTTAATACCGATTATACTTCTACCAATAATTTATATTTATTTAATTTGGGCTTTTAAATATGAAAATTTAAAGTAAATAAAATGATTAGATCTTTTGTTATAAATAAATATTTGTCTAGGGAATTTTTAAAAGTAGTTACTAATATTTCCCTTGGTTTTTTGTGCTTAGGATTCATAATAAATTTATTTGAAGAAATAAATTTTTTCAAAGACTATGACGTCTCTATAAATGTTCCTATTATACTTTCGTTATTTTTTGTACCAAGTTTATTTTACAACATGTTTCCTTTTATAATATTGCTCTCGGGAATATGGTTTTTTAGAAAAATAAAAAAAACCGATGAAGCAATTGCTATGAGAATCTCTGGTATGTCCAATAGTTCAATAATTTTTATTCCAAGTATTATATCAATAGTTTTGGGTATATTTTTTGTTACTTCTCTTAGTCCAGTAACTTCAACTTTAGTTAAAAAATATGAAAGCTTAAAAGGTAGCTATGAAAAAGATCAAGATTATTTGGCTGCAATTACAGTTAATGGAATATGGATTAAAGAAAAAAAAATAAACTCAAGCAATATAATAAGAGCCTCTTCTTTAAACAATGAAAAGTTACTTAACGTTACAATTTATCAATTTGATGAAAATGAAAATTTTATTAAAAGAATAGAATCTAAATCTGCAAATATTAAATCGTTAAATTGGATTCTCGAAGATGTAAAAATAATTGATAAAGAAGGTATTTTAATTGCGAAAGATGTTAAAAATTTTATCTATAAAAGTATGTATGATATTAAAAAAATAAAAAGTTTGTATTCTAATCTCGACACTATATCTTTTTGGAGTCTAAATGAAGAAATCAAACTTTTACAAGATAGAGGCTATTCAACGGCTGAAATGCAAGCTAAATTGCATAGATCTCTATCATTTCCTTTGTTTCTACTAAGTATGCTTTTATTAAGTGGAGTCTTTACTTTTGGTGTAAGTTTTAAAGAACATAATTGGACATACGTTTTCATTTCTGTAATAGCTAGCGTAATAATATTTTACTTTAATGATTTTTCAGCCGCTTTGGGTAAAACTGATAAACTTCCTGTTGAAATTTCAGTTTGGATGCCAATCGCAATTATTTTTATATTTAGCACAGTAGGATTAATACATGTTAATCAAAAATAAAATAATTCTATCTTTTATTTTTTTCTTATATTTTTTTATATTTAATATTAATCTTTTTGCAGATGAATTTAATATTTCAGCTAAAGAAATTTCTATTGATAAACAAAATAATATTGTAATTGGTGATGGCAATGTTGAAATTTCTGATAAAGAAGGAAAAGTTTTTAAAGCTAATAAAGTAACTTATGAAAAATCAAAAGAATTTATAACGGTAGAAGGCAATGTTGAAATATATGATACTGAAGGAAATCTTGTAAAAACAAATAAGGCAACATACGATAAACCAAAAGAATTAATAAATACTTATAAAAATACTGAATTATCTCTCGCAGGAGGTTATAAAGTTATGGCGCAAAGTCTGACTTATAATAATCTTAAAAAAATAATAAGTTCTAATGAAGATTCATTTTTAACTGATTTAGATAATAACTATATTTCTGTAAGCATGTTTCAATATTCCTTAGAAAAAAATCTGTTTTCTTCCGTAGGAAAAATAAAAATAATTGATGCTAATAAAAATAAATATTTTTTTAAGGAATTGCATGTGGATACTAAAAAAAAGGAAATGATAGGTTCAGATGTCAGTGTTTTATTGGATAAAGAAAGTTTTGGTGTAAATAACGAAAATGATCCTAGATTTGTAGCTAATGACATATTTGTTTCAAAAAATAAATCAAATCTATCAAAAGCTGTATTTACTATTTGCAAAGAAAGGCCGGGCAAATGTCCTCCATGGTCTTTGAAAGCTAAAAAAATTAGTCATGATAAAATAAAAAAAACTATATATTATGATCATGCTTCACTGAGATTTTATGATATCCCTATATTTTATTTTCCAAAATTTTTTCACCCTGACCCGACTGTTAAAAGACAATCTGGTTTTTTATTTCCTTTCTTTACTGAATCAACAACAATAGGTACTGGATTTGGACTACCTTACTATTGGGCTATCAGTAACGATAAAGATCTTACTTTTACCCCTAAATTTTATGCAAAAGAAAATATGTTACTTTTAAATGAGTATAGGCAAGCTTTTAAAAATGCATTTTTAACATTAGATACAAGTTATACTGCTGGCTATAAGAATACTTCTTCAAATAAAACTGATGGTTCTAGAAATCATATTTTTGGAGAACTTGATATAAATTTAAGTCAAGATCAATCTTATGAAAGCGAAATATCTTTTAAAGTACAAAAAACATCTAATGATACTTATTTTAGAGTTCACGACATAAATACCGCTCTGGTTGATTCTGATAATACTAATTTAGAAAATAAAATTAGTTATGATTTTAGAAAAGATGATATTTATTTTAATGCTACAGGAACTGTATATGAAGATTTAAGAGAAAACACAAATTCTAGATACGAATATATTTTGCCCAATATACTTTTTGGAAAATCTTTCTTTACTGAAAGATTTGGTACTATAGATTTTAAAACAAATGCTGTTTATAAAAATTACAAAGTAAATAAGCATACTACTATGTTAACAAATGATATTATATGGTCTCCAAACAGTTATATTTCTAAAAATGGATTCGTAAATACTTTAGAAGGTTTAATTAAAAATACAAATTATGAAGCAAAAAATACTACTGATTTTAAGACAGTTGGAACCATAAGTGAATTAAGCAGCGTTTTAAGTTTTAAAACCTCTCTGCCAATGAAAAAACAAGGGAATGGTTTTTATAACACGTTTTCACCAACTTTTATGGCTAGATATGCGCCGGGACATATGAGAAATTTAAGCACAGATGATATTAGTTTAAAATATGCAAATTTATTTTCAACTAACAAAACTTCAGTAATAGAAGACGGTCTTAGTGCAATTATAGGATTTGATTTTAAAGTTAACAAAACAGATAAAATGGGTATAGATCAAGAAAAATTGGCTTTTTCAATGGGTCAAGTATTTAGAAGAAAAATAAACAAAGATATGCCCACAAAAAGTTCATTAGATCAAAAGATGTCTGATGTTGTTGGAGAAATTAATTACAACTTTTCTAAAATAGGAAAAATTGATTATAAATTTGCAGTTGATCACAATTTTAATGATATAAATTATAATGAAATTTCAACTAGTTTAAATTTTAATAAAGTAGAATTTAATTTAGACTACTTAGAAGAACAAAACCATGTAGGAAAAGAACATTATGCAAATGCAGGAATAACTTTGAATGTCAATGATAGCAATAAATTAAGTTTTGAAACCAGAAAAAACTTTAGAAGAGATAGTACTGAACTCTATGATATAAGCTATCAATATGTAAACGATTGTTTAACAGCCGGCTTGGTATTTAGAAGAGAATTTTATGAGGACAGTGATGTCGAACCAAAAGATACTTTAATGTTTCAAATTAGATTTGTTCCTTTAACAGGAATAAGCACTCCAGCGATAAATCCGTGATAAATATAAGAAAAATATTTTTTTTAGCTATATTTTCATTTTTTTTTATTAGCAATAGCAGTGCTGCAATTAAAGATTCTTTATTTGCTACTGTTTCTAACAAAGCAATAACAAATTCAGATATTGTTAATGAAATAAAAGTTATTTTAATTGTTAACGGCGAAAGCTATTCAGAAGAAAGAAAAGATATATTACATGCGGCAGCTGTAAAAGCAGCTGTTAAAAGAACTATAAAAAAAATTGAGATAGAAAAATACGAGTCATTAAAATTCAGTGAAAAAGATCTTAATAACGAAATAAATAAAATGGCAAGAGATCAAAATATGGATATTGAAACATTTAAAAATGTATTTACATCTAATGGAATCAGTTTTGAACACATTATTGATCGTATGAGAACTGAATTACAGTGGAACAGCCTAATTTTTAAATTGTATTCAGAAAGACTGTCAATTAATGATGAAGAAATTGAAGATCAAATAAAATTAATTTTAGAAAAAAAATATATTGAAGAATATTTAATTTCAGAAATTATAATTAACTCGGTTCCAGAAAGTAGCGTAGATTCTGAAATTAAAAAAATAAAAGATAAAATTAAAAATGAAGGTTTTGAAAAAACGGCAATAGAACTTAGTATAGCAGAATCTTCTATTAAGGGAGGAAATTTAGGTTGGATTAATGAAAATACAATAAGTGAATCTTTTAAAAACAAAATTATTAACACTGATATTGGTGATATCTCAGATCCAATTTTTCTTCCTCAAGGTATATTATTTTTTAAAGTTAGAGATAAAAAAAAAGTTGAACAAAATATAGATATTGAATATGTCAAAAATCAATTAGTTGGTGCTGAAAAAGCAAAAATATTAAATATGTACTCACTATCACATTATGAAGATGTTAAAAGATCTTTAAACATAAATTATTATTAAATGAAAAAATCTATAGGAATAATTGCTGGAGAACCTAATAGTATTTCTTCCGAGATAATATTTAAAAGTTGGAAATTAAGAAAAAATTATGTTCATAAACCTTTTTTTATTATAGGCAGCATTAAACTATTAAATTCACAAAAAAAAAAATTAAAATATAAAATAAAAATAAAAAAGATTGATGAAAACTTTGTCTACAGAGATTTAACAGGAAGTAGCCTTCCAGTTTTAAATGTAGATTATGAGCAAAGTAAAGCTTTTCAAAATATATCTTATAAATCCAACAAATATGTTATCAATTGTTTTAATAAAGCTATTAAATTTATAAAAAATAAAAAAATCGCTGGATTAATAAATTGTCCTGTTGCAAAAGAATTTTTATTTAAAAACAATTACCAAGGTATTACGGAATTTCTATCAAAAAAATCAAACGTGAAAGGTAAGGAAGTTATGTTAATTTATAATAAAAAATTATCTGTATCTCCAATAACTACACATATACCTTTAAATCAAGTTAGTAAAAATATAAGTAAAAAAAAAATTTTAAAAAAAATAAAATTAATTAATAAATTTTATAACGAAATTTTTAAAAAAAAACCTAAAATTGGAATACTAGGTTTAAATCCTCACAATTTTTCTCCCAGTAAAAACTCTGAAGAAAAAAAGATCATTATTCCATCTATAAAAAAAATTAAAAAGAATAAAATAAAAGTTATTGGTCCAATCTCTCCCGATACAAGTTTTTCTTTAATAAAAAAAAATAAACTTGATGTAATTGTGGGCATGTACCATGATCAAGTTCTAACTACATTCAAAACTTTATTTAAATATGATGCTATAAATATTACTTTAGGTCTTCCTTATATTAGAATATCTCCAGATCATGGCGTAGCACAAAATATATTAGGAAAAAATATTGCTAATCCAAAAAGTTTAATAGAATCCATAAAATTTTTTAATCATATAATCTAAATAATGAAAATTTTACATAAGCCAAAAAAAAGTTTAGGGCAAAACTTTCTGATTGATAATAATGTTATAAATAAAATTATAAATATTTATGATATAGAAAAAAAAACAATTTTAGAAATTGGCCCAGGCTATGGAAGTTTAACAAAAAAGATTTTAGAAATGAATCCAATAAAATTATTTGCCATAGAAAAAGATAAAAAATTATTTAATTTTTTAACTAATGAATTTGATAACTTTAACAATATAAAATTTATTAATGATGATATTATTAATGTTATTAAAAATAAAAAATTAGAAAAAAACATAGTCGTCTTCGGTAATCTTCCTTATAACATTTCAACAAAAATATTAACTTCTTTGATGCTCCTTGATAACTGGCCACCTTGGTATGATGTTTTAATATTTATGTTTCAAAAAGAAGTTGCTGACAGAATAATTGCTAAAAAAGATTCAAAAGAATTTGGCAGACTATCAATTTTGTGTAACTGGAGAATGAACATCAAAAAACATTTTAATATTTCAAAAAATTGCTTTTACCCTAAACCAAAAGTTGACTCTACAATACTTTCTTTTGTTCCAAAAAAAAATATTTTATTTAAATTAAAAAATCCAAAAAATCTTGAGTTAGTAACCAGAATCCTTTTTTCTAATAGAAGAAAAATGATAAACAAAAACTTTAAAAAATTATTTAAAAATAAAAGATCCCCAGAACAAATTCTAAATTTAGATTTAAAACTAAGGCCTGAGCAATTAAGTAACGAAACCTACTATAAGATAGCAATGAAATACGAAAAACTATTTGATTAACTTTTCTATTTTCTCCAAAATTTTATTACTATTTTGTTGTTTGCTTACCCCTTTTTTTTCTGAATGTATTATACTCAATATATTATTGTAACAAATATCAAGATCATCATTTACAACAACATAATTATATTCATTCCAGTGAGAAATTTCCTCGTTAAATTTCTTCATTCTTTGTTCAATAATTTTTTTTTGACCATCGTGTCGATTCATTAACCTTTGTTCTAATGTCTTAATATTGGGTGGTAATATAAAAAAAGTTACCATATTTAAATTTTTAATTTTTTTTAATTGTTTTGTGCCTTGCCAATCAATATCGAATAACACATCATTTCCGGCAGACAAAAAATTTAAAACCGGCTCTTTTAGAGTTCCATAAAAATTATCAAAAATTTTTGCATGTTCAAAAAATCCATTGCTTTTGATTAATTCGTCAAACTTATCTTTGTTTACGAAATAATAGTCTTTTCCATTTATTTCATTTGGTCTTGGTTTTCTTGTAGTGTGTGATATTGATATTTTAAAATTTAAATTATTTTGTGCTAGCTTTTTGGTAAGAGTGGTTTTTCCCGCCCCAGAAGGTGAAGATAATACAAACATCATACCTTTACTTTTTGTTTTCATACTTAAAAAATTATCGGACTGATGTTGATCTTCTTACTTACAATTAAGATGACTTACTTTCTATGAATTTTATAGCATCACCTACCGTAAGAATTTTTTCAGCTTCGCTATCTGAAATTTCAGAACCAAATTCTTCTTCAAATGCCATTACTAGTTCAACTGTATCCAAACTATCAGCTCCAAGATCGTCAATAAAATTTGATTCTTCTGTTATTTTTGATTCTTCGACTCCAAGGTGATCTGCAACCATTTTTTTTACTTTGCTTCCTATTTCCTTTGTCATAATGTAATTCCTTAAATTGAGTTATTAACCCTTAATAAATTATTGAAGAATTTTGTCAAGACATATACATGCCACCATTAACGTGGATTGTTTCTCCAGTTATGTATGAAGCTTGATCTGAAGACAAAAAAGCAACACTATTAGATACGTCCTCTCCTGATCCCAATTTTCCCATAGGGATTCTAGAAGTTAAATATAATTTAACTTTTTCAGCAATGTTCATAGTCATATCTGAAACTATAAAACCTGGAGATACACAATTAATTGTTATATTTTTTTTAGCGTATTCGATAGCCAAACTCTTTGACATACCTATTATGCCAGCCTTAGAAGCGGCATAATTTGACTGACCTAAATTACCGGTATGACCTACGACTGAGGTAATGTTTACTACTCTTCCAGATTTATTTTTTAACATTTTTTTTATTGAATATTTAGATAATAGAAAGGTTGAGGTTAAATTTATATCAATTACTTTTTTCCACTCTTCATCTTTCATTCTTAGAGAAATATTATCAACATTTGTTCCAGCATTGTTAATTAATATATCTAATCCACCTAATTCTAAAGCAACATTGTCAATAAATTCTTCAATCCTTGAATGATCTGAAATATCAAATCTTTTAACCTTCACGCTAGGATATTTTTTTTTCACTAGATCTAATTTTTCAGCTTTTGTACCTGTTCCTAAAACATTTCCTCCAAGCGAAACAAACTTTTTAACAAGCTCATTACCTATTCCTCCACTAGCTCCTGTTATTAAAATATTTTTATTTTTAAAACTAATCATTTATTTATGCTTTTATATCATCTAAAGAAGTAATAGTTGATACTTTAACTTCTTTATTTATTTTTTTTACTAGACCTGAGAGCACTTTACCAGGGCCAATTTCTAAAAAATTATTAACCCCTCCTTTTATTAGATAATTAATGCTTTCTCTCCACCTAACTCTAGATGTTATTTGTTTAATTAATAAAGATTTAATTATATTACTATCATTTTCTTCTTTTGCTGTAACATTGCTAATAATGTTTGGTTGTGGTTGTAAAAATACGGTATTTTCAATCTCACTTTTCATTTTATCAGAAGCTCTTTTCATCATAGAACAATGAAAAGGGGCGCTTACAGGTAGAATTATACTTCTTTTTTTTTTCTTTTTTAAATTGTCATTAAGAATTTCAATACCTTTTTTTGTGCCACTAACAACTACTTGTCCAATAGTATTGTCATTTGCTATTTCGCAGATTTCACTTTTTGGTATTAAATTAATTTCCTTTTCAACTTCTTCTATTGTCATTCCTATAATTGCCGTCATAAGCCCCTCGCCTGGTAAAACAGCATTTTGCATTGCCTTTCCTCTTTCATGTAAAAGATAAGAAGCTTTTTCAATAGTTAAAGATCCAGAACAAACAAGAGCTGTATATTCTCCTAACGAATGTCCAGCAAAAAAATTTTGAAGTATTTAATTTAAAATCAAAATGCTCATTTAGAACACTAAAAATTGAAACTCCAATAGTCATAATAGCAGGTTGAGTATTCTTTGTTAATTTTAAATCACTATCAGGTCCATTTAATATTATATTTGAAAGTGAAAATCCTAATGTATCATCAACTGTTTTAAAAATTTTTTTAACTAGATCAAACTTTTCATAAAAATCAGATCCCATTTTAACATATTGAGAACCTTGTCCTGGAAATAAAACAGCACGCATAAGATAATTTTCTTATAATATAGTTGAATTTTAATAGTTGTATATTGAAATTTTTAATAGTATAAAACCTTCACCTCTGCCTAAAAAAAGGTGGATTTTTCAGAATTAATTTTGAAATAACCGTGGACAATAATATGATAAGTTACGAACATACTTTTATAGCAAAACCAGAGCTTTCAGAAAGCCAAATTAAAAAAATAACAGAAAAATACAAAGAAATTGTAAGCAAGAATGCAGGTAAAATTCTTAAAGTTGAAGAGTGGGGATTAAGAACACTGTCTCATCAAATTAAAAATAGTAAAAAAGGCATATATTTTCACTTCAAGTTAGAGGGTGATGGAAAAACAATAGAAGAATTAGAAAGAGCAGAAAATATTGACAATATGTTACTGAGGCATTTAACGGTAAAAGTAAAAAAAATTGATTTGGAAACAAATTATTTTGAAAAAAAAGATGAACAAAAAATATTAGATAACAATGAAAAAAAATAGAAATAGAAAAAATTTAAAAAAAAAAGGTAGCTCTAAATATTCAAATTTAACATTATTCCAAAAACCAGGAATAAAATTTTTTAAACCTTGTCCTCTTTCAGTGAAAAGCGCACCACCAGTAGATTACAAAAATATCAGACTGCTCAAAAAATATACATCTGAAACTGGAAGGATTTTACCTTCAAGAATTACGTCCGTATGCCAAAAAAAACAGAAGGAGCTTTCAAAAGCAATAAAAAGAGCAAGAATATTAGCTTTGATATAGTTAATTATGGAATTAGTTTTGTTAGAAAATATAAAAAATCTTGGTCAAATTGGAGATATAGTAAAAGTAAAAAGAGGATATGGACGTAATTTTTTAGTTAAGTACGGAAAAGCACTTAGAGCATCTAAAGAAAATGTAGCTTTAGTTAACAAAAAAAAATCTGAATTAAACGAAAAGAATCTTGAGTTAAAAAGAAATGCTAAAAAAATTTTCGATATCATTAATAAAAAAAAATATAATTTTATTAAAAGAATGAAAGATAATAGTGAATTATATGCATCGATTAAGCCAAAAGAAATATCTAAAACAATGGAAGAAAATGATAAAATTGAAATAAAACCTTCACAAATAGATCTTGGCAAAGAAATTAATAAAATTGGTTCTTATGAAGCAAAAATTAATTTGCATGCAGAAATTCAAGCTAAAATTCATATAGAGGTTGTAAAAGAAGAAACTAAAACTTAGGTCTTTAATATTTTTTTCCACAGAAAATTTGTTGCTATGTATAACTTTGTGGTTTTTTTTATTATTCATTTGGTATTTAATAGTTAAAAAATTATGACTACCTCTCAATCCCTAAAAATTGTTAAAAATGACCAAAAACAAATGCCTTCCAATATAGAGGCGGAGCAAGCTCTTATTGGGTCAATTCTAGTTTCGAATGAAATTTATGATGAAATCTCATCAATTATTGACACAAATAAATTTTTTGATCCAATGCATGCAAAAATTTTTGAAACAATTGAGTTGTTAATTGCTAAAGGTTTGCTAGCTAATCCAATTACATTAAAAAATTATTTTGAAAACAACGAAGGCTTAAAAGAACTAGGTGGACATGAATATATAATTAAAATTACAAAATTTTCTACTTCTTCAATAAAACAATGTGTTGACTACGCTAATATTATTCATGAAATGCATGTAAGAAGAGAATTGATTAAAATTTCTGAAACAGTTTTAAATGAAGCGTCTGATAATAATGAAATTAATACTTCGGGAGAGGAATTAATCCAAAATGCAGAAAAATCATTATTTGATTTAGCTGAACGAGGGCATTTTAGTCAATCATTTATGAAATTTGAGAAAGCATTAACTCAAACTATAGATATGGCCAAAAAAGCTTTTCAAAATGAAGAAGGTATAGTTGGTGTCCCAACTGGATTATCGGATTTAGATTCTAGATTGGGAGGTATGCATAAGCAAGATTTAGTAATTATAGCGGGAAGACCTTCGATGGGTAAAACTGCATTGGCAACTAATATTGCTTTTCATGCTGCTAAAAATATTCAAAAAAAAAGTTCCAAATCTTCTGTAGCTTTTTTTTCTTTGGAAATGTCTTCTGAACAACTTTCTACAAGAATTCTATCTGAACAATCAAAAATTAGGTCAAATGATATTAGAAGAGGAAAAGTTTCAGAAAAAGAAATGGAGCAATTTATTGAAACGTCAAAAAATATCCATGATTTGCCTTTATTCATTGATGAAACTCCAGCAATTACTATCTCCGCAATCAGTAATAGATCTAGAAGAATCAAGAGATTATTTGGACTAGATTTAATAGTTGTTGATTATATTCAACTAATGAGGTCGAGTAGCAATAAATATGACGGAAGAGTGCAGGAAATTTCTGAAATTACTCAAGGACTAAAAGCTTTAGCAAAAGAACTTGATGTGCCTGTTCTAGCATTATCTCAGCTCTCTCGTGCCGTTGAACAAAGAGATGACAAAAAACCTCAACTTGCTGACTTAAGAGAATCTGGATCGATAGAACAAGATGCCGATGTTGTTATGTTTGTTTATAGAGAAGCATATTATTTAGAAAGAAAAGAACCCACTTTAGGATCAATAGAACATGCTGAGTGGCAGCAGAAAATGAATGAAATTTCAAGTTTGGCAGACATAATGATTGGTAAACAAAGACATGGTCCAACTGGAAATGTAAAGGTTGAATTTGAAGCTATGTATACTAAGTTTAAAGACTTAGAAAACAAATAATTTTGACGCTTCAATGTTTTATAAAATATACAAAAATATAATAATTGAAAAACCTAAGTTTACTTTATTAATTCTCTCAATTTTATTATTAAGTTTTGGGTTTTTCTTAAAAGATTTTCAACTAGATGCTTCTTCAGATACTTTACTTCTTGAAAATGATCCAGATTTAAAATATTTGAGAGAAGTAAATGCAAAATTTGGTTCAAAAGATTTTTTTGTACTTACTTACACCCCAAAAGATGAACTGTTAAACCCTAATACAATTAAAAATCTAACAAATCTTAAAAATGATCTAAAAAACTTAAGCTGGGCAAACAATGTTATAACAATATTAGATGTTCCTTTATTGAAAAACAATGATGATCCCTTAGCAGAAAGAATTAAAAATTTTAAAACTTTATCTGATGAAGATTCGGATAAAAAAAGAGGTTTTGAAGAAATTATTAATAGTCCAATTTACAAAGAGTTTGTGATTAGTAAAGACGGTAAAACTAGCGGAATATTGGTTTATATTAAAATTGACCAAAAATTATCTGATCTTATAAAAAAAAAAAATATCTACTTGAATAAAATAGATAAAGATCAACTGAATTCCAGCGAAAAAAAAGAATATAAAAAATTTTTACAAGAGTATGATTACTATAAAAAATCTTATAACCAAAAAAATCATCAAAATGTAATCGAAATCAGAAAAATAATAGAAAAATATGATGACTCTGCCAAAATTCATTTGGGTGGTATCCCTATGATTGCTGACGACATGATGACTTATATTAAAAATGATATAATAGTATTTGGAGCTGGGGTATTTCTTTTTATTGTTTGTACACTTTGGTTTGTTTTTAGAAGTTTGACGTGGGTATTTATTCCTCTTTTAAGTTGTTTTTTTTCAGTTTGTATTATGGTTGGTTTATTAGGATTGGTAGGATGGAAAGTTACAGTTATATCTTCAAATTTTATTGCTCTAATGCTTATTTTAACTATGGCCATGAATATCCATATGAGCGTAAGATATTTGCAATTTAAAAAAGATAACCCAAACACTTCAAATAACGAAGCTATACTTTGGACTTCGGGAAAGATGTTTTGGCCCATTCTTTATACTGTCTTAACAACTATATGCGCTTTCTTATCACTTATATTCAGCGGTATTAAACCTATTATTGATTTTGGTTGGATGATGACTGTAGGTCTTTTAGTTTCCTTCTCTATAACTTTTACTTTATTACCTTCTATTTTAAATATTTTAAGTAAAGAAAACTCAGTTTACAAAGTTGAAAAAAAATCAGTAATAACTTCATTCCTAAGTAATGTTGCTATAAATAATACTAAAACAATTTTTATATCATCTTTTCTTATTATTATCATAAGCATTTTTGGAATAACAAAGCTAGAGGTTGAGAATAGCTTTATAAATTATTTTGATAAAAAAACTGAAATTTATAAAGGAATGAAGTTAATTGATGATAAGCTAGGAGGAACAACTCCTTTAGATGTAATAGTTAAATTTCCTGAAAAAGAAGAAGAAGAAAAAACAGATGATGATTTTGACAGCTGGGATGATGAAGAAAAAGATGAATCAAAATATTGGTTCACACGAAATAAAATAGATATAATTACTAATGTACATGACTACTTAGATAATTTACATGCCGTTGGTAAAGTTATTTCATTTGCGTCCATGGTGAGAGTTGCGGAAGATTTAAATGATGGAAAAAAATTACAGGGATTAGAAATGGGCGTTTTGTATACAAAAATACCTGATTCAATAAAAAAAGAAATAATTGACCCTTATATTTCTATAAAAAATAATGAAGCTAGAATAAGTTTAAGAATTTTGGATTCTAATCCAGATCTCAGAAGAAATGAATTAATTAAAAAAATTAAATATGATTTAGAAAATAAGTTAAATTTAAAACCTGAAGAATTTAAATTGGCTGGAATACTTATTCTGTTTAATAATTTGCTGCAAAGTTTATTTAAATCTCAAATATTAACACTAGGTGTTGTAATGGCAGGTATTACACTGATGTTTTTAATTTTATTTCGAAATATAACCTTATCTTTAATAGGTGTTGTGCCAAATTTTATGGCTGCCTTTTTAATACTCGGAATCATTGGATTGCTAGAAATACCTTTGGACATGATGACAATAACAATTGCTGCAATTACTATAGGTATAGCTGTTGATAATAGTATCCATTATATTTACAGGTTCAAAGAGGAATTTAAAAAAAATAATGATTACAATCAAACATTGGAAAAATGTCATAACACAGTTGGAGTGGCCATTTTAAATACTTCCATAACAATCGTTTTTGGTTTTTCTATATTGGTACTATCTAATTTTATTCCTACCATTTACTTTGGTGTTTTTACTGGAATGGCTATGCTTTTAGCTATGATTTCAGTTCTGACACTCTTGCCAAAACTAATTTTAATAGTAAAACCTTTTAATAATGTCTGATGTAATAGAATTTATACAAAACAGCATTTCAGCATTCGATCTTATTGTTGTTTTAATTGTTATTTACTCTATGGCACAATGTTCTTCAAAAGGATTTATGAGAAGTTTATTATCCTTTTCAAAATGGTTAGTTGCCTTAATAATTACGATTATTTTAGTACCAAAGTTTAATCCTTGGGTAGAAAATTATATAGAATCAAAATTTATTAGCGATATAGGCTTGGGAATTTTTATTTACGTAATTTCACTTTTCATCATAATTAATATAGGAAAGGCTGTTAGTAGTGCTGTAACTTACTCAGGATTTGGTGCCGTTGATAAATCTTTTGGTTTGATTTTTGGAATATTTAAAGGTTATGTAATTTGTGTTTGTATTTTTTCTTTGTGCAATTGGTTTTATCCACATAAAAACTGGCCTATAGAAACTGAAGGTACTTATTCTTTCGAAATAATATATAAAGGAAGTAAGTTTTTAATTGATGAGTTTCCTAATAGTAAAGATTATTACGAAGAAACAGAAGAAAAAATTGAAAAAATTTAAATGGATAGATTGAAAGAAGAGTGCGGAATATTTGGTATTTTTAATAGCAATGATGCTTCCGCTCTAACTGCATTAGGATTACATGCTCTGCAACATAGAGGACAGGAAGGCTGCGGCATTGTATCATTTGATGGAAAAGATTTTCATCAAGAAAGAAGGCTTGGATTAGTTGGTGATAATTTTACTAAAGGAAAAATTTTAAATAACATACCTGGAAATTCTGCAATCGGTCATAATAGATATTCGACTAGAGGGAATAATTTAATTAAAAATGTACAACCTTTTTTTGCTGACTTGCATTCTGGAGGAATTAGCATTGCGCATAATGGAAATTTATGTAATGCAGGATTTTTAAGAAAAGAACTAGTTAAAAATGGAGCAATTTTTCAAACAACTTCTGATACTGAAGCTATTGTTCAGCTAATAGCAAAATCAAAAAGAGAAAAAATAATTGATAAAATAATTGATGCTCTATTTAAAATCCAAGGAGGATACGCTTTAACTATCTTAACTAACAAAAAGTTAATTGGCATAAGAGATCCATTTGGAATTCGCCCTTTAGTAATTGGAAAATTAAATAAAAGTTATGTGCTAGCATCCGAAACTTGTGCGTTTGATATAATAGGAGCTAAATTTATAAGAGAGGTTGATAATGGTGAAATAGTTGTTATCAGCAACGATGGTTTAGAAAGTATAAAACCTTTTCCTAAAATAAAAGAAAGACCTTGTATTTTCGAATATATATATTTTTCAAGACCTGACAGTATTATAAAAAAATCCAGCGTATATGAATTTAGAAAAAAATTAGGATCTGAATTAGCAAAGGAGTCTCATATTGATTCAGATTTAATTATACCTGTACCAGACTCAGGTGTGCCGGCTGCAATTGGGTATTCTGAAAAAATTAAAAAAAATGTTGAATTGGGCATTATTAGAAATCATTATGTTGGAAGAACTTTTATAGAACCTACGCAGCAAATAAGAAGTTTAGGCGTCAAATTGAAACACAACATCAATAAATCTCTGGTCAAAAATAAAACTATAATTTTAATTGATGATTCGTTAGTGAGAGGAACAACTGCTGTAAAAATTATAAAGATGCTTTATGAATCAGGGGCAAAAGATGTCCATCTACGAATTGCATCGCCTCCAATTAAATATCCAGATTATTACGGGGTTGACACTCCAGACAAAAATGAATTGCTTGCTTCAAAACTTGATGTCGAGGGTATGCGCAAATTTATTAATACAAAAACATTAAAATTTTTATCTATTGAAGGATTATATAAAGCTATGGGTTATGAAAAAAGAAACCAAGCGTATCCTCAATTTACTGATCATTGCTTTACAGGCGATTATCCTATTGAACCAATAGATGCAAATAATAATGATTTTGATAAAAATAAATTTTCATTTATGTCTTCAAAATCATAAAAAATAAATTAATTAAATCCTAAAATTCGAGACTTTTCTGTTAAAATATATAATGAACCTTCGTTTATAATTGGCCCAGTTAAAATTCTGTCGCCAATATTTTTAAAAAACTCAACTTTTCCCGTAGACGCCGAACATATAATTAAGTGACCATTTAAAGTTGTTATATAAATTTTTCCTGAACCTAGAATAAACCCTGAAATATAAGTTTTTTGTTTTCTTTTCTTTAAAATCTTTAATATTTCTGTTGAATAAATAATTTCCCCTGTTTTTCTTTCTATATTTACTAAAAAACCATTATCTGTAACAACAAATACATTTTCACCGTCGACAATCGGAGTGCTTGTTGATTTCATGTTCTGCTGCCAATTAGTGTAAGCATTTAAAGAATTAATTGAAAAAATTGCTCTTGAGGAAGAAAAAATAATTTCATTTTCAATTAAATTAAGATCTGAAGATTCAAAAAAAACATTTTCATCTAAAGATATAGAACCAGATATGCTTCTTGACCAAATAACTCTTCCTTTAGAATTAACTTTTAACAAATCGCCTGACGATCCTAACATTACAACAAGACCATTTTTATCAATTCCTAGTCCAAGATGATTTAAAGGTTTTATAAATGAAGAGATGGACCTAACATCCCAGAGTTTTTTTCCATCCATCTTGTCAAAAGCAAGAAGTCGATTATCTTGATTAATTACAAAAATCTTATTTTTAAAAATTTTAACATTGGATTTTATAGGAATACCGTGATTTTTAATCCACTCTATTTTTCCATCGTTTAAATTAATCGAATATAAAAAACCAAGGTTGTCTGCAACATAAATGAAACCAGCATCAATAGAAAAAGTTAAAGTTTTGTATATTTTTTTGTAAATTTTTTTATAAATATTTTTTTTCCAAAATATTTTTCCATTTTTGCTAATGCAGAAAATGGTACCTGCATCATCTGAATAAAATATTTTATCTTCAAAAATTAAGGGTGTTGCTCTAAATGCTAAAGTAGTAAATTTGTCTTTTCCTATTCTTTTTTTCAAAAAATTATTTTTTATACCACTTAAGTAAATATTACCCAAAGAATTTTGTAAATTCTTGCCTGAAGTTAACCATGAAAAATTTTTTTTTGGCTCGCTCAAAATAACCTGCCTAGTAGGAGATATTTCTTTGGAATAAATATTTTCAGAAGAATAAATTTTGATTATTTCTATATTTTGTTGTTCTTCAAGTTTATCAGCTCTTTTTTTTTCATTTTCTTCGCCAGTCCAAAGTCCAGTTTTGTTATCAAAAGAACAACTAATATTAAAATTAAATATTAATAATATAAATAAGAATTTGATATTTCTATTCATTAGAAATAAGAGATAGTTGCAACATTGCCTGTTTATGTATTTCATTATCATTTAAATCCGTTAAAGCTAAAATTTGAGTATAAAATTCTTTAGCTTTTAAAAATTCTTTTTTGTAAAGAAAATAATCTCCTAACAACAAAAGTGCATGTGGTTTCCACAAAGTGTGAGAATTTATTAAAGGTTTTAATGCTTCTAATAATACAGATTCTTCAACAAAATTTGATTGAAATAATGCTCTTTTGTAAATTATTAGGTTTTTAATTTCTTTATCAAAATTATTATTTTTAAGTAAATGATTAAATAAATTATTTAACTCTTTGTTATTTTCAATTAAATTTTCATTTAAAAGTAAAAAAAGAGATAATGAAGAATAAGTTTTATCATTACTGAGCACTATTGTTTTTAAAATATGCCTCGCTTCGTCTTTTTTATTGTTTTCTAGTAAGATTTTCGCTTCTATATAATTTTCAGACAAAAGTATTTTTTTGTCTTCTTTATTTTTTAAATAAAAACCAAAAGAAAAAATGCTAATAAATAAAATAAATATAGTTGAAAAAATTAAAAATCTATTGTTGTCGTAAAATTTTTTCAACCTAGATTTTTTTGTTAAATCATACTGCGCTTCTATTGTTTCATCATTCATTTTATTAATATTTTATTATTTATATATATTTTTAAAAAATGGAAATCTTTTTTTTCTAACGTCTAAACAATAATTTTTTACACTTTTATCTATTATTTTTCCAACATTAGAGTATTGTTTGACAAATCTAGGAGTAAAATTACTCATTCCTATCATATCATCAATTACTAAAATTTGCCCATCGCAATATTTTGAAGCTCCTATACCTATTGTAGGAACTTTCACATTGTTAGTTATTTCTTTTGCTAAACTTTCTATTACACATTCAATTACAATTGCAAAAACTCCTGATTGAGAAACAGATTTAGCGTCATTTAAAATTTTTTTTCTTTCGATAAGTCTTTTTCCTCTTATTTTAAAACCTTTTGAAGTTTGAGGTAATAAACCAACATGCCCCATCACTGGTATATTTCTATTCACAAGATATTTAATTATATTAGTAATATTCTTTCCGCCTTCTAATTTTACTGCATCGCAATTTGTTTTTTTCATTAATTTTAGTGCATTTTTATATGCAGTAAATTTATTTGAATACGTTTCATAAGGCATATCTACAACTACTAAACTTTTTTTTGCTGCGTTTTTAACAGCCTTGCCATGAAGTATCATATTTTCCATAGTTACATTTTTTGTATTTTTCATTCCATAAAAAACCATACCAACTGAATCTCCTACCAAAATAATATCACAATATTTATCAAGAATTTCTGTCATTGCTTTTGTGTAAGAAGTTAAGCAAGCAATAGGTTCTTTTCCTTTTTTTTTTAGAATTTTATTAATTGTTACTTTTCGCATTTTCTGGAATTAGTTTGTCAAATTTTTTTTGCATTTCACTTTTTTTATCGCAAAATAAGTCACAAACTAAATTGAATTTTTCAATTAAATCTTTTGCTCTATCATAATCTGACTGTTTTATTTTTAAAAGCGCTAACAAGTAAATAGCTTCATCATTTTGGGGGTTTAACAATAAAACATTTTTTAAATTAATTTCTTCTTCTTCAACATTATCCTTCTTACTATAAATTTTAGCTAAATATAAATAAGATCTTTCGTTTTTGGGATTAAATACTATATCTTTCTCAAAAAAAATTTTTGATTTATTAAATTCTTTTTTTTCATAAAATTTTTTTCCTGTGTCAAAGTATTTAGAATTATACGCAACTCCATTTGAAATAAAAAAAATATATATTAAAAATATTTTTAATAATAAATTAATTTTTTTCATAACGTTATTATTTAATTTGCTATTATTTACCATAATTTTGATTAATTAACAGATTAAAGAACACCTTTGCAATAAATATAAATTTCTCTCGATTCTTTTTTGCTTGATAAAGGTTTATATTGTACTACTTGCTGGAAAGTTTTGTTAGCTTTTTCTTTAATTTCAGAAAATATTGATCCCATAAATATTTTAGACAAAAAAACACCTTTTTGGTTTAAAACTTTTTTTGCTAAATTCATTGCAGTAAGGCAAAGTTCTCCAGTTCTATATGTATCCATATCCTTATTTCCCGTAGTATTTGAAGCCATATCAGAAATAACAACATCAATATTTTTTTTAAAATAAAATAAAATTTTTTTATTAATTTCAATATCATAAATATCATTTCTGAAAAATTTAACACTTTGAATATTTTCCATGGATTTTATGTCTATAGCTAAAATCTTACCATTCGTGATTCTTTTTGCTGCAACTTGCGACCATCCACCTGGACTTGAACCCAAATCTAATAGAAAAGTATTTTTATGTATAAAATTAAACTTTTGATTCATTTCTATTAATTTAAATGCAGACCTTGATCTGAATCCTAAACTTTTCGATTTTTTTACGAATTGATCTTTTTTATGTTTTTTGATCCAATTTTTGGAAATTTTATTTTTTTTCAAAATTTTATAATTCGTCCTCTGTTTCATCTTCTTTGATAGAAATCAATGACTTTTTACTTAATTTTTTATAATGAAAAAAGCTGATTGGAATTAAAATTAAATAAACACATCCTGTTAAAAATAAAGTTTCAAAAGTGTAAAAAATAATTAAGCTTATATATGTACCCATTCCCAATAACAAAAAGATAGTTAGGTGTCTTGGAATTAAAATTCTTTTTAGTGAATATGTAGGAACTTTACTTACCATTAATATTGAAACGCCCACAATACAAATAGTACTAACAACAGCGTAGCTTTCAATTTTAACTAATCCGCTTAAATTTAAAATCAGTGGAAGAAGTATCAACCCTGCCGCAGCTGGTGATGGAACTCCTTCAAAAAAATTTATTTTCCATGGTTCTTTTTCTTCTATTACAGTTAGATTAAATCTTGCTAATCGAAGAGCACAACAGACTGTATAGATTAAAACTACCATCCACCCAATCTTTCCTATTTCATTTACAGACCAAAAATACATAATAAAGCTTGGAGCAACCCCAAAACTTATAACGTCTGTTAG
>CACLMO010000002.1 GCA_902608065.1 uncultured Pelagibacteraceae bacterium
TTCCTTATAGGATTTAGTTTTTTTGTCATAACTTTGATCAATATCTATTGTTTGTAATTTAACCGCATTCGCACCAGCCTTATAAGCTTCAAAAATTAATTTTTTGCATTTATTAAAATTTCCATCATGATTTATTCCTATTTCTGCAATAATGAAAGTATTTGCAGGTTTGCCAATCACAAAATTTTTAACTTTAAAATAGTTTCTTCTCATTCTGATTTTAATTTTTCAGATCGTCGTAATATAAATTAGTTTTCTGGATTTCTTTTATATTATGCAAATTGTTAATTTCTTGAAAAATTTTATCTACATTATTGTATTTGTTGGTTTTAAATTTTTCTTTCAAACTTTTTACTTCCTTATCATTAAGCTTTTTTGATAAATTTGTTGGAATATATAAAATACGCAATGTGGCAACTTTAATATTAAATGTTTCTAATTCTTTTTTTATTATTTTACTAAATGTTTCTAATCCTGCTTTTGAAGAAGCGTAAGCAGAAGTTCCTATTTCGTTAAGTATCGAGGCAACTGATGAAAAAAAAACAATCAATCCTCCCTTTTTTTGAATCATAAACTTTGAAATTGTTTTTGTTAATACTATTGATGCTGTCAAATTTACATTAATTGTTTTAGAAATTGAATCTAGAGAATCTAAAGAATTGAGTTTACGTTCATACTTAACTGCATTAACAATAAAAATATCTATCTTCCTTTTTGTTTCTTCTTCAATTTTTTTTAACCAATCTTCGATTTGTTTATTGTCAGAAAGATCTATTTTTGTGTGAAAATAATTTGATTTATTGATGTTATTTTCGCTTCTCGCACAACCCCAAACATTATTTCCTCCATCTAAAAATCTTTTGGTCAATTCATTACCAATACCTGATGTGGTTCCTGTAATTATTATGTTTAAATTTTTAATCAAAAATAAAAATTCCTCCGCTTAAAGAATATCCAACACCAAAACCCATCAGCATTATAGGTTTTCTTTTAGGAATAATTTTTTGTTCCTCAGCCATAATTAATGAAATGGGAATTGTTGATGAAACTGTATTTCCTATAGATTTAATATTATGGAAAAATTTCTTATCTGGTATTTCCAATTTTTTTTTTATTGTGGTCAAAACAATTTCACTTGCTTGATGAAAGATAAAAAATTCAATATCATTAATCTTTAGATTTGCTCTTTCTAGCAAACAATTTACTGCGTACGGAACCTTTTCTGCTGTAAAAGTAAATACATTTGTGCCATTCATAAATAAATTCTTTTTATTGTTTTTTTCAACTATACAAAGATTTTTAGCACCTTCCCCGTCTGTTAAAAAAAACGATGATAATATTTTTGGGACTGAATCTTTTTTAATTAAAATAGAGGAAGCCGCATCACTAAAAATTGGCATGCATACTCTATCTTTTTTATCTATATATTTTGTATAAGTTTCTGAAGATACAATTAAACAATTATTAAACTGCTTATTATTAATTAAATTAATAGCAATATTTAATGCATAAGGAAAAGCTGAACAGCCTTGAACTATATCAAGTACAAAGCACTCATTTTTTAAATTCAATTCTTTATGTAATAAACAGCCGCTCGATGGTATTGTTGAAACTGGTGACTGTGAAACAAATATTAAACTATCAATTTCTTCATCAACTTTTTTTAATAATTTTTTTGAAGCCTCAACAGCTAATGTAAGACTATTTTCTGTTTTTTTGCTTCTATAGATGTATTTAATACCCGTTTTCTTAAAAAGTGCATCAAAATTAGTAACTTTAGAAAAATTTATTTCTTTTTCTAAATTAATTTTTTCTGAACCAAAATAATAAGAACCACTAATCATTTAATAATTTTTTGGATAAAAGAACTTTTTCAAGTTTTTTGTAGCTATTAGCTTCTGCTATATTTTCTATGGAAGTTATTTGATTTGGAAAAACCTTATCCAATTCCATAAGAATTGAAAGATGCGCAAGCGAATCCCATTCGTGTTCGTCAATATTTTTTACTTTATTCGAGTCAACTATGTTTTTAATTAGTTTGTGTAAATCTTTTTTATTCATTGTGCATATCTTGGTTTATTACAAACAGCAATTGAAGTTTTACATATAATTTTTCCAAATTTTTCCTCAAAATCTATATAGTTTTTTGATTTAAGCTCATACATCATTTTCTTTAAACCTTCCATTTCCTTGGGTAAAAACCAATCTTTAGATTTTACAATTTTTATCTCAGAAAAAATTTCCTTTGTTATTTTAATAATTTTGCTTGTATTTGATAAACTGATCAAAGGAATCTGTATAGAACCATTTTTATTTAAATATTTTGGTGCTTCTTTTACGATTGCTAAAGTTAAACTTGAGCCATCTTCTCCACTATCACATGGAACATTATTTCCAAACCAAGGTGAATTTACGGCTATTAAACTTGATATACCCGAAACATCATTAATTATATAATCAAATTTTTTACCTAGCCAAGGATCAAATAAATTTCCACTTCGAATGTCAGCTTTTAAATTGTAATGCGTAAAATTCTGTTTTGTAATTTTTATTGATTGTTCATCAAGATCAGAACAATACATTTTGAGATTAGAAAAATTCTTCATGATTGCAACACCTATAATTCCAGTTCCACAACCTAAATCCAATACATCAAAATTATTTTGAATTTTTGAAATTGCTGTTTCAAAGCTCAGTTGTGACGTTAAATTAGGCTTGAACACCTTGTTATCAACCTCAATACTTTGCGCTAATTCATCGAAATTAAATTTAGGCATTTTTTGTGAATTTTGCAGGGAAACCAAAAGCTGTTTGATTTTTTGGAACACTGCTTAAAACAACAGAACCCATTACAATTCTTGCGTAATCTCCTATTTTAATTTTTTCAGCAATCAAAACATTAGCTCCAAAAAAAACTTCCTTTCCAACACTCACATTGTTTAAAATGGAAGTTCTTGATCCTACTAAAGTAAATGAATCTAAAAAAACATTGTGTGCTAAAATAGTAAGATAAGTTAAAACACAGAAGTTTTTGATTTTTGTACCAGAACAAACTATTGAGTAAGGATAGATTATATTTCCATAACCTAGATTTACATTATTTTCAATCTTTGCTGAAGAATCAATTATATTGGGAAAATACTCTTTATCTAAATTCATTTTTTTAAAAATTTTTTCTCTCTTATTTTTATTGGCATAAGAACCAATACCAAAAACAAACTGGCAGTTTTTAAATTTTTTCGCATTTTCTAAACCAATATGAATTGGAATTCCTTTATAATCTTTCTTATAAAATTTTTTATTATCATCTAAAATTCCTACAAGTTTATATTTTTTTTTATTAGAAGAATTTTTTATTATCGGATACAACTCGTCAATTGTATTGCCGGCACCCACTGCGATAATATTTGTTGTTTTCATCTAAGATACTCTGAAATTGTTTTGCTTATTCTTGAACTTCCTTTGTTATCTAAAAGATTAAAAATTTTTTTTGGGACTATAAAATTTTTAGTTAATAAATTTTTTCTAAAAAATTTTGTTAAATCTTTATTTTTTGGACTTTTCTTTTTTAAAAGTTTAATTGCGCCCATTTTATTAAGATAGTTTGAATTATTTAATTGATTATTGGCTTGATTAATAACTAAACTCGGCAAGCCAAAAAAAATAAATTCTGAAATTGTTGAACCTCCACTAGAAATAGCAATATCTGATTTTTTTATTAAATTGCTTAAACTAGATAAATTATAATAAACAGAAGTATTTAATCTTCCTTTCGCTAGCTTCTTTATTAAAAAAAAATTAACATTGTTTATGCCTACAACTACAAAAAGATTTAAATGTAAAAACTCCTTTTTGCCTAAGATCTTTAATATTTTTAAGGTAAATTCCTTTGTATCAGACCCACCCATAAAAATTATAACATTTTTTATTTTATAATTTGATTTAACTATTTTTTTTTTATTTTTATAATTAGGGTTTAGCAGATAGTATTTTGGGCCAATCAATTTTTTACAACTCTGTGGAACTAATATTTCTGAAAATGCATTTGATGAAAAATTTTGATTTAAATATATATTGCAATAATGATTTCGTTTTAAATCATCAATTACCATAATATTTTTTACATACTTACTTAATTCTTTTTCCCATTGTTTTCCTATTAAATAACTATCAACAATTAAAAGGTCTATTATTTGTTTTTTTTTTTTTAAAACATTTAATGTTTGATGGATGTCCCTTTTTTCATAATTTTTTATGTAATCTGTTTTTTTTAAAATATAATAATTAAATTTTTCAGACTTTAATTTTTTAACAAATAATTTATTTAAATTATCGCAAATAAAAAAAATCTTAACCTTTTGTGATTTTAAGTTTTTTGCTAAAAAAAAGGATCTGTAAAAATGTCCTGTTCCAACTGCATTGGAAGCATTTACTCTTATTGCAATATTTTTCATTTTGAAATATTTTTTTTAATATTTCTAACTAATTGAAATGCTTCTGCTGCTTTTACTCCTACTGAAGAACCTCTATACCTCGCAAGACTCTCTATAGCTTTTACAGATCTTGCATGAGGCCATTCTCTTAATTCACCTTTATACATTTTTAATAATTTTATTTTTGTTTTTAGTGAATTTGTTATTTCTTGATAATGATTAGGAAAAAATGAAGATGTTTTTGATAAATCATTCCAGTTCGTGCTAGATGGGACTTCGAAGGTTAGAATTTTTTCAACAGTTTGTTTAGGATATGGTCTACAAGCTGTTAGTACTGCTCTATTTACAATACTGTGATCTAAATTTAAATCGTTGTGGTGGTGTGTATAAATTATATTTGGTTTAAATTCTAACAATTTTTCTTCAATCCTTTTGACGATATCTAGCAAATCAACGCTATCTAATCTGTTGTCAGGAAAAGAAAAAAGTTCAATAAAATTTATTTTCAATTTTTTAGCTATATTCTTTGATATTTTAGAAAGTTCCGTGACTTCTTTTTTTCTTTTAATATAATTTCTTCTTTCATCTCGTGATGTAATGCCTTCAGAAACAATTATTATTCCAACTTTATCTCCCTTTTTTTTGTGCTCAATTATTGTGCCGCCACAACCTAAAATTTCATCGTCTGGATGTGCTGCAATTACTAACACTTTTTTCATTAGTTTAACCTCCTAAAATCTTTCGTGCTAACTCTGGATTTAAGATGCTTCGTTATATCCTCTCCATCCTCACAAGCTTTTATTTTTTTAAATATTTTTTCTAACTTATCAAAATATTTATCAACGATAGTATCATTATGTTTAACACAACAATAAACAGCATTGGATGCTAAAAAATTATATTTTAACATTTCTTGAGTTATTAAAGTTTTGTATAATAAATTTTTATTTCCTAAAAATGTAAAATTAGTTAAAGAAGGAATGCCATTAATTTTAATTTTTAAATTTGAATAATCAGCTAATTGCTTCCATCTATTTTGTATTTTTTTCCCAATCTTTGTTATTGTTTCCCAAGTTTTTTTTTTTTTCATAATTTCAATAGTTTTTAGTGCTGCAGCTGGTCCAATTCTCTCAGTCCAAAATGTGCTACTAATAAAACTTTTCTGTGAATTTTCCATAATATTTTTTTTACCAACAATAGCTGTAATTGCATAGCCGTTTCCTAATGCTTTTCCAAAAATAGCCATATCAGGAATAACGCCTGTTATTTTATGTAAACCACCAAATGTCTGTCTAAATCCTGTGGTACATTCATCAAAAATTAAAACAATATTATTCTTATTGGCAATTGTTCTTACCTTTTTAAGGAAGTTAATATTTGGAAAAGTGTTTCTACAAACTTCCATTTTAATCACTCCAATATTTTCTCTTTTCACAATTTTTTCTAGTTGAGTAAAGTTTCCATAATCAAAAGGGAAAACAGTTTTTTTTAACTTTTTTGGTACCCCTTTAATCTCTAAACCACCCAACAAATGTTTATTTAATGTCTCGCCCCGACTATTGTTTAAATTTGCAGATAAATACCAATCATGCCAACCATGATATCCGCATATTGCAATATTATCTTTTCCGGAAGCTGCTCTTGCTATTCTAATAGCAACAGAATTTGCTTCTCCACCGGTTCTAGCAAATTTAACCATTTGGAACCAAGGATGAATTTCAATTAATTTTTCTGCTAGTTGTACTTCTTCTGGGCAATTTAGTGTCGACATGTTTCCCTTTTCTATTATTCTTTTCACTGCATTATCTACCGCCGGATCCCCATAACCCAGTATATTTGTTCCAACTCCCATCAGAGAAAAATCAATATATTCATTTCCATCTAAATCTTTAATCCTGCATCCCTTGGCAGAAGTAAAATATGTTGGCCAAATACCTGGCAAATGTCTTTCTGGATTTTTGGAGAACAACATATTTCCACCTGGAATTATTTTTTTGGCATTTTCCCAAAGTTTTTGACCAGATTTTGTTTTGTCTTTTAATAAATTTTTCTTTTTCATTTCTTGAAAAAAATATCGCTTATGTAAATTTTTTTTAAATAAATCATTAAGTGAAAAATGAATATTTGGAGAAAAGTAACTAAAAATTTTTTTTACTTTTTTTAAATCGTTTTTTCTATCTACTGATAATTTGATATCATGATTGTTTATTACTGCAATGTGTTGTTTTTCAAACATGTCAGATCTTTTAATATATGGAGTAACATGCTCTAAATCGAAATTTGATATAGCTTTATCTTTAGCTATTTTAAGAGTAGTAAAAGGAAATATTTCTACATCAAAACCATCAGAATAATTTGGTGGTACAGCATTGTTTAAATAATCTGGACGTTTTTTTAAATAAATAGATATCATTTTATCAATTATTTTTGGGTCAATTAGAGGACAATCTCCTGTAATTCTAACTATGTCTGTAGCTTTAAATTTTTTTGCCGCTTTAAAATATCGATCAAGAACATTATTTTCACTTCCACAAAAAATATTTGCTTTTATTTTATTAAGATGTTTAAAAAGTTTAGAATTTTTTTTATTTGAAGGAATGGCAAAAATTATTTCATCTATTACTTTTGATTTCTTTAATCTTTCTAAAATAATTTCTATCACTGTTAAGTTACCAATTTTTTTTATTACTTTGTTAGGAAATCTTTTTGAAGTTAATCTGGCTTGAATAATAGCAACAATTTTTCTTTTCATATGAATTTATAAAAATAGATTAAACTAAGTTTATTTAATTTTATTTGAAAATTAAAAAAACCTATTAATAGTTCTGCAAATTTTTTTTATGGTTTCTTTTTTTAAATCAAAAAATATTGGAAGACTCAAAGAATTGGTCGCATAACTTTCGGATATAGGAAATTGACCTTTTCTAAATCCTTTTGCTTTAAAAAAAGGACTTAGATGAAGAGGCATATAATGTAAATTCACAAAAAAATTTTTTTCTCTTAATTTTTTGAAAATATATTTATAATTATGTTTACTTTTTTTTAAATTAAATTTTGCTATAAATAAATGGTAGCTTGAATTATTATGATTTAAAATTTTTTGAAATTTAACTGGGGAATTTTTAAGCAATTTTTTATATATTTTGGCAATTTCATTTCTTTTTTTTAAAAATTTCTTTAATCTTGTAAGTTGACTTATACCAAGTATAGCCGATATATCATTCATTCTATAATTAAATCCGCTCTCTCTTTGTTCGTAATACCATGGTTTAGAATTTCTTATTTTTAAACTAAGTGAATCTTTTACTATTCCATTAGTTCTGTACATTTTCATTTTATCAGCAAGCTTTTTATCATTAGTTAAACTCATACCACCTTCTGCTGTAGTTATTATTTTTACTGGATGAAAACTAAAAATTGTTATATCTGACCACTTACAACTTCCTACTGGTTCTCCACAATGTTTTGCTCCTAAAGAATGAGATGCATCTTCTATAATTTTAAAATTATATTTTTTTGATAAATTCCATATTACTTTTTGCTCAGTAGCCTGACCAGCAAAGTGAACTGGTATTAATATTTTGGGTAATTTCTTTTTCTTTTTTGCGTAAATTAATTTTTTTTTTAAAGAATCTATTGATATGTTTAATGTATTAGGATCTATATCAACAAAATCTATAATCGCTCCACAATTTATTGCACAATTTGCTGATGCTGCAAAAGTATTTGGAACTGTCCATACTATATCTTTGGAGCCTAGACCTAAAGAAAGACATGCTAAATGCAATGCGCTTGAACCACTATTTGAAGCCACAGCATATTTAGATTGTACTACATCGGTCATCTTTTTTTCAAATTTTTCAACAAACGGGCCTTGCGTCAAAAAATTTGACTTTAAAACACGTGAAACTGAAGCAATATCTTGCTTGCTTATGCTTTGTCTGCTGTATGGTATCATCTAAAGAAATTTTTTATTCAAATCTCTAATTTCTTTAATAGTTAAAAACTTATTGTTATTACTCGAGCTATATTCAAAGTTTGTACTAACTCTTTTTCCCTTTTCGCCAAGATTATTTAATACAAAACTTCGTTTTTTATCAAAATTTTTTGGTGAAGGAAAAATCACATAATGGTCGTTAAATTCCAAGGTCAAATGCTGAGATTCGTTAGGGCACATAAGTTCATGAATTTTTTCTCCTGGTCTTATGCCAATAATTTTCATTTTCATATTTGGTCCCATAGCTTTAGCCAAATCAACTGCTTTTACTGATGGTATTTTAGGAACAAATATTTCTCCTCCGTTCATTCTCTTAAAACTTTTTATTACGAAATCGACACCTTGGTCTAAAGTAATCCAAAATCTCGTCATTCTTTTATCGGTAATTGGCAAAAAGCTACTTTTTTTCTCAATTAAATTTTTAAATAATGGAGCCACCGATCCTCTAGAACCTAAAACATTTCCATATCTTACTACAGAAAAACTAGTCTTTTGCGACCCAACTATATTATTTGCAGCTATAAATATTTTATCAGAAGCGAGTTTAGTCGCTCCATATAAATTAATTGGATTGGCAGCTTTATCGGTTGAAAGTGCTATGGCTTTTTTCACCTTTTGTGAAATGGCGGCTTGAATAATATTTTCTGCTCCATATATATTCGTTTTTACAAATTCCATTGGATTATATTCTGCACCTGGAACATGTTTAAGTGCAGCAGCGTGAACAACATAATCAACATCTTTCATGGCAATTTTTAAACGATCTAAATCTCTAACATCTCCAAGAAAAAATCTAAGAAATGGATATTTAGTAACTGGCAAACGTTCCTGCATTAAAAATTGTTTATATTCATCTCTTGAATAAATAATTAATTTTTTAGGTTTATATTTTTTAATAATAATATCAACTAATCTGCTTCCAAACGAACCGGTTCCCCCAGATATAAATATAGTTTTTTTATTAAACATATGTAAAATTCCTCAAATATAGCTCCGCACTTTGACTTCTTCGTTTATAAAAGTCATGCATAATATCATTTAATATTTTATATCAAATTGGTTGATACAAATAATTTTTACTATCTGGTATAGTAGTAACAATATTGCCAACCAGAATTTTTATCTTATTTTTTTGCCTCTCAATAATTTCAAAAATCATATTTGTAAGTGGCCCTGATACAAATTTTGCTTTGGACTTTATCATGCTCTTAAAAAATGCTGATGTTAGATATCCTCTATCGTTTTCAAAAATTTTACATTGATTAATGAAATTGATAATTTCTTTTTGATTTTGATCATGCCCATCTAGAAAATACTCAAGACCTTTAATAAATCTTATAGTATTTAATGTATTATTTTTTCCAAACTCAGAGTGATGGCAAAATACATAATTTTCTAATAAAATTTTTTCAAATCTCTTTATTTTATTTTTTGTGAGTTTTTGATACTCAATTTTAGGATAGTAAAATTTGACGTTATCACCTAACTTTTCAGTCAAATTTTTTTTGAAGGTATTTAGCTCCTTGCTTCTAACTTTTGCAACTATCCACATTTATTTTTTGTTCCTTATTTCTTTTTTTAGCTCATCGTATTCCCTCATTTTTCTTTTCATAAAATTTAAGGTAAGCCTTGTTTTTTCTGTTATTCCTCTAGGAGTAAGTACGTATATATAGTTCAGTTTTTTTGGATTCTTTTTAAAATTGTTAATTTTAATCAATCCTTTAAATTTTAAAGCATTAAGACAATAATTTAGCTTTCCCAAACTAAAACCTAATTCTTCCGCAAGTTGTCTTTGGGTTGTCGCGGGTTTATCCTTTATTTTCCTTAATATATTTAAATTATCTTGATTCTCTTCCATATGTTCAACGGTTGAACGTTTATAACGTTCAACGATTGAACAGTAAAGTTTCAATTTTACGAACCCACACTATGCAGTAGCAAAATTTAAAATACAACTATATATAGAATTGTATTTTTAGCTCAATTTTAATTGACTGTTATTAATTTATTGATAAATTGTTCAACAATTGAACACGTAAATACATGGTGGGAAATCAGTGTGTAATTCATTGGCTGTCCCTGCAACCGTAAAGTCGGAACGCCACCCGGTATAGCCCGCTGTCGAATGATGGCCAGGAAAAGCCTAATTCTACAATGAAAAATTGACAACGGCACTGTTATTAAATGCTGTTATGAAATTTTTTTTTATAATTTTAGTTTTCTTTTTATATAGTTTGAAGGTTAATGGTAAAGACCTTGAAAAATGTGAATGGAAAAATACTTCTGGAACACCATGCTTAACAATATTTTCAGCTCCTAATACCTCAAAAATCACCGAACAAACTCTAGGAAAAACTGTTATTACTAAAAAACAAATGATTGACTCTGGTTATCATGATGTAAGAAGTCTTTTAGAACATGTAATTGGAGTTGACGTATATAGCGATGGTCCTAAAGGACAAAAAACTTCAGTTTTTATGAGAGGTACTAATTCAAATCATACATTAGTTTTATTAAACGGAATTCCAATTAATGATCAAAGCTCACCGAAGGCTATGTTTGATTTTGGTTACGATTTCTTACAGGGTATACAACAAATAGAAATTTATAAAGGTGCAAGTGGTGCAATTTTTGGCCCTGCTGCAATTGGGGGAGCAATAAATTTCGTTACTGACATAAATTATCAAAACTCTCTTTCACTAAGCGGCTCTCATAGCAGAACAAATTCTATTAGCGGAAACTATACTTATTTAGATAAAAATGGTTGGCATCACAATATCCAAGCAGGATCTTCACAAATTGAAGAATTAAGTACTCAAAATACATCAAAAGATTTAGATGGAACTAAAAATTTATCTTTAAATTACAATTCAATAAAATTTTTAAGCGATAATACTAAATTAAAATTAACAGGTTACACTCGTAAAACTGATAGTGGTTACGACAGTTGGGACGACGCAAATGCAAATGCTGATAATATAATGTATGCGTTTCAAACAAGCATTGAAAATAAAAAAAAAGATTTAGAGGATAATTTTACAGCGCACATTCATATACATGATCGGTATTACGATACTGCTGTTAAAAATAAATATTACTCTCAATCTTATACGCTTAAAGGGGAGAGAAAATTAATTTTATCGGATAATATTTCTTTAGGTTTTGGTAGTGATTACAATTATAGTAAAGGAGATTTTCAAATAAAAGGAATTTGGGGGTCATCTGCAAAGGGCCATTCCGATAACTTTGGTATATATTCTAATTTAGGTTATAAAATAAATGATAATACAATTTTATCAGCTCATTTGCGGGGCGATAGTCACAAATATAGTAAAGAACATTTGACTTACAGACTTAACTTAACAAAATTAATTAATAACTTAACATTGAGTTTATCAGAGTCTACCGGACTAAGACACCCGGACCTTTTCGTCTTGCATGGAGCTAATCCTAGTGGAAGCTTTAAACCTATGAATACTACAAAACCTGAAACTAGCTTAACAAGGGAACTATCTGCAAAATACAATTTTTCTGAAAGT
Source organism: uncultured Pelagibacteraceae bacterium (assembly GCA_902608065.1). The sequence continues at coordinate 11,970 of CACLMO010000002.1, forward strand.
TTTTTTATTGAATCTACGGCGTATAAAGGTTCAGTTTCTGATGTTTTAAATCGAGGCACATCAACATATGGTTATAATGAAATAATAGATATTGAACAAGAGGGCTTGGAAAGCAGTTTGGTCTTCAAAAATCAAAATCAAAAAATTACTCTATTCAGCATTTTTTCTAAAAGTAGAGAAGGAGATGGAGATCCACAGCTTAGAAGGCCAGAACAACAACTTGGTATTAATTACTCCAAAAAATTTTCTACAAATTTTTTTGGACCTTTCCATTTAAATTATGATTATAGACACGTAGGTAAAGTTGAAGATTGGAAAAATGGAACTTTCCGAGCTAAAGTTGATAGCTCCGATATAATGAATTTAAACTTATCAAAAGATCTTTTTGGCAATATATGGTCGGTAAATGTACTTAACTTAACTGACGAAAACTATCAAAGGCCAGATACTTATAATCAAGAAGGTAGAAGAATTGAGTTGTTATTTAGACGTAAATATTAATAATAAAATCTAATGAAAAAAGAAATTTTTCCAATAACTTTAATATTAATCTTGGCATTATTTAGATTAATACCACATCCGCCTAATTTTACTCCAATTATTGCTGTAGCAATTTTAAGTGGTTACTTTTTTAAAAATTTATATTTTTCTTTTTTAGTTTTAATAGTTTCAATGATAATTGCTGACTTTTTTATTGGTTTTTATGATAACATGTTTGTTGTCTATCTATCTTTAATGTTAATTTCTTTTACCTTTTATAGGATTGGTTCTAAATTAAACTACAAAAACTTATTTCTTTTTAGCTTATTTGGCTCATTAATATTCTTTGTTATTACTAACTTCGGTGTTTGGGCTTTAGGAAATCTTTACGAAAAAAATTTGAGAGGTCTGATTTATTGTTATATTGCAGCTATACCTTTTTTCAAAAACACTCTTTTTTCAACTATAATTTTTAGTTATGGTGCATTTTTAACAAATTATTTTGTAAATAAAAAATTAACATGACTTGTGATTTTAAATAGATTAGGATAATTAAAGAATTAAAATGATAATTGAAAGTAACGGATTAATAAAAACAAACGAAAAAAAAAGTAAAGGAAAAGTAGTACTATTTTTCCCTCACTTTGGGGCTGAACAAGATGTTTGGATGCCTTTCCCTTATTTATACTTAGCTCCCTTTTTAGAAAAAGCAGGATATGAAGTTTGTATAGTTGATTCACGAGTAGAAAATGAATGGAAGGCTATATTAACAAAAGAACTAAAAGATGCTTTTGCTTTAGGTGTAACAAGTATGTCTGGCCCTGATTTAAAACCAGCAATAGAAGCAAGTGAAATTGCAAGAGGTATGGAAAATAATATTTCAATAATATGGGGAGGACACCATGTTTCTGCTTTACCAGACGAAGTGTTTAACGAAAATCTAGGTGACTATGTATTTCTAGGACCTGCTGAATTTACTTTTCCAAAAGTATTGGACTCTATTTATTTTAAAAAAGAAATACCTGCAGATGTAAAAGGAGTTTTATGGAAAAAAGACGGAAAAATTGTTGGTAACAGACAAGTCAATGCAGCTATATTTGATTATGAAGAAACACCGGCTTATCACCTAATAGATATTGAAAAGTATAGATCAAAAAACAATGTGGTTGCTTATTTTAAAACTCGAGGCTGCCCTTTTAAATGTACTTTTTGTGCTACAGCTAATTTTAATACTTCTCATAAACTTAGAGAACAATATCACAAAGAAATAAGATATTTGCTTCAAGATTTAAAATTTAAATGTTTAGTTTTTCGTGATCCAACTTTTTTCCTTAAAGCAAGCACCGTTATGGATTGTGCAGAACTTCTTGACTCCATTGGTGACCGAAAATGGAAGGGACAAGCTAGAGGAACTTTTCACAGACAATATACTTTGGAACAAATGAAATTTATGAGAAAATCTGGATTAACTTCAGTTATGTTTGGAGTAGAAAGTGGCTCACAAAGAATGTTGGACATAATGATAAAAAAAGTAAAAAGAGAAGATTACATTAAAAGCGCCCAGATATTGTATGATTTAGGTATAGAAATGTATGCTTCATTTATGTTTGCAATGCCTAGAGAAACTGTCGATGATTTAAAACAAACAATAAGTCTTATGCATGAAATTAAGAAAGTTAATCCAAATACGCTTTTACAAAACTGTATTTTCTTACCTCTTCCTGCTACTCAGATGTTCAAAGATGCTGTGGAGCTTGGATATAAACCTCCTACTACCTTAAAGGAATGGTCTGAAAGAGGCATTGGTTCAAGATTTGAAGAAAGAAGCGATATAACTTGGATGAAAAAATCAGTTTATCAAGAATATGTTAAAATTTATAATAATGAATTTGGCGAATATAAACATGCGTATGAAAAAGAGAAATCAGGGGAATATGTTAACCCTATGCATGAATAATATTAAATAACAATTTTATTAATTTTTTTTATTTATTTCTTTTAAATTTTCAAAAGTTTTTATCAAAGAATATGCAGTCCATCTATTGCCTGGATGAGTTTTATTGTCAATTAGCAATTTTTTAATATTTTTTTTAAAAGGATAGTGATCAAAAAAATCTGTACTCATTATTGTGTCTTCAAAATTAAGTGCTTTATAAATATCGATGTTGCTCCACAAATAATTGCCCATTCCTTTTTTTGGTCTATTTGCTATTGATTGATCAATTTTTTTACTAGCATAATTTCTTAAAAAGTGCTTACCGTAACCATTATTAAATCTAAATTTACTTGGCATACCTATGAAAAATTCAGCAAGCTCAACAGATTGATAAGGTAGTCTAACTTCAACCGAATATTGCATGAAAGATTTATCTAGTCTTAAATTAAACATATCTGGCAAAGTTTTTGATGCGTAATTTAAAGCTCTAATTTGAGTAAGGTCCATATTATTAATAATATCTTTATATGATGAGTCCAACAAACCATAATCATAAAGTTTTGTGTTATCGTAATTTTGAATTATTTTATTTAAAAAAGTATTTGGTGATACCAAATGATTTACTCTTGTATAAAAGGGATCATGAGAAAATTCAAATTCTTTGTTTTTTTTAAGATTTAAAATAAATGCTAATAATTGTTTTCCTAAGTTTGTTTTTGATAAATGTTTAAGAAATTGAAATGCTTTACCTGGACCCATTATTTTATCAATTTTATGTGCATCTACATCAGCTAAATAACCACCTAAAAATTCATCAGGACCTTCAGAAAAAAGCATGACTTTAGAATTCATTTTTTTTAGATGTTTTGATAAACCAGAAAAGTTAGCAACTCCAGAATCTATACAACCATCAAAACTATTGGATGCTGCAAACTCAAGATCTTTAATAGCATCATCTGAATTTAAATATATATGAGAGTGATTAAAATTAAATTTTTTTGCAACATAATAACTGGAATCAAGCTCGGAAACATACTTGCCTATTCTCTGTTCTTGGTCACCACTGCTTATGCCAAATATTGTTTGGATATTTTGTTTTTTTGTTTTTGAAATAAAATAAGCCAAAACAGAACTATCAATTCCTCCACTAAGAGCGGTATAATAAGAAACATCATTGGGCAAACGACATTCGATTTCCTTGCTAAAAATTTCTTCAAATTTTTTATTTACATCGCTCATGCTAGGAGATGCATTAAAATAATCAAACCATTTTTCAGGATGGAGCTTTTGAAACTGATTGATTTTGATATTACCATTTAAAAAGTGAAGATTTGTTCCAGGCTTTAATCTAAATATATTTTTTAGTAATGTATGACCAGGATTACAAGATGTAAATTTCCAGCTTGTAACAATTGAATCAAAGTCCATTTCATTCGAATTTTGAGTTACAGAAATAATTGGTTTAACCTCTGAACAAAAAATTAATTCGTTATTTTCGATTGAGTAAAATAAATGTCTTTCACCTAATAAATCTCTACTTAAAAGTAATTCATTTTTTTTTTCATTATAAAAGGCAAATGACCACATGCCATTAATTTTTTCAAAATCTTTTAATTGATAATTTTTTAAAAACTCATAAAGAACTTCAGTATCTGTTGAGGTTATAAAATTTACGCCCTTTTTTTTTAATTTATCTTTTAAAGATAAATAATTATAAATTTCACCATTAAAACTTAAAAACTCATTTTTATTTTTTGTAAAAGGTAGATCAATAAACTCTTTGGGGGATACTATTGAAAGTCTGTTATTGCTTAATCCAAAATTTTGATGTTGTGATATGTACATACCCTCTTGATCAGGGCCTCTATGATGCAATAACCTTGTCATCATTTGTATTTTATTTTTAAGATTTTTTATTGGTTTGCCGTCTAAGCTAAGAATACCTGATATCCCACACATAATTTTTAACCAATTTTCTATTACAAACTTTGCTAAAAGTCTTATAAAAAAAATTAAGTTAATTAATATCTTTACAAAAATACTTAATTATTAAATGAAAATCTTTTTCAGTGCATAAATCAAGCCAATTGAGCTATTAGTACTGGTCAGCTACACGCGTTACCGCGCTTCCACATCCAGCCTATCAACGTGGTGGTCTACCACGGCTCTATAGGAAGAACTAGTTTTGAGGCGAGTTTCCCGCTTAGATGCTTTCAGCGGTTATCTCTTCCATACTTAGCTACCCGGCACTGCAGCTGGCGCTACAACCGGTCCACCAGTGGTATGTTCACCCCGGTCCTCTCGTACTAAGGGCAACTCCTCTCAATTCTTCTACACGCATGGCAGATAGGGACCGAACTGTCTCACGACGTTCTGAACCCAGCTCACGTACCACTTTAATTGGCGAACAGCCAAACCCTTGGGACCTGCTCCAGCCCCGGGATGTGATGAGCCGACATCGAGGTGCCAAACACCCACGTCGATATGAACTCTTGGTGGGTATCAGCCTGTTATCCCCGGCGTACCTTTTATCCGTTGAGCGATGGCCCTTCCACTCAGAACCACCGGATCACTATGACCGTCTTTCGACTCTGCTCGACTTGTCAGTCTCACAGTCAGGCAGGCTTATGCCATTGCACTCCACGAACGATTTCTGACCGTCCTGAGCCTACCGTCGCACGCCTCCGTTACTTTTTGGGAGGCGACCGCCCCAGTCAAACTACCCACCATACAATGTCTTGTCGCCGGATAACGGCAGACAGTTAGATATCAAAAACAACAAGAGAGGTATTTCACTGGTGACTCCGCGATAGCTTGTGCTACCACATCAAAGTCTCCCTCCTATGCTAAACATGTCATTTCTAATACCAATGTAAAGTTGCAGTAAAGGTGCACGGGGTCTTTCCGTCTAACCACGCGAACTCCGCATCTTCACGGAGAATTCAATTTCACTGAGTTGATGTTGGAGACAGCGGAGAAATCGTTACGCCATTCATGCAGGTCGGAACTTACCCGACAAGGAATTTCGCTACCTTAGGACCGTTATAGTTACGGCCGCCGTTCACTGGGGCTTCAGAAATGGGCTTGCACCCATCGCATTAACCTTCCAGCACCGGGCAGGCGTCAGACCCTATACATCCACTTACGTGTTAGCAGAGTCCTGTGTTTTTGATAAACAGTCGCTTCTCCCTGGCTTGTGCCACCTATTAATAGTTGCCTAAAAATAGGTCCTCTTTCTTCCGAAGTTACAGAGGCATTTTGCCGAGTTCCTTCAACATCATTCTCTCAAGCGCCTAATTTTACTCAAATAATCCACCTGTGTCGGTTTAGGGTACGGTCTTATGAGTGAGCTATTTCCTGGGACTACTTCACAGCTAACTCAATCCATTAAGAGTTAACAATTTACGTAATCCGTCACTACACTCAGGTCCAGGAATATTAACCTGGTTCCCATCGACTACGGCTTTCGCCCTCGTCTTAGGGGCCGACTAACCCTGCGCGGATTAACCTTGCGCAGGAACCCTTGGATTTTCGGCGACAGAGTTTTTCACTCTGTTAATCGTTACTTATGTCAGCATTCGCACTTCTGATACCTCCAGGATCCCTCACGGGTATCCCTTTACAGGCTTACAGAACGTTCCGCTACCGCGTGCAATATTCGAAAATATTACACACCCATAGATTCGGTGTATGGTTTGAGCCCCGTTACATCTTAGGCGCAGAAACTCTATTAGACCGGTGAGCTGTTACGCTATCTTTAAAGGATGGCTGCTTCTAAGCCAACCTCCCGGCTGTTAAGGAATCTCCACATCCTTTCACACTTAACCATAACTTAGGGACCTTATCTGATGATCTGGGCTGTTCCCCTCTCGACCATGGACCTTAGCACCCACAGTCTGTCTGTTGAGGAATTATGTTTGGCATTCGGAGTTTTATTAGGTTTGGTAAAGATTTCTCTCCCCTAGCCCATTTAGTGCTCTACCTCCAAACATATGTTTATTCAACGCACTACCTAAATAGTTTTCGCGGAAAACCAGCTATCTACGAATTTGGTTGGCCTTTCACCCCTTACCACAAATCATCCAAAGACTTTTCAACGTCAACTGGTTCGGTCCTCCGGCAGGTGTTACCCTACTTTCGACCTGTTCATGGTAAGCTCATTCGTTTTCGGGTCTAATTCATATAACTGATCGCCCTATTAAGACTCGCTTTCGCTACGCCTCCACCTATTCGGCTTAAGCTTGCTATATAAATTAAGTCACTGACCCATTATACAAAAGGTACGCCGTCACTCTAAAAAGAGCTTCGACTGTTTGTAGGCATTCGGTTTCAGGTTCTATTTCACTCCCCTAATAGGGGTTCTTTTCACCTTTCCCTCACGGTACTTGTTCACTATCGGTCACTGTAGAGTACTTAGGCTTAGAGGGTGGTCCCCCAAAATTCGAGCAAGATTTCACGTGTCCCGCTTTACTCAAGAACCCAAATTAGCATTACTTCTACGGGACTATCACCCTCTGTGGTTAGTTTTTCCAAACTATTCAAATTGTCTAATTCTGAGTTACTGGCCTAGTCCGCTTTCGCTCGCCACTACTAACGGAGTCTCAATTGATTTCTTTTCCTCTGGTTACTTAGATGTTTCAGTTCTCCAGGTTCACTCTTTACACCTATGAATTCAGTATAAAGTAACACACGAAGTGTTAGGTTTCCCCATTCGGAAATTTTCGGATCAAAGCCTGCATACGGCTCCCCGAAACTTATCGCAGTATACCACGTCCTTCATCGTCTTACAGTGCCAAGGCATCCGCCAAACGCCCTTAAACGCTTGATTTATGCACAGAAAAAAATTTTTTCTGCAATAAATTAAATTTTTGTTTTGATTGTTTTCAAAAAAAAATGAAAACAATCGGATATAGATATTGATATTAATAATATTTACAATTTTAAAAAGCTGAATGTCTCAAATTTTGGTGGAGGATAGCGGGATCGAACCGCTGACCTCCTGAATGCAAATCAGGCGCTCTCCCAGCTGAGCTAATCCCCCAGAATATTGGTGGGCCGAGGAAGACTCGAACTTCCGACCTCACCCTTATCAGGGGTGCGCTCTAACCACCTGAGCTACCGGCCCCTTAACTTACACTTACTCAGAGACATTAAAAGAAGAGAAATGAGGACGGTCACATTAACCGATTTATTTTAAATCGAAAAAAAATTTTCGATTTCCTTAGAAAGGAGGTGATCCAGCCGCAGGTTCCCCTACGGCTACCTTGTTACGACTTCACCCCAGTCGCTGATCGTACCGTAGCCAGAGTTTTTACGCTCTGTCTTAAGGTGTAACCAACTTCCATGGTGTGACGGGCGGTGTGTACAAGACCCGGGAACGTATTCACCGCGGCGCGCTGATCCGCGATTACTAGCAATTCCAGCTTCATGTACTCGAGTTGCAGAGTACAATCCGAACTGAGGTATCTTTTTGGGATTGGCTTAGAGTCGCCTCTTTGCATCTCACTGTAAATACCATTGTAGCACGTGTGTAGCCCAACACGTAAGGGCCATGAGGACTTGACGTCATCCCCACCTTCCTCCAGCTTATCACTGGCAGTTCTTTCAGAGTGCTCAACTAAATGTTAGCAACTAAAAGTAAGGGTTGCGCTCGTTGCGGGACTTAACCCAACATCTCACGACACGAGCTGACGACAGCCATGCAGCACCTGTGTTTCGTCCGGCCGAACCGAAGACTCTAATCTCTTAGAGTCGCGACGAACATGTCAAGTGTTGGTAAGGTTCTGCGCGTATCTTCGAATTAAACCACATGCTCCACTGCTTGTGCGGGTCCCCGTCAATTCATTTGAGTTTTAACCTTGCGGTCGTACTCCCCAGGCGGTGTGCTTAACGCTTTTGCTGCGACACTGAAAAATAAATTTCCAACGTCTAGCACACATCGTTTACAGCATGGACTACGAGGGTATCTAATCCTCTTCGCTACCCATGCTTTCGCTCCTCAGTGTCAGTAATGATCCAGAAAGCTGCCTTCGCAATTGGTGTTCTTTCTAATATCTACGAATTTCACCTCTACACTAGAAATTCCGCTTACCTCTATCACACTCTAGTTAAAAAGTTTTAGTGGCAGTTCCAAGGTTGAGCCTTGGGCTTTCACCACTAACTTTTCTAACCACCTACGAGCTCTTTAAGCCCAGTAATTCCGAACTACGCTAGGTCCCTTCGTATTACCGCGGCTGCTGGCACGAAGTTAGCCGGACCTTCTTATTCGGGTACAGTCATTTTCTTCCCCGACGAAAGAGCTTTACAACCCAAGGGCCTTCTTCACTCACGCGGCATCGCTGCATCAGGGTTTCCCCCATTGTGCAAGATTCCCTACTGCTGCCTCCCGTAGGAGTTTGGGCCGTGTCTCAGTCCCAATGTGGCTGATCATCCTCTCAGATCAGCTATTGATCGTAGCCTTGGTAGGCTTTTACCCTACCAACTAGCTAATCAAGTGCGGGCTCATCTTTCGGCGTTAAAACTTTCCCCGTAAAGGCTTATCCGGTATTAGCACAAGTTTCCTCGTGTTATTCCAAACCAAAAGGCAGATACCCACATTATACTCACCCGTTCGCCACTAAGTATTGCTACTTCGTTCGACTTGCATGTATTAGGCGTGCCGCCAGCGTACGTTCTGAGCCATGATCAAACTCTCAAGTTTAATAACGGCGCACACTAGCTTCATATAAATAATAAAAAATTATTTATATTTTCGTTGAAGTGTGTACGACAAATTTTTTGGTAACCTAACCGTCCACACTTCTCTTCTTAAATTTTTAACAATATAAAAGAGCTAAAAACCCCCTTAGCTAGAACTATTCCTAGCAGTTCAAACTACAGGATTTTAATTAACAACCCCGCAATTAACCAAGATAAACTAAGCTTTTTCGGGGCTGGACCGTTGCTTATAAGCTAATTAACGGATAAATCAAGACGAATATTGGCGATAAATATTAGGAAAATTAAGGTTTTTTTAGTAGTTTTTTCAAATTACACGTATTTATATAATGTATATTTAGTAAAAATTATCGTTAAAAAATATGCTGAATTTGCTTAGAAAAAATTGGGAAAAATCAAAATATTTTATAGTATTTGGTTTAATCACTATATCCATACTATTAATCACAATTGCTTACAAAAACGACCAATTAATAACAGGAACAAATGACAGTCAAAAAATTGTTTCGGAAAACAAAGATTTGGAAACTCTTAAAAAACTATTACTTAGTAAAATTCAATCTCCTTTTCATAATGTAACTGTTAAATTAAATAGTGGTGACAGTATTCAAAAAATTCTTAAAAAATTTAATGTCAAAAATCATGAAATAGATATTATTATCAGCCAATATAAAAAGTACAGTAACCCTAAAAAACTATCGGCGGGTAGTTCTCTAGAAATTACTGTCGAAAAAGATCTAAATTCAAAAAAAAATACTTTAGTTAAATTTTCTGTACCAATTACAAAGAGTACAACTATTGAAATATCAAAAAACGATGAGGGGAAAATTGTTTCAAAAAAAATTATTACTAAGCTTTATAAAAGAAAAGTTATTGCTGATAACTTTATCAAAGACAGCCTTTATAAATCTGCCATAAACGCAAAAATAGACCCTGATACTATAATTGAATTTGCAAGAATCTTTGGCTTTGAAATAGACTTTCAAAGAGATATTAGAAAAAACGATTATTTTAAAATTCTTTACGAAAAATACTTTGATGAAAATGGTGAGTTTATAAAAAATGGAACTATTCTTTTTGCTCAAATGATTGTTAATAATAGAGATATTCCACTTTACAAATTTGGAGATGATAAAGACTACGGTTACTTTGATATTGATGGAAAGAGTGTAGAAAAGGCTTTGATGAAAACTCCAATTAATGGAGCTAGATTATCTTCATCCTTTGGAATGAGAAAGCATCCAATTTTAGGTTTTAATAAAATGCACAAAGGAACAGACTTTGCTGCTCCAATGGGAACTCCGATAATGGCCTCGGGAAGTGGAACTGTTGTTCGTGCTAAGTGGTGTGGTGGTGGAGGAAATTGTGTAAAAATAAAACATAATAGTACATATGAAACAATTTATGCTCACATGAAAAGTTTCGCAAAGGGAATAAAAAAAGGTGCAAAAGTTAGACAGGGACAAATAATTGGATATGTTGGATCAACAGGAATGTCAACAGGTCCCCATCTTCATTATGAAGTAGTAGTAAACGGAAAACAAGTTAACTCCCAAACTTTAAAACTTCCTTCGGGCAAAGTTCTCAAGGACAATGAAAGAAAAAAATTCGAAATTCATCGAATTAAAACAGATGTCCTGATTGCAGAGCTGATTGAAAAATCAAAATAATTGCCAAGAAAAAGCTTTACACTTTTTTTTCTATGACTTCCAAATTTTTATCAACTGATTCTTTCTCTTTATCTATGGGTGATGGGTTTGATGATTTAGAATTTTCGCTAATTTTATTTTGTACTTGATTTGCATTTCTTTCTTCTACTATTCTCATAAAGTGATCAACATGTTGCAAATAATTTTCAGATAAAATTCTATCTCCTGATGATAAAGCTTCTTTTGCAAGCGCATTATATCTTTCAATTAACTTTTCAGCACTTTGTCTAGATTTAAAATTGTTTCTATTCCTATCATTTGTAAATGAATTTGATCCCAATCCCATTTGACTCATACCATTTTTGCGCATTTGCTGCGGTCGGTTAGGATTTGAGCGATACCTAAATCTTCTAATTTTACGATGACGCATATATTTTTATGAAATAGTCTATATTTTAATATTTATAGAATTTATTTAATCATACTAATTAATATTTTATCTTGTCAAAATATTTTTGTTTAATATACACAAAAATTATACTTTTGTGCTGATTATACAACGAACATTGCGTTTATAATCGTATATTTTACTTATTTCTCTCAAATTGTGACACTTCAACAATCTAGAAACTCTTAAATATTGATTTGCTCCAATCTCGATTGCCAGTAAACCTTTATCTTTTAAAAGATAAGTTGACTTGTAAATAACTTTTTTTATTAGGTCAAGACCATCAATACCTCCATTTATAGCAATGGAAGGCTCATAGTTTGTTATATCTTTACTCAAATTTTTTAAATCTTTAAATGGAATATAAGGTGGATTTGAAACAATTAAATCATATTTTCCAATATTAAACTTATTAATATTAAAAACCTTAAACTTGGAGCAATTTAGCAAGCCCAATTTCTTGGCATTAATTTTAGCAACTTTAATAGCCTTTGCTGAAACATCAATACCTACACCTCTTGAAAACTTTAATTCTTTTAATAACGAAAGTAAAATGCATCCTGAACCTGTACCAATATCTAAAATATTGATTTTTCTATTTTTAAAATAATTTAGAATTTTATAAATTAATAGCTCTGTTTCTGGTCTAGGAACAAGGGTTGAATAATTAACAAAAAATTCTTGGCTCCAAAATTCTTTTTTTCCTATTATATAAGCTACTGGCTCATTATTAATTCTTCTATTAAGAGCTTCATTATAAATTTGTTTAATCTTGCGAGAAATATCTATATTCCCATTGGTGATTAAATATTCTTTGGATACGCCCATAATATTTGAAAGTATTATTTCTGCATCTAATTCATGCGATCTTATGTTGTGCTCTTTTAAAAGCTTAGATGCATACTTAATTGTATTTTCTAAAATCATTATTGTTTCAAATTTCCCAACTTAATTTCTTGATCTCTTAGTCTTAAATTTTGATTTAGTTCCTCAAAGGCGTCTCCACTTAGAAATTCCTCAAGTTTATGCAGTGTCATATTTATTCTATGATCAGTTATTCTACCCTGCGGAAAATTATATGTTCTAATTCTTTCAGATCTATCACCAGTTCCTATTTGATTCTTTCTATCTCTTGATCTTTCTTTATCTTTTTTTTCTCTTTCAGCCTCATAAACCCTTGACCTTAGTATTTTCATACCCTTGGCACGATTTTTATGTTGAGATTTTTCGTCCTGGTTAGTAACTACAATTCCTGTTGGAATATGAGTAATTCTAACAGCAGAGTCTGTTGTGTTTACTGACTGACCTCCGCTACCGGTACTTCTATAAACATCTATTCTTAAATCTTTTTCTTGTATTTTTATATCAACTTCCTCTGCTTCTGGAAGCACAGCTACAGTCGCGGCAGAAGTATGCACGCGACCTTGTGTTTCGGTTTTAGGTACTCTTTGAACGCGATGAACACCACTTTCATATTTTAAAAAGGAATAGATATTGTTTCCTTTAATTAACAAGATTACTTCTTTAAATCCTCCTGCAGTACTTTTTGATATACTTATTATCTCAAATGACCATTTATTATTTAAACAAACCTTTTCATACATTTTATAAAGATCCGCTACAAATAAACCTGCTTCGTCGCCTCCTGTTCCAGCTCTAATCTCTAGGATAGCATTTTTTGTATCTGCCTCATCTTTTGGAAGAAGAAATAATTTTAGTTTTTTTTCATGCTCTTCATGTTTTGTTGATAATTGACTTAGTTCATTTTTAGCAAGCTGGACCATTTCTTTATCTGAGTTTTGGTCCTTTATAATTTTATCCAACTCATTTTTTTCTTTTTCAAAATTTATATAACCTTTTGCTTCTTTAATTACCTCACCAATACTTGAATATTCCTTAGATTTTTTTACAAAATCTTTTTTATCAATTCTACCCGACGCAAGTTCTTTTTCTAAAGCCTCATATGAATTTATAATCTTTTTAATATTTTCCAGGGGAATCATTTTAAATAATTTAATTATTTGTAATTTCTTTAGATTTTCTTTCAACTAAATTTACAACTTCATCTATAATTTCTTTGCTTGCAATTTTTCGATGAGGCAAACCAGAAAGGTACAGCATATGATTTTCTTTTCCTCCACCTGTTAGTCCAATTTGAGTTTGCGCAGCCTCACCTGGACCGTTAACAACGCATCCTATAATAGATAAAGTTATTGGTTTTTTAATATGGGACAATTTCTCTTCCAAAATTTTAACAGTATCAATAACAGGAAATGCTTGTCTTGCACAAGAAGGACACGAAATAATATTTACACCTCTATGTCTCAAATTTAAGGATTTTAAAATTTCATATCCTATTTTAACTTCTTCTACAGGATCTGCAGATAAAGAAACTCTTATAGTGTCTCCAATACCTTCCATTAGTAACATTCCGATTCCAATCGAAGATTTAACACTTCCAGAAGTTAAACTTCCAGCTTCTGTAATCCCTAAGTGCAAAGGATAATCACAAACTACTGAAAGATCTCTGTAGGCTTTGGTAGTCAAAAAAACATCAGATGACTTAACACTAATTTTAAAATTAAAAAAATCTTCATCTTCTAAAAATTTTATATTGTTTAATGCACTTTCAACCAGTGCTTCTGGACATGGTTCTTTATATTTTTCTAATAATGATTTTTCTAAAGATCCAGCATTAACTCCAACTCTTACAGAACAATTATTATCTTTTGCAGATTTAAGAATTTCTCGAACTTTTTCTTTAGAGCCAATATTTCCTGGATTTATTCTTAAACAACTTGCTCCTGAGTTTGCAGCTTCTATTGCTCTCTTATAATGAAAATGAATATCTGCTACCAGAGGAACTTCCACATGTTTCACAATTTTTTTTATAGCTAGTGAAGATTCTTGATCGGGACACGACACTCTAACAATATCTGCACCAGCATTAGTAAGTTCGTTAATTTGTCTAATTGTTGAATTTACATCTGTTGTTAAAGTATTTGTCATGGATTGAACTGATATTGGAGCATCCCCTCCAACTTCTAATTTTCCAACTTTAATTTTCTTAGTTTTTTTTCTTTTAATATCCCGAAATGGCCTAACACTCATTTAATTATCATTCCAATTCAAATTCTTTATGTAATTTTTTTACTGCTTTTTTAGTAAATTCTTCTCTTATCAAAACAGAAATTTTTATCTCTGAAGTTGATATTGCTAAAATATTTATTTTTTCATCAGCCAGCGATCTAAACATTCTATATGTCACTCCTGGACTAGTTATCATTCCTGCTCCTACAATTGATATTTTTGCAAGTTTATCATCATGTGTTATTTTATTATAATTTAATTTTTCTTTATTTTTTTCAATTATACTTAATGTTTTGTTTAAATCTTCTCGTTTGATAGTAAATGTTATATTAGCTGTTTTTCCATCCAAGGATGTGTTTTGAATAACCATATCAACATTGATATTGTTCTTTCCTATTGGTTCAAAAACATCTGCTGCAACTCCAGGTTTGTCTACAACTCCGACTATAGAAATTTTTGCATTATCTTTTGAATAAGCTATGCCTGTAACTGCTTTTTTATAATCAGTTTCATTTTCAGAAACTATTTTTGTTCCAGATTTTTTTGAAAAGGTAGATCTAACATGAATAAGAATATCATTAACCATTGACGACTGAACAGCATTTGGTTGCATAACCTTTGCTCCTAAAGATGCCATTTCTAACATCTCTTCATAAGAAATTTTGTCAATTTTTTTTGCATTCTCGTTTATAGAAGGGTCTGAAGTAAAAATACCCTCAACATCAGTATAAATTTCACATGAGTCAGTTTGAAAAAATTTTGCAATTGCTACAGCTGACAAATCTGAACCACCACGACCTAAAGTAGTAATTCTGCTCTCTGTTGAAATCCCTTGAAAACCTGCAATCACAGGTACTCCACCATTAGAAATAAATTTTAATATTTCATCTGTTTGTATTTTCATTATTTGCGATGATGTGTGATTATTGTCAGTAATAATTGGAATTTGCCAACCTAACCAAGATCTAGACTTGATTCCTAAATCTATAATGGCTCCCGATAGTAGTGAGCTTGAAATTTGCTCTCCAGACGAAAGTAAAACATCTAGCTCCTTATCGTCAAAACTTTTGCTAATTGAGTTAGATTTTGTTGTTAGTTCATTAGTTACTCCAGCCATAGCAGAAACTATAACAATAATTTCGTTACCTTCTTCATGTCTTTCCTTAATAATATTGGCAACTTTCTTAATTTTTTCTATGCTTCCGACTGATGTTCCTCCAAACTTAAGCGCTAATCTTTTCATGATAAAATATCTTATTTACTTTATGTATTATTTAATAATAAATACTCTTATTTGTAAAAATGCACAAGTATATCTAAATAAGTATTATTTTGACTACAGTAGACAAAACAGAGATAGAAAAATTTTCAAAACTAGCTAAGGATTGGTGGAATCCAGAAGGAAAATTCAAACCTTTACATCTTTTTAATCCTGCCAGAATCAAATTTATTAAGGAAAAATTAATTGCTCATTTTAATATAAACTTTGATAATGAAAGACCTCTAAAAAAATTAAAAATATTAGATATAGGTTGTGGTGGCGGTTTATTATGTGAACCGTTAAGTAGATTGGGAGCAATAGTAACAGGAATTGATGCTTCTAAAAATAATATAGAAGTTGCAAAACTACATGCTAAAGAAATGGATTTAGATATTAATTATACTCAGTGCTCACCCGAAGATTTAAATTTTCAAAATGAATTTGATGTAGTTTTGAATATGGAGGTAATTGAACATGTGGCTAATGTAGAGTTGTTTGTTAAAAACTGTTCCAAATTGGTTAAAAAAAATGGGATTATGTTTGTTGCAACAATTAATAAAAATTTAAAATCGTTTTTGTTCGCAGTAATAGGAGCTGAATATATTTTAAGATGGTTACCAATAGGCACACATGATTGGAATAAATTTCTAACTCCTCATAATTTGGAAGTAATTGCGAACAAAAATAAACTTAAAACTGACGAATTGACTGGAATGAAATATAATTTAATTACTAATAAATGGAATAAAAGCAGCGACTATTCTGTAAACTATATCTTAACTTTTTTAAAAGATTAATTTTCTGATTTCTTAATCCACGGCAAAGTAGACACTTCAATGCCTTCTTCTAATAATTCATTAGTTTCTTCTGGAGTGGCTTTTCCATAAATACCTTTGGACGTTTTGTTATCATAATGGATGCTTCTAGCTTCTTGAGGAAAATTATCACCCACATACGTGCAGTTTTTTTCTATATATTTTTGAAAATTTAAAAGTTTTTTTCTTATATTTTTTTCTAATTTATTTTTTTTTGAAATTTTATTTGATTTGCTAGATAAGTTTGGACCCATTATAGTTTTTTTAACTAAGTTAGATTCGCCGCAAATACAATTTACTAGCTTTTTCTTGCTTAACTGCTCATATTCATTTGAATTAGAAAACCAACTATCAAACTGTTTTCCGCATTCACATTCTAATTTGTACTTTATCATGCTTATATTATTTAATCTTGTTTATAAAAAAAACAAGAGTTAATTCCTATAATCAGCATTTATATCAATGTAATCATGGGTAAAGTCACATGTGTAAACAGTATATATTGCGTGTCCAACGTTCAAATTAACCTCAACATCAATTGAGTCCCATTTCATATATTCTCTCAAATCTTGTTCATTATAATCTTTTGAAACTTTGCTTTGCTCTGCTACTAAATAATCACCTATCTTTATTTGTATTTTGTTTGGAATAATATTTTCGCCTGATTTTCCAACTGCCATTACGATTCTTCCCCAATTGGGATCTTGTCCGGCAATCGCAGTTTTAAATAAAGGAGAGTTAGCAATGGAAAATCCAATATTTTTTGCCATGGTAACTGATTTAGCTCCAATTACTTTTATTGTAATAAATTTTTTTGCCCCTTCTCCATCAACTACAATTTGTTTAGAGAGATTTAAACATAAGTTGTGGAGCGCTTTTTCAAAATCTTGTAGTTTGGGATCTAGAACATTGTATATTTTTGAATTTTTTGCCTTACCTGTTGCAAAAATTGCAACCATATCATTAGTGGAAGTATCTCCATCAACTGTAATAGAATTAAATGTTGTTGCGGTAACTTTTCTTAGTATAGCTTTTAAAAATACAGCGGGTATATCTGCGTCAGTAAAAATAAATGCCAACATAGTTGCCATATTGGGAGCAATCATACCAGAGCCTTTCGCTATACCAGAAATTTTAATTATTTTATTTCCTATTTTACATTCTTCATAAGCTAATTTTGGTTTTGTATCTGTTGTCATTATAGCGCTAGCAGCCTTAAACCAAACAAATTTGTTTTGATCAGTTCTTAATTTCTTTACTAGTTCTGGAATTCTATTTTTTATTTTCATATAAGGATAATCCTCACCAATAACTCCAGTTGAAGCAAATAATAAATCGGTTATTTTTATAACATCGCTTACGCCTCCAGGTGTTTGAGAAGATTTTAAGGTTAAACTTCTAGACAAAGTTTTTGCAATTTCTTTTAAACCTTGGGCCCCTTTTACCCCAGTAAAAGTATTTGCATTTTTTGTATTCACTAATAATGATTTAACAAAATGTCTTTTAATTTTTAAATTCCAATTTATGCTAGCAGAAGTAATTTTGGATTTAGTATATATTGCCCCAAAATTGGCTCCATCTTTAAAATAAAATAGTGAGAGATCGTCTCTTCCATCTCCGTAAAGATCAGCTGACACAGCTGATATTTCCAGTCCATTAATAGGCTGTAACTCCTGAAATTCTCCCATTTTTGATAGTTTTATTTTGGGATTAAGAAGATTTTTCAAATTTACGGTCATTAGTGTTTAAAATAATTAATTAATTCTTATATATATGTCTATGTTGAGCTAATGTATCTTAATACTTTTTTCAACAAAAAATATTAATAATTTATGCTACATATTAGTAAAATATTCGGTACTTTCTTTAAAAATACAAGCCAAAAAGAGCTTGATAAGCTAAAATCAATTATAAAAAAAATCAACGACTGGGAAGAAAAAATCAAAAAAATACCTGATGAAAGTTTTCCAGCGAAAACCAACGAATTTAAAGAAAAAATTAAAAGTGGAATCAAGCTTGAAAATTTAATTCCAGAAGCGTTTGCATACGTCAGAGAGGCTGCGAGAAGAACTTTGGGAGAACGGCACTTTGATGTTCAACTAATGGGAGGAATTATCTTACATCAAGGTAAAATTGCGGAAATGAAAACTGGTGAAGGAAAAACGTTAGTGTCAACACTACCGGTGTATTTAAACTCACTGATTGGAGAAGGTGTGCACGTGGTAACTGTAAATGATTATTTAGCAAGAAGAGATTCGGAATGGATGGGAAAGATATATAATTTTTTAGGAATGTCAGTTGGATGTATCACTAACGAAATGGACGATGCCGCTAGAAAAAAAAATTATAATTGTGATGTAACTTATGGAACAAATAACGAATTCGGTTTTGACTATTTAAGAGACAACATGAAATATGATGCTGACCAAATGGTTCAAAGAAATCATTTTTTTTGTATCGTTGATGAAGTAGATAGTATTCTTATTGATGAAGCTAGAACGCCGCTTGTAATATCTGGAGGAACAGAAGACAAATCTGATCAATATTTCGTCTGCAATAAATTTATCAAAAATCTTACAAACATTGATTATGAATTAGACGAAAAAAACAAAAATGTAATGCTTTCTGAAAAAGGTATTGATAAAATAGAAAAACTTTCCAAAACTTATGGAATTTTAAAAAATAATAACTTTTATGATCCTCAAAATATTAATTTGGTACATCATATCAATCAGGCTCTTAAAGCAAATTTATTGTTTTTTAAAGATACTGACTACATAATAAGGGATGACAAAGTACAACTTATTGATGAATTTACGGGGAGAGTGCTTGAGGGTAGAAGATTTTCTGACGGTCTTCATCAAGCCTTGGAAGCAAAGGAAAATGTTGAAATTCAAAGCGAAAATCAAACTTTGGCTTCAATAACTTACCAAAATTATTTTAGACTTTATAAAAAATTATCAGGAATGACGGGTACAGCAATAACAGAAGCTGAAGAATTTTACGATATTTATAAACTTAAAACTGTTTCAATGCCTACAAATCAAGACATGATTAGAGCTGACTTAAATGATCAAATTTTTAGAACTTCAAAAGAAAAATATAATGCTATAATAAACAAAGTAGAAGATTGTCATAAAAATAGACAACCTATTTTGGTTGGAACGACAAGTATAGAAAAATCAGAAAAAATTTCTCAACTACTTAAAGAAAAAAAAATCTCTCATAATGTTTTAAATGCAAAACAACATGAACAAGAGGCAAAAATAATAGCCGAAGCAGGTAAGTTAGGTGCTGTTACAATAGCAACAAACATGGCTGGACGTGGAACAGACATTCAATTAGGAGGAAAACAAAACAGCTTCAATACAAAAAATCAAAATAATAACCAAAACACAATTTTGGAAGAAAAAAATAAAGTTAAAAATAGCGGTGGTCTATTCGTTATCGGAACAGAAAGACACGAAAGTAGAAGAATTGACAATCAATTAAGAGGTAGATCAGGAAGGCAAGGAGATCCAGGTAAATCTATATTTTATATCAGTTTAGAAGACGATTTAATGAGGATATTTGGCTCTGAATCCATAGATGGAATAATGAAAAAATTTGGACTTAAAGAGGGCGAGTCTATTGATCACCCTTGGATTAATAAAGCTTTGGAAAGAGCACAGCAAAGAGTTGAGGCGAGGAACTTTGATATTAGAAAGACATTGCTAAAATTTGACGATGTAATGAATGATCAAAGAATGGTTGTTTTTGAACAAAGAAAAGAAGTTATTAAATCTGATAATGTTAATAGTATAATAAATTCTTTCCTTTCTGACTTGTGCGAAAATCTCACTCAAGAAAAAGTTATCGCTGAAAGAGAAAACCAATTAGATGCTTTTAAAATTAAAATTAAACCAATATTAGGGCGATCATTTAATGATGAAGAGTTAAGTTCTATCATAAAAATGAAAAATGAAAAATTTGTAGAATTTATTAAAGAAAAATTTAACAAACATAAAAGTAAAAGAAACAAGGCAATAACTGAAGCCACAAATCTTCAACTTGAAAAAAGAATATTTCTACAAACTATAGATTTTTTGTGGCGATCACATTTACAATATCTTGAACACTTGAGACAAGTTGTAGGTTTAAGAGGTTATGCTCAAAAAGACCCTCTGGATGAATTTAAAAGGGAGGCTTTCAAATTATTTGAAAATTTGCTGAACAAAATAAAAATGGATTTTATCACTTTTTTAAACAATCTAGAAGTAGTACCTCAAGAAGAGATTAAAAATGAAAATACCAAAAGCAAAGAAAAATTTATAGATAACCCTAAATGTTTATTAGTCATTTATAAAAATGAAAAAGTTCCTAGAAATGAAAAATGTCCTTCTACAGGAAAAAAATTTAAGCACTGCTGTGGAGCTTTATAAGCTATTTAATTACTAGTATGCTTAAAACCAACAACAAGAATAATGTAATTATTAGTTCTTTTTTATATTTAAATAAATTATTTTTTATTAAAACTAATAAGTTACTTTTTTCTATTAATTGATTAGCATCTTTCGAAAGAAAACTAAAACTTTTTTTCTTACCAATTTCTAAAAACTTTTTCTTTCTTTCTTCAATTATTTCTTCGCTGGTTAATTTCTCAAATTTATTTAAATATTTAATCAATAATAATTTAGTAGATTCAAGTACTTGCTCTTTACTTCTGTGTGCTCCTCCTATGGGTTCTTGAATAACTTCATCAACAATATTATTTTTTAATAATTCATTTGCGGTTAATTTCATAGCTTTGGCAGCCTCCAAAGATTTGCTAGGGTCTCTCCATAGTATAGATGCACAGCCTTCCGGAGAAATTACAGAATAAATAGCATTCTCAAACATTATAACTTTGTTTGCAGATGCTAAAGCAATTGCGCCTCCAGATCCGCCTTCTCCTATGATAATTGATATGATAGGAACTTTTAGTGACATGCAGCATTCAATTGAGCTTGCTATTGCTTCAGCCTGTCCTCTCTGTTCAGCTCCAATGCCAGGATATGCACCTGGAGTATCTATAAATGATATTACAGGAATATTAAATTTATCTGCTAATTTCATAAGTCTTATACATTTCCTATAACCTTCTGGTCTCATCATGCCAAAATTTCTTTTTAATCTGCTATCAAGATTCTCACCTTTTTCCTGACCAATAACTAAAATGGATCTACCATCAAAAAAACCAAATCCAGCTATAACAGATTCGTCTTCAGCAAATTTTCTGTCTCCAGATAAATTAACAAAATTAGTAAATAAATTTTCTATAAAAAATTTTGCTTTGGGTCTTTCTTCGTGTCGCGCAACTTGCGTTTTTTGCCATGCATTTAAGTTTGCATAAGATAGTTTTAATTTTTTATTTATTTCATTTTGAATTCTTGATATTTCATCTGTATCTACCTGCGAAATACCACCTTTATTATAAGGGTCTTTTAATTTAGCAAGTTCTTCTTCTAAAACTTTTATATCGCGCTCAAATTCTAAATAATTTTTCATCTATTAATTTAATAACACTTGATTAAAAATATATATACATAAATACTACATTTATGATTAAATGTATAAAAATAAGTGGCAAAATTTTGTTTAAACATGAATTATAAATCTCAAAATAAATTATCTGTTGCAGAAGAACTGCTGAATTTTGTTAATAATGAACTTCTACCAGGCACAAGTATTGATTCAGTAAAATTCTGGTCTGGTTTTAGTAAAGCCGTGTATGAGCTAGCTCCTATAAATAAAAAACTTCTTTCCACAAGAGATGAAATGCAAAAAAAAATAGATAAATGGCATATTGATAATAGAGGTAAAGAATTTGATAAAAAATCTTATGAAAGCTTTTTAAAAAAAATTGGATATTTAGTGAAAAGTGGACCAAGCTTTTCTATAGAAACAAAAAATGTAGATTCTGAAATTTCTAATATTCCTGGACCACAACTAGTTGTCCCAGTAATGAATGCAAGATATTCTTTAAATGCTGCAAATGCAAGATGGGGAAGTTTATACGACGCTTTATATGGAACAGATGTAGTTTCAGAGTCAAATGGCGCAGAGAGAGGGAAAAAATATAACTACATAAGAGGAGAAAAAGTAATTGAATATGCTCGTGAAATCTTAGATTTTAATATTCCGCTACAAAAGGGTAGTTGGAAAGATATTTCGGAAATTCCAAAAGTTGAGAACAACCAATTAAACTTAAAGCTAAAAAATCCTAAACAGTTTGTGGGTTATACTAAAAAATTGAATAATTTATCTTCATTATTATTTAAAAATAACAATCTACACATAGATATTTTGTTTAATCCTGATCATACACGAGGAGGTCTTAAAGATAAAGCTGCTATATATGATGTGATTTTGGAATCGGCCATAACTTCAATTATGGATCATGAAGATTCTGTTGCTGCTGTTGATGCTAAAGACAAAGTACATGGATATAGAAATTGGCTAGGCTTAATGAAAGGTGATTTAAAATATGAAGGAAAAAAAAAATACAGGGAATAAACCTTTCACTTTTATAAGAAAGCTAAATTCTGACAGAGAATATATTTCACCCAATGGAAATAAAATTAAATTACATGGAAGAGCTTTGATGCTTAATAGAAATGTAGGGCATTTAATGACTAATTCTGCCATTTTGCTAAGTGATAGTTCTGAAATTCCTGAAGGGATTATGGATGCATTTATAACAACAGCTGCTGCTATTCATGATTTTAAAAATAAAAAAAATTCAAGAACTCAATCTTTTTATATTGTAAAACCAAAAATGCATGGTCCAGATGAAGTTGCTTTTACCAATTTAATATTTGAAAAAGTAGAAGAAGTTTTGGATTTAAAAAAATATACAATTAAAATTGGAATAATGGATGAAGAAAGAAGAACAACATTAAATTTAAAAGAATGTATTAGAAATGTAAAAAATAGAGTTGTTTTTATTAATACTGGATTTTTAGATCGTACTGGCGATGAAATACACACCTCAATGGAAGCTGGGCCCATGATTAAAAAAGGAGATATGAAATCTTCTAAATGGATCTCTGCTTATGAAAATAATAATGTTGATATTGGATTAGCATGTGGCTTTTCAGGAATAGCTCAAATTGGGAAAGGAATGTGGGCTGCACCAGATAAAATGGCAGATATGATGTCTCAAAAAATTAATCATCCTAAATCTGGAGCCAACTGTGCTTGGGTTCCATCACCAACTGCAGCTACACTTCATGCCTTACATTATCATCAAGTAGACGTTTTTTCCAAACAGAGAGAATTAAAAAATAGAACTCCTGCAAAAATTTCTGACATCCTCACAATTCCAACTGCAAACAGACCTAATTGGTCTATGGAAGAAATTAATAAAGAATTAGAAAATAATGCTCAAGGTATTTTAGGTTATGTGGTTAGATGGATAGATCAAGGAGTAGGATGTTCAAAAGTTCCTGATATTAATAACGTTGGTCTAATGGAAGATAGAGCTACTTTAAGAATTTCATCGCAACACATTGCTAATTGGCTTCATCATGGAATTTGCACCAAAGAACAGGTATTAGGGACAATGAAAAAAATGGCAAAAATTGTAGATAAACAAAATATTAAAGATCCTGATTTAAAAGGTTATGCTTCTTATAAGCGTATGTCTGATGACTACGACACATCTATATCTTTTAAAGCTGCTTGTGATTTAGTTTTTAATGGTTTTAAACAACCATCAGGTTACACTGAGCCTATTTTGCATTTTAAAAGAATTGAAAAAAAATCTAATCACTAACTACAGGGCCCCTATTTTTAAAAGCAGAAAATAAAGTACCATCATCTAAAAACTCTATTTCTCCACCAACAGGAACTCCTTGGGCAAGCTTAGAAATTTTAACTTTTGAATTTTTTAAACTATCTTGAATATAATGAGCGGTAGTTTGACCCTCAACTGTAGCGCTTGTTGCAAGTATAACTTCTTTTACTGAATTTTTTTTTACACGCTCTATTAAAGAAGAAATTAATAACCCATCATTTTTTTTATTTTCAAATGTAGATAAAGTTCCGCCTAAAATATGATAGTGACCTTTGTATACGCCAGTGCTCTCAATCGCCCACATATCAGCTATATTTTCTACCACACATATTTGATCAAATTTTTTATTAGAACAGCTACATTTTGAATTAATTGATTTTAAATTTCCACAATCTTTACACTGCACTACATTCTTATAAACTTGCGCTAATGTGTTTGTTAAGGGTTTAATTAATTCTTCTCTTTTGTTTATGAGTTTTAATACAATTCTTCTTGCTGATTTAGGTCCTAAACCAGGTAATTTAGATATTATCTTAACCAATTCTTCTATTTCATTAACGCTACTATTATTCATTAGAATACCTAAAAAGGAAACTTAAAACCTGCTGGTAAATTAATTCCTCCAGTAACTTTTGAAATTTCTTCCGATGTTTTTTGTTTTAATTTAGATTTAGCATCATTGTGAGCAGCAATGATAAGATCTTCTAAAATTTCTTTGGATTCCTTAAACATTTTATCATCAATAAAAATTTTTTTAAGATCCCCGTCTCCATTCATTATTACTCTAACTGAATTTCCTCCCGAAAATCCTTCGACTTCAATTTTCTTTAAAGCTTCTTGGGTTTCCTTCATTTTTTCTTGCATTTTTTTTGCTTGAGAAATCAAATCATTAAAATCTGTCATAAATTAATTCTTCTTGGAAACTTCTATTAATTCTCCATCTAAAAAAACATTTTTAAATTTTTTATTAATCTCACCTTTTTTTTCTTTTTCTAGTAGTTCATGTTCTTTTATTAATTTTTGTTCAGAAAATGTTTTTTGACCTTTTTCTTTAGTCAAAGTTATTACCCATCTTTTTTTTGTCCACTCAAACAATTTCTCAGATAAATGACGAACAAAATTTTTTCCCAAATTTTCGTTGAATCCTATATCAATTTTACCTGATGAAAATTTAATTAAATTTACATTCTTTTCTAAATCATACTTTAATTCTATTTCTCTTTTCTTTTTTGATAAATGAATTAAGTCTTCAAATGAAGAAATGACTTCTGTTTGATTGTTTAAAAGATTTTTTTGATTATAAGAATCCACTTCAATTTTAGCTTGTGTTGTCGTTTTAATTTGATCTTTGGTGCTTTTAACACTTTCTCTATTTTCTGTTGTAGTTTTTTTGGTATTTGGCTGCGTTATTGGACTATCAACATTTTGATTTTCATTTATAGAATCCAATATGGACTGGTATGATGGCATATCCTTTAAGTGAAGTAATCTAATAATTAACATTTCGAGCAATAAAATATGATTTGCAACAATAGACAATTCTTCCAGTCCTTTAAGGATAAATTGCCAAAAAATCATTAGTGTTGATGAACTAATATCTTTTGAAATCAAATTTATAGTTTCTATTTCTGACTCCGATATTGATAGATCTGAATCGATTTTTCCAAGATCTTTGTTTTGTAGCATAAAATATATTATTTCTAAAAGATCATTTAAAAAATTAACAGGATCTATTCCTTCGTCAATGATTTGTCTTAACTGTTCTAACGATTTCTTTTGATCTCCTTGAATTACAAATTTTAGAATTTCTAAAAGTTTTGTTCTATCTGCGGCACCTAACATTTTTCTTACAAATTGCTCGTCTATTGTCTGTCCTACAACATTTTGGCTAATTAAAGCTCTATCTAGCAATGATAAAGAGTCCCTTACTGACCCTTCAGAAGCCTTTGCAATTAATTTCATACCTAAATCTGATATATTGCCACCTTCAAGTTTAGAAATTCTTTTCAAATTTTCTAATAAAATATTTATTGGTACTCTATGAAGATCAAATCTTTGACATCTCGAAACTATTGTAACTGGAATTTTCTTAACCTCAGTAGTAGCAAAAATAAATTTTAAATGAGGTGGTGGTTCTTCTAAAGTTTTTAGCAAACCATTAAATGCTTGTTTTGAAAGCATATGAACTTCATCAATAATAAATATTTTATATTTGGCACTTGTTGGATTGTATTTTGAAGATTCAATTAATTCTCGAACATCATCAATTCCAGTTCTTGATGCAGCGTCCATTTCTAACACATCTAGATGTTTTGAATTAGCTATTTCTTCACAATGATTGCAATCACAATTTTCTTCCTTAAGGAAATTTTTTGTACAATTTAGTGCTTTTGCTATCAATCGTGCTGTCGTTGTTTTTCCGACACCACGAATTCCTGTTAATAAATATGCATTGGGTAATTTATTCAATTTAATTGAATTAACTACAGTTTGAACCATTATGTCCTGACCAATTAATTCTTCAAAATTTTTTGGTCTATATTTTAATGCTAGAATTTTATTTTCAGCTTTTTTCATATTTTAAACAAGGAGACTGAACAACAACCTGGAATATATTGTTGCGGCTGCTACGTTTCCGTCCTGACCGGGTTGTACAAAAAACTCCACCCGCTGCCAGCCTCCATTATTATTATATCAGTATAAAAAATAAGAACTACAACTTTAGTGTGGGTTTTTTATTTATTTTTAAATCTATATTTGTGTGCTTCGTAAACCCCCAAAACATCCAATTTCTCTGTATGAAATCCTAATTCTTCAAGTGCCTTCTGTAGCGAGGTATCTTCAATATGACCTTCTATATCTATATAAAAGTTTACTTGGTCAAATGTATTTTTAACTGAAAAACTTTCTAACTTACACAAATTCACACCATTAGTTGCAAAACCTCCTAGAGCTTTATAAAGGGCAGCAGGAATACTTTTAAGTTTAAAAATACAACTTGTAATATATTTTTTGTCTTTAAGCTCAGGTTGTTTTAGCTCTTTTCCCATTATAAAAAATCTAGTTACATTTCCTAATTCATCTTGCAAATTTGATTGCAATATATCCAAGTTATAAATTTTAGCAGCCAAAGTTGATGCTATTGCTGACTCGGTTTTATCTTTTTTTTCAGATATAAACTTAGCAGATCCTGCAGTATCTGCAGAAATAATCTCTTTTAGATTATTTTTTGAAATAAATTTTCTACATTGTCCAATTGCTTGTGAGTGGCTCCTAACCGTTATAATATCTTTCAATTTTGCACCTTTAACACCAAGTAAATTATGTTTTACTTCTTGAAAATGTTCTGCATGAATCTGAAGTTTATATTTTGGAATTAAATAATGTATGTCTGCTACTCTACCTGCTAAAGAATTTTCAATAGGTATAATAATTTTATAACTAGAATCATCTTTAGCTAGTTGAAAAGTTTCTTCAAAAGTAGAACAGGTTTTTACTTCAGCTTCTGGAAAAATATCTAGACTAGCTAAATGTGAATAAGCACCTTTTTCTCCTTGAAATGCAACTTTTATTTTTTGTGACATAATTAAATCATTTCCTTACTTACTTGAGCTAAATCTTCTTGAGTATCTACTCCTAAAGGTTTCGTATCACTTAAACCTACTTTTATCTTTAAATGGTTTTCAATAGCTCTCATTTGTTCTAAATTTCTTTCTATTTCCAATTTAGATCTTGAAAGCTTTACATACTTTGTTAAAGCAACACTTGTAAAGGCATAAATTCCAATGTGATGATAGACTTTTTTGTTATTTAAATCACCTTTGTTTCGAAAAAAATCAACAACCTCTATAAAATTATTTGAATTTAGATCTTCAAGAGTTTGGGCTTTAACAATATTGGGATTTAAAATTTCACTCTTGTCCTTTATTAATGAAGCAAGTGTACCTATGCTGCATTCATTGCTTCTCATAAATTTTTCCAACTTTAAAATAGAACTTGGCTTAATATTAGGCATATCTCCTTGAAGATTAATTATTAAATCAACATTTTTTTTTTTTAATTTTGTAAAAGCTTCAAAAACTCTAGAAGTGCCATTTAGATGTTTCTCTTCAGTCAAAATAGCTTTACCTCCATTTTTTTCAATAATTTTTATGATTTCAGTATCGGGTGCAGCAACAAACACCTCTCCAATTTTTGCTTCTCTTGCTCTATGAAAAACGTGTACTATCATTTCTAAATTGTTAATTTTTTTAAGTGGTTTGTTTGGCAAACGAGTTGCAGAAAGTCTCGTAGGGATAATTATTACGGTATTTTTCATAAATTATAATATTATGCGTCTAACCGTCGCAAAATAAACAAGTTAAAGTTTATTTTTTTGATCTAATGCATGATATATCTTAAAGCAGAGTTTTACTAAATTTAACAGCTTTTTTAAAATGAATAAAATAATTGTATCGATCATATTTGTGGTAATTCTTGTAGTAGGAATTAATAAAATTGCTGATGTCATATTTTATGTAGATAAACCAGAAAAATCAGCATACCAAGTTGCCAATATAGCTGACGCTACCAACACAACAACATCAGAAACAATTTCAGGTAATACAGAATCTGGAAACATTATGGCTTTATTTGCTTCAGCAAGCGCCGCTGAAGGAGCAAAAGTTTTTAAAAAATGTGCAGCATGCCACAGTATTAACCAAGGAGGTGGTAACAAGATTGGTCCAGCTTTGTGGGGGGTTCTTGGAAGACAAACGGGTTCTGTTTCTGATTATAAATATTCAAAAGCTATGGCAGCACATGGTAAAGTTTGGTCATTTGAAGAAATGGATGGTTTTTTAACAAAACCAAAAAATTGGATAAAAGGTACAAAAATGTCTTACGCTGGATTAAAAAATCCTAAAGAAAGAGCTGCAGTAATTCTTTACATGAATGAAAATACTGATAATCCACTACCTCTAAATTAAATTTTTATTTAAGACACCACTGAATAATACTTTTTTGTACATGTACCCTATTTAATGCTTCTAACCAAACAACAGATTGTTTCCCATCCATAACTTCATTTGTTACTTCTTCTCCTCTATTGGCTGGCAGGCAATGCATGAAAATTGCATCTGGCTTTGCTAATTTCATAATTTTTGAATTTACTTGGTAAGATTTTAATAATTTTTTCTTCTTTTGTTTATTTACTTTGTCCCCCATAGAAATCCATTTATCAGTCATAACACAGTCCGCCAAATTCACAGCTTTTTTTGGATCTTTCATAACTAATATTTTTCCATTTTTATTTTTTGCCCAATTTATTATTTTTTTATTTGGTTGAAATTTTTTAGGACAAGCAATAGTTAATTGAAAATCAAACTGCACTGCTGCTTCTATTAAAGAGTACAAAACATTATTGCCATCCCCTAACCATGCAATTTTTTTATTCTTTATAGGCCCTTTCAATTCTTCAAAAGTCATAACATCTGACATAATCTGACAAGGGTGACTCAAATTTGTTAGACCGTTAATAATAGGAATATCTAAATTTTTTGCAAATTCCATAAAATGTTCGTGTTCATGTGTTCTCATCATAACAATATCACCGTACTGAGATAGCACTTTAGCAGTATCATGTGTACTTTCATCACCGCTTCCGTAATGACTTTCCTTTGGGTTTAAAACTAACAATTGTCCTCCTAGTTGTTTCATTGCAAGCTCAAAAGAAATTCTTGTTCTTGTAGAAGATTTTTCAAAAATCATAATCAAAACTTTTCCATTTAATAATTTATTGTTTTGAGATTTTTGTAAACTGGACTCTTCTTTTTTTTGTAATCTTGCATGATCAATAATTTTTCTTAGATCTGCTTTGTTTATATCAGCTATGTTAATAAAATTTTTCATATTTAACTTATTTCTTTGCAAGTTTTTTCAAGTTTATTTATTGCTTCATCTAATTCAGTATTC
Source organism: uncultured Pelagibacteraceae bacterium (assembly GCA_902608065.1). The sequence continues at coordinate 42,134 of CACLMO010000002.1, forward strand.
TTAATTATTAATGGTGGAAAAAGTCTTACTACATTTTCTTCAGCTTTTATAACTAACATTTTTTGTTCCATAAGTTTTTTAATAAATTCATTATTATCAACTGATAATTTTAATCCTTTCATTAAACCAATACCTCTTATTTCTTTAATAATTTTTGGATATTTATCTTTGAGTTTATTTAAACCTTGATCAAAATATTTTCCTTTTTCTTTAACTTCATCAAAAAAACCTTTAGAAAAAATAATATCGAGAACAGCATTACCAACAGCCATAGCTAGAGGATTGCCACCAAAAGTGCTTCCATGCGATCCTGGTGTCATTCCAATTGATGCTTTTTTTGTAAGTAAGCAGGCCCCAAGCGGGAAACCACCTCCAATCCCCTTAGCGATTGGTACAATGTCAGGAACAACACCTGACTTTTCAAACGCAAAAAAATTTCCAGTTCTATAAGCTGATTGAACCTCATCTAAAATTAAAAGTAAATCGTGTTCATCGCATAATTCTCTCAATCCTTTTAAACAAACATCGGGTATAATTTTAATTCCTCCTTCTCCTAAAATTGTTTCAACCATAATTCCTGCAGTGTTATTATTAATCGCTCTTTTAATTGCCTCATGATCAGCAAATGGAACTTGATCAAAACCTTCTACTGCTGGTCCAAAACCCTCCGTATGTTTAGAATTATTTGCAGCAAATAATGAAGCTAGTGTCCTTCCATGAAATGCACCTTTAAAAGTAATAATTCTATTTTTATTAGGTTTTCCAATTTTATGAAAATATTTTCTAGCTATTTTAATACTAGCTTCTGTGGCTTCAGTGCCAGAATTTTGAAAACAAACAAAATCTGCAAATGTGTTATCTGTTAATCTTTTAGCCAATTTTTCTTGCTCAGGAATAACAAAAGCATTAGAAACATGCCATAATTTTTTGGACTGCTCTTGAATAGTTTTTACTAAATGTTCGTGACAATGACCCAAAATATTAGTTGCTATGCCTTGTACAAAATCTAGGTATGTATCTCCATTTTCCGTAAAGAGATAACATCCTTTGCCTTGATTAAAAGCAATATTTTTCCTTGAGTATGTACCAAGAATTGAATTCATAAATAAATTATGATTTTATTTTATAACCTTTTTTAAATAAAATATATGCAACAAACCAAGTTAGAAAGCTTAGTATTACTAGATAAATAAGTCCAAATTTTATCGAACCATCAGCAACACCAAGAAAGCCATATCTAAACCCATCTATAATATAAAAAAATGGATTGATTTCGCTAATATTTTTTAAGATATCTGGCAGTACTTTGATTGAATAAAAGGTTCCAGATAAAAATGAGAGTGGCACAATAATAAAATTAGTAGCACTTGCCATATGATCAAACTTTTCTGCCCATAAACCAATAATAATACCAATAGAGCTTAAAATAAAAGAGCCTAATAAAGTATAAATCAAGATATATAAAAAATTGTAAAATTTTAGATCCACAATAAAAGCGAAAACAATAATAGAAACAACAGCAATCATTAGAGCTCTAGTACACGCTGCAAGATTTGTAGCTAAAGTTATTTCACCTGCAGTTAAAGGTGCATATAAAACATCAACTATATTCCCTTGAATTTTTCCTATCATAATTGATGAAGAAGAATGGGAAAAAGCTTGTTGTATAACTTGCATAGCTATTAAACCTGGAGCTAGAAAACTAATAAATGTAACCCCTAAAATTTCCCCTCTAGAGTTACCAATCGCAAGAGACAGTACAATTAAAAATAGAAGTGAAGTTACGAGAGGTGATATTACAGTTTGGATAATAACTATTAAAAATCTCCACGTTTCTTTTTTGTAAAGCGTCCAAAATCCTACCCAGTTAACGTAACCAAATTTTTTTTCGTGAATCTTATATTTGTTTTCAATTTCAACCATATAAAAGCTTATATATTATAGAGTGCATTAAATAAAAAATGGATGTTAAGAAAGTCTTTGTTAATAAAGTATCCACATAGGGTATGTTTTTTCATTGCAAATACAAAATATAGTGGATTTAATCTATTTTAAATAAAATGAGTTGGACACCTGATAGAGAAAAAAAATTAAAAGAACTCTGGAAAAAGGGACACACAGCTAGCCAAATAGCTTCGATGATTGAAGGCACTACGCGTAATGCTGTTATAGGAAAAGCTCATAGATTAAATTTACAGGCAAGAGCAGTCTCAAAAAAAACACCACAAAAAATAACTGGGGACAACAACAAAGCGCAAGAAGTTAAACCTCAAAAAATGGGAAGAAAAGCAAGATTTAAGGCTTTGTTGTTAGACAAAAATTTTGAACAAGAAAATCCAAAAAAACTTGAAGAATTAACAGATGACACATGTAGATGGCCAATTGGTCATCCTTATGAGGAACAATTTTACTTTTGTGGACGTAAACCTATGGATAAGTTCCCATATTGTAAACTTCATGTACTTTATGCCTTCCAACCAAAAAATGCTAAGGAAGAAGATCAAATTACAGAGGATGATATTCCTCAATTTATTGAAAAGAAAATTAAATCAGCTTAGCTGTGTTTTTTCTTTAAATCCTTTTTAAGATCATCATGGTCACCCACAACTGTATGATACCTGCTTTTAGTAACGTATTTTTCTAAAAACGGTACAGCTATTAAAGGTACTAACCCACCAAGAACGATTCCATAAGCTGCGCTTTTTAAATCAGGGTCTGCTAAAGCTGCTATAAAATCTGCAACGACATGAGCTATAACAATTCCAATTATTCCAGCAATTGCACCATTCGATAATATTTTTAATAAACGGTTTATACTCCAACCCGTATAAAAACCGATTAGTGGTATTGTTGTGTGTATGACACCAAAAACAAAACCTCTTAGTACACTGTGTTCTTCTATTAATTCTTCCATAAAATGAAGAAATTCTGGTAGTTCGTGTGAGTGTCCTTCTGCAGCGTGAACATAAGTGACGCTAAAAATAGACATAATCACAGTTAAAAAAGTTATTTTTTTCATTAGATACATCTCCTACATAAAGTTGATATTTCAAGTTCAAAATTTGAAAAGTCATATTTTTCTTTAGTCTTTAAATTGCTAAATATTTTAGAAAAAATACTTGGATTAATTTCCTCAGTTTTTTCACATTTTTTGCAAATAGCTAATGCCGGATTATGTTTTTCTTTTGCATCACTATGACAAAGAAAATAACTTTTGCTTTGATTAGACTTATGTACAACCCCAAGTTTTTGTAAATTCTTTAATGAACGGTAAATTGTCATTGGTTTAATGTTTTTGTACTTTTGCAATTCCTTTAAAACATCATACGCTGACATACCCTTAGAATTTTTCTTTAATACACCTAAAACTTGTTGATCGTTTTTAAGCTTACATTTAATCATTTTCATATGTTATGTTATAACATCACAGATTTAAATGTCAAATAATTTAAATACAACTTGACTTACTAATAAATAAAAATAAGTTGAATCCTACCCTCATACGATTCTGAAAATAACTTCATAATATATCTAGACTAACCTTATAAAAAGTTTACAAAGAGCTTGTATTCAAAATATGGAACTTACCTTATTGTACACAATTGTTGGCTTCGGCTTAGCGGGATGGTCTGTAATTGCTAACGACTCAATTCAAACACTAGGTACTTTTATTGCTTCAAAAAAGAAGTGGTTTAAATGGTATACGTTGGCCGCCTCTGCATCTTTTATGATGGCTGTTGTATTAATTTATGGCTGGTGGGCTTATGATGGAGATATTTCATTTGGAAGGTTAACAAGAATTCCTTACCAAGAAATTCAATGGTATCACGCCGTAGCACCTGGAATATTATTATTGCTAACAAGAATTGGAATACCAGTATCAACTACTTTCTTAGTTCTTTCAGCGTTTGCTTCAACGGTTGTTTTAGAGAAGATGCTTTTAAAAAGTGTTGTGGGGTATGGTCTTGCTGCAGTTGCCGCTTATCTTTGTTGGATTGTTATTTCTAAATTTATTAATGAAAAATTTGATGAAATTACCACTGGCTGGAAAATTTCTTTTTGGCGAAATGCGGTTTGGGTAAGTTCAGCCTATTTATGGGCAGCTTGGCTTTCTCATGATGTTGCAAATATTGCAGTATATCTTCCAAGACAACTTGATCTTACATTATTATTAATTGTTGTAACTTATTTTACAATTCTTCTTTTTTATATTTTCTACATACAGGGTGGACGGATCCAAACAGTAGTTTTGGAGAAAACTGGAACTAGATATGCTCGATCAGCAACTATTATTAATACCATTTATGCAGCTGTCCTTTATTACTTTAAAGAACTAAACGATCTTCCTATGTCAACAACCTGGGTATTTGTTGGTTTGTTGTGCGGAAGAGAGCTTGCAATCTCTACAATGAATAAAGAATATAAATTCAAATACGTGTTTCCATTAATCGGTAAAGACTTTATTAAAATGGTATTTGGATTAAGTATTTCGGTTGGGATTGTATTAGCTATTCACTATATAATAATTCCTACTGGATTTGGTTTACAATAAATCAGAACTAACCAAATTGTCCACCCGTTCTAAAACGATAAATATATTTAGGTAAAATATTTTTAATAGTTGTGCCGGTAATACCTAAATCTTTTAACGTTAAATGATCTCCAGAAATAATATTATTGTATTTTAACAATTCAACTTGATCTGGAGTTAAAAGTGGGTTCGGCATTATTTGTAAAAAATAAGATTGAAATTTGGCAAAACCGAA
>CACLMO010000003.1 GCA_902608065.1 uncultured Pelagibacteraceae bacterium
TAGCTGAATATGGCATAACGCCTTTTCTAAGTATAATGGCTTATATTTCAATAAGTTTGGGTCTAATAAATTTATTTCCAATTCCCATGCTTGATGGAGGGCATTTAATGTTCTACTTGATTGAAAAAATTATAGGCAGACCGTTAAGCCAGAAAACTCAAGAAGGTTTTTTTCGAATCGGTTTGTTTTTGCTGTTTTCTTTAATGTTTTTCGTTACTTTTAATGATTTAAAGGACTTGGGTCTTTTTTAAATACGTAAAATGTTTAAATTGTTGACTGTTAAAAAAGCTAATAAAATCAACATTTTTAAGCTTTTAAACCACATATAGTGTTGATATCTTTAATATATACTAAAAAATATGTTGATTTTCCTCATATATGTGAGAAGAGTAAAAAAAGTCATAAAAAAGGGGCTAAAATGAACAAAAAACAACTAGTTAGCAAAATATCTTCTTCCATGAATTTAAGCAAAGCTGATGCTGAGCGTACTTTTGATGGAATAACAGAGATAATTTTGAGCTGCCTAAAAAATGATGAGCAGGTTAAAATTGCTGGTTTTGGAACCTATAAAGTAGCAAAAAGGAAAGCTAGAGTAGGAAGAAATCCTAGAACTGGTGAACAAATACAGATAGCCGCTTCTCAAAAAGTTAAGTTTTTACCAGCTAAAGCTCTTAAGGAGATGTTTAACAAATAAACCTTAAAAAACAGCCTTTATATTAAAATAAATCATAAAGGCTGTTTTTACTTTGGATCCTCATTTTCATCCCAAATTTGCTTCCAATCGAAGTTTGGAGGAATTCCAAATACCGAATTGATATTTGTACAGTGCATTGCTAAGGAAGGAATAGGAGATAAACATATTTCTTCTTCATAAATTTTATGCAGATTTTTTTCAAAAGGTGAATTTTCAATTTTACACATATTCTCAAGTAAATCCCAATGTTTTTCAATTAGTTTTTTACTAATCATAAAAGTTAATAAAGATTCACCTGTAACTCTCCAATGTCTTTTATTTCCAATATATATTTGAGTATTTTCTATTTTATTATAAAGGAAAGGATAATCTGATGGACAAATTATCAATTCTCTATTGCTTTGGGATGAAATTTTTTCGTAAGTTAAAAGCATTTCAATAATTGCTTCATTTTGATGAATATAATCATCCTCTACAAAATAAATTAGATCAGTACTATTTTTTTTTGCTAGTAAAAAAGATTTATAAATACTAGACATTGTAGATTTCATATTATTTGCAAAGTTCTGATTTGTTTGATTGATCATAACAATTTCATTTTCAAAATCTGAAACATTTAGTTTTATAATTTCGTGAGGTATAGTTGAATTAATTAATTTATCTTCAATTAATTTTAAGTGTTCAATACGTGAATTATTGTCAATTACATAAATTTTAAATGATATATTTGAAGATTTTTTTTTTGCATAGTTGATGCTTTTAATTAATGAATTTATAGATCTAAATGTATACTCTGATTTTTCTTTTTCAAAAATCCTTTTTTTTGATTGAGTAACAAGATTTATGTTTGTGCAAGTTTTGATTATTATATCTAAAGATTTAACTGGTCGAGTAATTTTTACCTCTCCCAAAGGTAAACTAATAGACCTTTTTCCTTGTATACTAAGGTCATCATTTGTCGATTTATTAGAAGTAGGTATATGTAGATTATTTTGATCAATAATTTCATATCCCAACAATCTGCAAATTTTTACAAAAATTTTCTTTCCGAAACTTTTTTTTATATCATTATTAATTTTTTTCATATTTTTATTTATCTTTTGGCTTCATTAAGAACAAATTCTAAACGATCTTGTCCCCAAAAAACTTTATTATTAATAATAAATGAAGGTAGACCAAAAATACCTTTTTGATAAGCATCATCTGTCCTATTTTTAAGTTCATCCTTTATTTTTTGATCTTCAGTTTCCATTAAAAATTTTTTTGGATCTGGGGTTAAATTTTTTAGAAATTTTTCAAGTGTAGTTTTATCGTTTAAGTTTTCCCCATCTTTCCAAATTGCATCAAATATTTTATCAACAAAAATTTGTTCAAGGCCTTTTTTTTTAGCTATTAAAGAACACCGCATTAAAGTTAAAGATATTATTGGAAAATAGCTATTAAATTTAAATTCAGTTTTATATTTTTCCGCCCATAGTTTGCAATCCTTAATCATATACTTACCTTTAATTGGTATATCTATAAGTGGTTTTAGACCTGAAAGTTTTAATAAAGCTCCAAGCAATACTGGCATGTATTGAATTTTAATTGAATTTTCTTTTTCAATTTTTCTAATTTCTTTGTGTGCTAAAAAAGTATAAGGACTGGCAAAATCAAAATAAAATTCAAATGGTTTAATCATGAAATCCAAGTCTTTTAGCGTAGAAGATTCTAATAACCCAGTATAATACTAATCCACCTGGCCCAGTGAAATAAATTAAGATTAATGGAATAAAAATGAAACTTCGTGACATGTTATATTTCAAAGCATCTCTAGATACCCAGGATCCTAAAAAAAGATTTAAAGCTAAAAAATGCAACCAAAAGACTAATAAAAAACTTTCCATAGCAAATATTGTGTAGAGATTGTCTAAACTTAAGTATAATTTAAAAATATCAAACATTGGTTCATCCAGCAAAATTGCTTGATAAATAACATAGAAGTAAGCTGTAGATAATATTAATGGTATAATAATAGAATTGACGAATATTTGCGATATTCTTGAATTGGGAATAAGTATTATCATTAGCCAAAATGGAATAATTCCCAGATTAGTGTATAGGTAAATATTCTCAAAAGTTAAATAATGTTGAAATTGAGATAACATAATAAGTTTAAATTTGTAATATAGTATATAAAAACAGTGAATCCTATTAAAAATAAGAAAAATCTAGAGGCTACTGTAGAAGAAATTAGAAAATTTGCGTATACATACCTTGAAAAATACAGCCCTTCAAAACAACAACTAAAAACTTATTTATTTAAAAAATTACTGAAAAAAAGTGAAAAAATATATAATAAAAAAGAAATATTTAATTTAATAGATATAGTAATTGGTTCTTTATTAGATCAAAAACTAATCAGTGATAAAATTTATTCAGATGCAAAATCAAAAGCTTTTTTAAAAAGAGGATATTCTTTAAATAAAATAAGATATAATCTTATAAAAAGAGGAATAAACGAAAAATATATAAAAGCTAGTATTTCAAAAATTAAAGAAAATGAAGCAGATCCTGATTTTTTTTCTGCCATTAAAATTTGTAAGCGTAGAAGAATTGGAGCAAGTAGAGAAGAAAATAATAGGCCTTTGTTTTATAAAAAAGATATTGCTATTTTGGCAAGATCAGGTTTTAGCTACGAAATATCAAAAAAAGTTCTCGATTTACCAAAAGATGAGTTTAAAAAATTTTGTAAATTAATGTAAATTATTTTTTTTTTCGTTTTTTACCAAATAATCCAATTTTTTTTTCAAAGATTTTTTTACCATTAGAAAAAACAAAATACCAAAAATTGCTACACTTGTGACTATAAATAATATCTTAAACAACATTAAATTTTAAGTAAATTTTATTATTAATTTTCTAATTATTTAGGAAGATTAGGATTTGAATTTAAATTAATTTTTTTATCAATTTTTTTCGGTAGATAAGTTTGTTGTAATATATCCTTGCTTATCGCATCAAAAGCGTGTTCAGAAATAGTTTTTCCTGTTTTCTTTTTCACTATAAAATTAGCTCCGGAAGAGACTCCAGATTGTATCAATGAAGCCGTGCTGAACCCAGATGTTGCTGGCCCAACCAAAGCCATTGGTGCCATAAAACAACCAGAAAGTAATACACCTATCGTTGTTAATAAAAACAACCTTTTTATCATCGAATCCCCTCAATAGTTTCTTACATTCTATATTTTTTTATCACTTAACAAAAGCGAAGATTACAAAGTTAATAATTATTTTATGCAACTCAAGGTAGAAATTTACTTTTCTAATTTAGGTGATCTTTTGGCTAGTATAGGTAGATTTTTATAGTCTTCTTTACCATATAAAATTTTTTTTTCATTATGGTCTGTTACAGATCCTCCAGCATGTTCAAGAATAGCGTGTCCTGCGGCGATATCCCATTCAAATGCTCTAGCTTTAGCAGCATATATATCCGCTTCGCCTGCAGCTAAAGTACAAAATTTAAGTGAACTTGACATTTTAATTACTTTTGAAACTTTATGCTTCTTATAAATGTTTAAAATTTCATCTGGCGTTTCATTTGAGTTTGCTAATCCGATTATTTCATTTATATTTTTTTTACTACAATTTAAAATCGTTTTTTTTCCACCATTAATTTCAAAAGCACAATTTTTACCGTAAGAAAAAAACAGTCTATCCTTTGCGGGAGCATAAACTACACCAATAGCAAGATTGAAATTTATTATCAGGGCAGCATTTAAAGTATATTCGCCCCCCTTTTTTATATAGTCTTTAGTTCCATCTATTGGATCAATTAACCAAAAAGTAGCATTTTTACTAATGTTTTCTAAATTAACCCTTTCTTCAGAGATAATAGGTATATCAGCGGTTAAGTTTTTAATTTTATTTGTTAATATTCGATCAACCTCTAAATCACCGTCAGTCACAGGAGATTTATCAGCTTTAATTGTAATTTTCACACCTCTCTCGCTAATTTTTTTAGCAATATTTCCTGCCTCAAGAAATGTATCTATTAAAGCTTCAGTAATTTTTTTCAAATCTAAGTTATTCAATTTTTTTTATTTTTTCTAAAATAATTTTATCACTATTTATAACTTTTTTTCCAACATTTTCAAAATTAACAGTTATCTTATTCTTAATTATTGACTGTATTTGTCCTATTCCCCAATCTTCACTTTTTGGGTTTATTACGTAATCTCCAGGCTCAAAGTTTAAAAACATTTATGGAAAAGTATAATTTTATGTATTAGAACATATACATTATTAAATGAATGTTAAACAAAAATTAAATTCTCTGGGAATTGATAAACCACCTAAAGAAACAAAAGTAGTGGTAGCTATGTCTGGTGGGGTTGATTCTTCCACTGTAGCAGGTCTTATGAAAAGCGAAGGTTATAATGTGGTTGGAATAACTTTAAAGCTTTACAATGATACAAAAACGCCCAAGGGAAAAAGACAATGTTGTGCTGGACAAGATATTTTAGATGCAAAAAGAGTTTCACAACAACTTAATATAGAACATAAAATTTTATATTATCAAAAAAAATTTAAAAAGGATGTAATAGATTCTTTTATTAAAAGTTATATGTCTGGAGAAACACCTATACCTTGTGTTCAATGTAATCAAACAGTAAAATTTAGAGATTTGTATTCTTACTCTAAAGAAATGAAAGCAGATACTTTAGTCACCGGACATTATGTAAACAGGATTCAAAAAAAAGGAAATGCAGAAATGTATAGAGCGGTTGATTTAACGAGAGATCAAAGCTATTTTCTTTTTAGCACAACTCAAGAACAATTAAATTTTCTAAGGTTTCCCTTAGGTAGAATGAAAAAAGAAGATACGCGAAAAATTGCTTCAAAACTTAAGTTAAATGTAGCAGATAAACCTGATAGTCAAGATATATGTTTTGTTCCAAACGGAGATTATGCATCAGTAATTAACAAATATAAACCTCAATCTTTTAAAAAAGGAAAAATATTAGATATAGAAGGGAATATAGTTGGAGATCACGATGGAATAATCAATTTTACAATTGGACAAAGAAAGGGAATTAAAGTAGCGCATAAAGAACCTCTTTATGTGGTAAGTATAAACGCAGAAAAAAATGAGATAATTGTCGGAAGCAAAAAAAATTTAGCGATTAAAAAAATTTATTTAAAAAATTTAAATTTTTTAAGTGATATTGAATCTTATAATAAAAAATTATTTATTAAAGTAAGATCAACTGGGAAATTGATAAAGGCTACTGTAAATTTAAAAAATACTAATGCAGAAGTAGATTTACAAGAAATAGAAACAGGTATATCACCAGGACAAGCGTGCGTTTTTTATTCCAAAAATAAATATGGAGATAAAGTATTAGGCGGAGGGTGGATAGATAAAACATTGAATAATTTTTATCCACATAATTAACAACTATAATTTGAAAAAAATAAAACAACTAAATAGTGATTTCAATTTATTTCTAATAGTGATTAAATACATATGACTTAAGAGGCAACTCTTAACTGGCCAGCTAGGTAAAAGCCGAGAGGTTCAAGATTAGCGGGCAGAAAACCCTGCAGAGTAGCGCTTAACATAGTAGGGTGGCAGGCTTGGCGGTAGCGCATTCAACGACGAGCCAAAACTTTCGTTCATACACCTTCGGGTGTGTGAACTGGGAGTTGTCTTTTTTTCCATAATAGAAAAGTTAAATAATAAAAAGAAACTACTCCAAGAAAATAGTTCCATTCGAGTGCGTGCTTGAAATGAGTATATTCTGAGGAATTCAAAATAGGACTAACTAAAATTGCTGTGATTATTAAAATAGACACTAATATCATCTTCACAAAGAGAATTTTATCATTAATAAAGTCTATTATTTTATTTTTTGCCTTATAAATGGTGATAACTAATAAAGTTTGTGCAATTATTTCAAAAATAATAAATCCCAAAAGCATAATTCTTCTAAAAAGCTTGTAAAAATCATTTTCAAAAACGACTCCTAAAAATATTGAATGTAAAATTAAAAAAATTGCTGAACCAATTCCAAAAAATAAAAAAAATTTATTTTTTTGATCTTTATTTATTTCTTTGAAAAATTTGTTATTGTAGATCCAGTATTTAATCAACAAAATAGCCGTTATGATCATACTTGGTTTAAATATTAAATATGCGGGGTAAGTTCTTGCTGATCTACTTATAGACACACCTCCATCAATATAGGGTATTGTAAAACCCGATCTTCCTATTGGATCGACAAAAAATATTGTATTATCAAGAAATTCAGAGTTTACAGCAATCAATAAACAAGAGTTGATTGCAATAATGGGTAACAAAAAAATCCAAATGCTAGTCTTTCTAATTTGATTTATGTTTTCCACTTCAAAGCTTATTTTCTTTTATTTCTTTTACGAGCTCTTCTTTTTTTAGAGCCCATTTTTCTACGGCCTCTATGTTTTTTAGGATATCCCATATTTATAACCTCCATGTTTAATTATATTATAATTGACCTTATTCGGTGGATATAGCATTCTCCTATTTTGTTATCAAATATTTTATGTCAAAATCAATTAAAACATATTTAAAAACCGCTGCAAAAGATTACAAATCAAGATCAGTTAACCCTCCTGTAGTACGCGCATCTACAATTTTGTTTAAAACAATGCAGGAGCTAAGAAGTCATCAAAAAGATATAGAAAAAAAAAAGGACGTTGAGCATTGGGATTACGGAAGACAAGGAACTCAAACAACAGTTCAGTTACAAAAATTACTTAGAGGGTTAGAAGAAGCATATCAAGTATTTTTAACCCCAACAGGTTTTGCTGCAGTTGCTTTGTCAATAATGAGTATATGTAGACCAGGAGACGAAATATTAATTTCTGATGGAGTATACAGACCGACACAAAAAATTACAGACGATTTACTTAAAGAATTTAAAATAAGAGCTGTTTGGTATAATCCAAATAATTTTGAAGATTTAAAAAATAAAGTTACGAGAAAAACAAAACTTATTTATGTTGAAAATCCTGGAAGTAACACTTTTGAAATGAATGATCTAGGAAAAATAGTTTCTTTAGCAAAAAGTAAGAATATATTATCAGCGATCGATAACACGTGGGCAACAGCATATTTTTTTAAACCATTAAAATTAGGTTTTGATATATCAATAACATCAGCGACTAAATATTATTCCGGGCACTCTGATGTTATGGCTGGAACAGTTGCTGTTAACAAAAAAGCTTATGAAAAAGTTTGGTGGTATAACCACGTATCGGGTTATAGATTATCATCAGATGATGCTTATTTGGTTATTAGAGGTTTAAGAACTCTAGATATAAGATTAGAAAAACATCAAGAAAATGCAAAAAAAATTATTAATTTTTTAAAAAAGCAAAAAAAAATATACAAAATATTATATCCTTACAAAACTTCCTCTAGAGAATTTAAATTATTAAAAAAGTATTATTCAGGATCTTCAGGTTTATTAAGTGTAATAATAAAAAGTAAAAGCAAAAATTCAGTATACAAATTTGTCAATTCATTAGAATTATTTGGAATTGGATATAGCTGGGGAGGTTTTGAAAGTCTTGCTGTTTATACTGATCCGATAGAACTAGGAACAAGACGTTATTTCAAATTAGAAAAAAATGAACATTTAGTTCGCTTGCATATTGGTCTTGAAGATCCAAAAGATTTAATAGACGATTTAAAAAAATCTTTAAAATTTATTAAATGATTAAAGAAAAATTTTTTCCAAGCAATACAGCACTTCTTACGCTTATTTCAGCATGTTTAATAGTTGCGATATTTATGGGACTCCGCATGGTCTTTGGAATGTTTACAGATTTTTTTGTAAAAGATTTACAATGCACAATTACGGAGTTTGGTTTGGCAATAGGATTGCAAATGCTAATGTGGGGCATGTTTGCACCAGTTTTTGGTGCGTTAGCAGATAAAATTGGAAGTGGAAAAGTTACAATAATTGCAGCTTGTTTTGTGGCATTAGGAATTTATTTGCTTTATTCAGGACCAAATACAGGAATATTTTTTCAAATTAATCTAGGTTTATTAATTGGAATTGGTTTAGGTGGTACAGCAATAAGTGTTCAGATCGGTGCGGTTGGAAAACATTTCCCAAATAAAACCAGAGGAATGGCCATAGGAATTGTAGTTGCTATGGCATCAATAGGTTATTTTTTCTCTCCTATATATACAAAATTTGCTTTATCTGAGTTTGGTTGGGAAAAAACACTTAACACATATTTGTACTTTGTTTTATTTGGAATGATTGCTGCAATCTTTCTGCGCGAAGTTAAGAAAGAAAAGAATATAAACGACAGCACTAAAGTAGATAATCAAACACTTACAGAAGCTATTAAAGAAGCATTTAATCATAAAGGTTTTATACTTTTAATACTTGGTTTTTTTGTATGTGGTTTTAATATAACTTTAGTTTCAGCACACATACCTAGTTACATCCAAGAACGTGGCTTTGAAATATGGACAGCCGCTGCAATTTTATCTTTGATTGGTCTTTTTAATGTTTTTGGAACATTATCATTTGGTTATTTATCAGGAAAATATAGTAAAAAAATATTATTGAGCATTTTATATTTTGCACGTGGAATTGTATTAATTTTGTTTCTAGCTCTTCCTACATCAACTTACGTAGCGCTAGGTTTTGGTGTACTCTACGGATTTCTTTGGTTAGCAACTATTCCACCCACAAATGGTATCATTTCACAGATTTTTGGAACAAAATATTTAGCAACTTTATATGGAATAGTTTTTTTTAGTCATCAAATTGGATCTTTTTTAGGTGCTTATTTAGGTGGATATTTTTATGATGAATATGGATCATTTGATTACGCTTGGTATCTATCAGTAGCACTTTCTTTTTTTGCAGCATTAGTACATTTACCTATAGATGAGAAACCACTACCAAGACTTGCCACAATATAAAAACTAAAGTATAAAAAATTATGAAAAAAATTCTTGTTATGGGGTTACCTGGTTCAGGTAAAACAACTCTTGCTTCAAAGTTAGTGCCTTTGTTAAAAGCAAAATGGGTTAATAATGATGTGGTAAGAAAAGCTGCAAACGACTGGGATTTTTCTGAGGAAGGAAGAATAAGGCAAGCAAAGAGAGTTGCTGACATAGCTGAAAAAATTAAAAAAGAAGGTAAATATGATTATTTAGTTGCTGATTATATTTGTCCTACGCCACAAACAAGGAAATTATTTAATGCAGATTATATTGTTTGGATAAATACAATTAAAGAAGGACGATTTGATGATACAAATAAAATGTTTGTTAAACCTGAAAAATTTGATTTTGAAGTAACAACACAAGATGCTGAGTTGTGGGCAAAAAAAATAGCGGAGAAAATAAAATAATGTCATATGAGTGGGATAACAAAAAACCAACGGCACAAATGTTAGGTAGATGGCAACCTTTTCATGATGGCCATTATGCTTTATTTGAAGAAATAATTAAAAAAACTGGTCAAGTTTGCATTCAAGTTAGAGATGTTCAGGGTGTTGATGATAATCCATTTAATTTTGAAACAGTTAAAAAGAACATAGAAGAGAAATTGAATCCAAAATATGAAAATAGATTTAAAGTTATTTTAGTGCCCAACATTACGAATATTAGTTATGGAAGAGGTGTTGGGTATAAAATTGAGGAAGTTGCGCTACCAGAAAAAATCCAACAAATTTCTGCTACGAAAATTAGAGCAAAAATGAGAAAAGAAGGAAAGCTTAAATAATAATTACAACTTTAAGTTGATAAATATTTTTGTCTCTACCTCTTAATCTTTCTTGATTAAATATAGGAAAAAGATAATGATCTGATTAAATAATTAAGGAGATAACAATGTTTTCAAAACAATTAAACGAAAAGTTAGACAAGTATCACTTGCTTAACCACCCTTTTTATAAAGCTTGGAATGAAGGAAAGTTAACAAGAGAGATAATAAAGGATTATGCAGAACAATATTACCAACACGTGAAGGCATTTCCTCGTTATATAAGTGCAACACATTCTTTATGTGAAGATTTAAGCAAAAGAAAAATTTTACTTGAAAATCTTCAAGATGAAGAAAAAGACGGAGCTGATCATCCAAAGCTTTGGAAAAGTTTTGCAGTAGCAATGGGAGCGGATGGAAATAAAATTGATTCAGTTAAAGAAGAAAAATTTACATCTGAAATGATAAATAATTTCTTTAAAAATGGCAGAGCTAGTTATGCTGAAGGATTGGCATCACTTTATACTTACGAAAGACAAATACCGGAAATTGCTGAAACAAAAATAAGAGGGTTAAAAAACCATTATGGAGTTTCATCAAAAGAAGGATTAGAGTTTTTTGAAGTTCATAAAGCTGCGGATGTTTACCATAGAGAAGCATGTGAAAAATTACTAGATAGTTTATCTAAGGATGAGCAAGCGAAAGCAGAAAAATCAGCTCTATCTACAGCAAAATATCTATGGAATTTTTTGTCAGGTATTGCTGAAAAGCATAATTTACCGCGACAGGTTGCTGCTTAATCAAACAGGAATTTTAATTTATAAAATTATAGATGGTTCTTTTTAGAACCGTCTATAATTGGATTTAAATAGAAGGAGAGCTTTTGATTACTACCAATCCATTTTCAGCACTTTCTGAAATTATACCTGCTATTGCAATGCAAAGTTTTGTCATTGTAATGGGATTGTTAGTAGTTTTAGGAACTTTGGTAGATATAATTCACAAAAAAAATGTAAAATATTTTTTTGAAAACGCAAAGAAAGCAAAAAAATCAGCAAAAAAAATACTTACTACAAGTGAAAAAACTTCAGTAATTATAAAAACAATAGCTAACGATATAGCAACTACATCAGAATTAGGAGCTGGAAAAAGAAGAGTAGCTCATCTTCTTGGTATGTATGGAACTATTTTATTCTGGGTTGGTTCAGTTGTAATGATTTTTTGTTATGCTTCACCAACTGCAAATACGCCATCAGTATGGCCAATCGTTTGGCATGTAGGTGCCCTAATGACCGTTTTGGGAGGATCGTGGTTTTGGTTTTTTTTAAGAGTAGATGTTTATTCTGAAGCTCAACCTTGGTACAGAATTATTAAAGCAGATCTATTTGTACTAGCACTTCTATCATCTTCTTTTTTTGGTTTAGTCTGGTCATTTTTACAATCATTAAATTTAAATGATAGATGGGATGATAAGGTATTTTTAATTTTATTTATTATATCTAATCTTGTTTTATTTGGTGGAGTGTATTGGTCTAAGTTTGCTCATATGTTTTATAAACCAGGAGCAGCACTTCAAAAAAACCTAGCGGAAGCAGATGGCTCAAGAGATAACATGCCGCCACCAGCTGATGCGCCTGAGAAATTTGGTTTGGGTATTAAGCGTGAGGCACCAAAACACTATTAATATGTATATAAATTATATAAACAGAGAGCAGAATTAATTATGTCTACTTTTGTATATATGACTCGTTGTGATGGATGTGGACACTGCGTCGATATTTGTCCGTCTGATATTATGCATATCGATGAAACTATTAGACGAGCAAAAAATATAGAACCTAATTTTTGTTGGGAATGTTATTCATGCGTAAAAGCATGTCCAAATCATGCAATTGATGTACGTGGATATGCAGATTTTGCTCCTATGGGCCACAGCGTAAGAGTTAGAAGAGAAGAAGAAAAAGGAACTATATCTTGGAAAATAAAATTTAGAAACGGAACAGAAAAAGATTTTGTTTCTCCAATAACAACAAAACCATGGGGTAAATTCATTCCAAATCTTGCAGAAGGCGAAAAACCAAATCAAGGAGAAATCAAATCTCAAATTCTTTATTCAGAACCTGAGGGCTTAAATACAAAAAAAGAATTACCAACAATTGATAAAAATTCATTTAAAAAAGGTGTTTATTATTAATGGCTAAACACAAAACTCATCATGAAGAATGCGATATTCTTGTAGTCGGTGGAGGAATGGCTGGTACTGGAGCGACGTTCGAAGCAAGACATTGGGGAAGAGATTTAAAAATAATTTGCGTTGAAAAAGCAAACATTGATCGAAGCGGAGCGGTTGCCCAAGGACTTTATGCAATTAACTGCTATATGGGAATGCAGTGGAACGAAAATCAACCTGAAGATCATGTGCGTTACGCTCGTAATGACTTAATGGGATTAGTAAGAGAAGATCTTGGTTATGATATGGCTCGTCACGTAGATTCAACAGTTCATATGTTTGATGAATGGGGTTTACCCATGATGAAGAATCCAAAAACTGGACGTTATCAAAGAGAAGGTAAATGGCAAATAATGATTCATGGAGAAAGCTACAAACCTATAGTAGCAGAAGCAGCAAAAAAATCGGCTGATAAAATTTATAATAGAATAATGATTACTCATTTACTCATGGATGAGAGTGATGAAAATAGAGTTGGTGGAGCTGTAGGTTTTAACATGCGCACAGGAGATTATTATGTTTTTAGAGCCAAAACTGTAATTGTTGCTGCAGGTGGAGCATCACATATTTTTAAACCAAGAGCAGTAGGAGAAGGTATGGGAAGAACTTGGTATGCACCTTGGAGCAATGGTTCTGCTTATGCTTTACCAATTGCTGCTGGTGCAAAAATGACTCAAATGGAAAACCGAATTGTTTTGTGTAGATTTAAAGATGGTTATGGTCCTGTAGGAGCTTATTTTTTGCATTTAAAAACTTATACACAGAATGCCAATGGCGAGAATTATGAGAAGAAATGGTATGAACAAACCAAAAAATTAGTGGGAGAATATATTGACCATCATCCAACACCAACATGTTTACGTAATCACGCCTTTGTTCAAGAAGTTATGGCTGGAGGGGGACCAATTCAAATGGTTACAAAGGAAGCTTTTCAAGATCCTCACCTAGAAACAGTTGGATGGGAAAATTTTCTAGGAATGACAGTTGGACAAGCTGTAGTTTGGGCATCTCAAAATATAGATCCAAAATACACAAATCCTGAATTAACTACTTCAGAACCATATGTAATGGGTTCTCACGCAACTTGTTCAGGCGCCTGGGTAAGTGGTCCAGAAGATATCTCTCCACCTGAATATTTTTGGGGATATAATAGAATGATGACGATCCAAGGACTTTTTGGAGCAGGAGATACAGTTGGAGGAAGTGCTCATAAATTTTCTTCAGGTTCATTTACCGAAGGTCGTTTAGCTGCAAAAGCAGCGGTTAAGTATATAGAGGATCAAAAAGCAAAAAATATTAAAGTTAGTGAAGAACAATGCGAAAATTTTAAAAAAATTATATATAAACCATTAGAAAATTATACTGTTGGCAGAAATGAGATCACAGGTGGTACAGTTTCACCAAGTTATTTTTCACCGCTTCAAGGTCTTCAACGTCTTCAAAAAATTATGGATGAATATGTTGGGGGTATTTCTGTTAATTACATGACCAATGAAAATTTACTCAAAAGAGGTTTAGAGTTATTAGATTGGCTGGAAGAAGATTTAGAACATATTGGAGCAGAGGATTACCACCAACTTATGCGAGCCTGGGAGTTAAAACATAGAGCTTTAACTTCACAATGTGTAACGGAACATACTTTATTCCGTAAAGAAACACGTTGGCCTGGATACTACTATCGTGGCGACCATATGAAATTAGATGATAAAGATTGGCATTGTTTAACTGTATCCCGCCGTGATCCTAAAACTGGCAAGTTTACAATGGAAAAGATGCCGGTTTATCATATAATCGGAGATGAAGAGAAAAAAAAGGCTTCATAAATCTACTAAAGTTATAATAAATGAGTCTTCTAGATAAAAAAGACGAAGAGATATTTAAAATTGCTGAACCCATATGGGACAATCTAGTAAAATCATCTAACATAAAGGATTACGGGGGATTTACTAAAGATTTTTCATCACAGATGTTGTACGGCGCTAATGAAGTAGAGCTAGGTAAACAATGGGCTGGTAATAAATTATTGACAAATTTATCTGACCAAAAGGAATTTTTAGGATGTTTAAGACGAAATGGATTTGTAACAGTTCTTTTAAAACAGAGAAGCGATAAAGTCCCGGGGGATTTTTTAGGCCGATTGGTATTAGGAATAGAAGGAGATAGTGTTAAGGTTTTTGGAGCAACAATATTTTAATAAAATAAAAAAAATAATATTTTCTTTATTTTTTTTGATTTTTTCAACCCGGCTCTTGCTGATTCAAAAATGGAGTAGGTGCTATGCCACCTTGGGAAGGTATTTTATCTTACGAAGAAATTGAAGCTGTTGCTTACTATGTTTTTAAAAACACAAATAAATAATTAATTTTTAAGAGTAGAAATTTTATTTATATGTGATGGTTTTGACTCACAACAACCACCTAAAATTGTTGCACCATTACTAATCATTTTTTTTGAAAATTCTAAAAATTTAAAATCTGTATAGTCGTCGCGTGTGCCCATAACTTCAGCGGGGTTTGTTCCAACTTTGTCATTAGGTGATGCAAATTTGTGGACCGGTATAGGTTCTTCTGCTTTCCAAAGATTTGCTTTATACCCATAAGGAACATTTAGTTTTTTAATTTCATCAACCGAATTTTCTATTATTTCAGGAGATACGCATGCCAATATTACACCTAGCCAACTTTTGTTTTTACACTTTTCAACTACTTCGCTTATGCTTTCATTTGAAGGAAGTTTTCCGTGTTTTTTAATATGCAATCCAACTAATACTGGTAGGTTTAATTTTTCTGTAACATTAAGCGCTATTTCACATTCTTTACTGCCGCATAAAACATCTAAATAAAAAAAATCAACAAAAGGTTTTATTAATTTAGCCTGGTCATAAAATCCTTTTTCAATTATTTTTCTATCTCTTTCATCTAATACATAAGTATTATTTTGAGCTGGCAAGCTTCCAGCAATCAAAACATTTTTTTTTGAAATTTCTTTGGCTTTTAATGCAAGCTCCCCAGCTTTTTCATTTGCATAATTAAAATGTTCTTCTACATTGTTTTGTATCATTCTTTGCTTTCTGGCAGAGAAATTATTAGTAACTATTACTTCTGCACCTGATTTTATAAAATCTAAATGTGCATCAACTACTAACTGATGGTATTTTTTTTCTATTAAAGCAGTAGCGGACCATAGGCTTCCTTTAGGTTTTAAACCTTTAGCAAGCAAGTGTTGCCCCATTCCTCCATCTAGTATTCGTATTTTTGAAAAATAATTTTTATCCATCAAAATCTATAGTATCAAAGAAAGTTGAATTTTGATGTGATTAAATATATAAATAAAATAGAAAATTTCTAAAGGAAAATAATAATGACGAAAATGACTACAGAGGAAGCATTTGTAAAAGTTCTTCAAACGCACGGAATTCAACATGCTTTTGGAATTATTGGCTCTGCTTTTATGCCTATATCAGACCTTTTTCCTAAGGCAGGAATAACTTTTTGGGATGTTGCCCATGAGTCAAATGGTGGTTTAGTTGCAGATGGTTATACAAGAGTAACTGGAAAAATTGCAATGTGTATAGCTCAAAATGGACCAGGAATAACTGGTTTAGTAACTCCAATCAAAACTGCATATTGGAATCATACACCAATGCTTTTAGTAACACCTCAAGCAGCAAATAAAACAATTGGGCAAGGTGGTTTTCAAGAAGTTGAACAAATGAATCTTTTTAAAGACATGGTTTGTTATCAAGAAGAAGTTCGTGATCCATCACGTATGGCAGAAGTTTTAAATCGTGTAATAGAAAAAGCAATAAGAGGATCTGCTCCAGCTCAAATTAATATACCTAGAGATTATTGGACACAAGTAATAGATATTGATCTTCCTCCAATTGTTCGTTTAGAAAAACAAGCTGGGGGTGCAAGCGCAATACAGAAAGCAGCAAGACTACTTTCAGATGCAAAATTTCCAGTGATACTATCAGGTGCGGGCGTTGTAATTGGAAATGCCATTGAAGATTGTAAAAAATTAGCAGAACGTTTAGATGCTCCAGTTTGTTCAGGCTATCAACATAATGATAGTTTTCCTGGCAGTCATCCACTGGCAGTCGGACCTTTGGGATACAATGGATCAAAAGCTGCAATGCAATTAATTTCAAAAGCGGATGTTGTTTTAGCTTTAGGAACACGATTAAATCCTTTTTCAACTTTACCAGGATATGGAATTGATTATTGGCCAAAAAAAGCAAATATAATTCAAGTAGATATGAATTCAGATAGAATTGGTTTGACTAAAAAAGTAACTATTGGGATTTGTGGTGATGCAAAATTAGTTGCAAAACAACTTCTAGAAAAACTTTCTAAATCAGCAGGAAATATAGATAGAGAAAAAAGAAAAGCTCTTATTCATCAAACAAAATCTGCCTGGTTGCAAACTCTTACAAGTTTAGATCACGAAGAAGATGACCCAGGAACAACATGGAATAAAGATGCACGAACAAAAGAAAAAGATAGAATGTCACCTAGAATGGCATGGAGAGCAATACAAGCTGGCCTTCCTTCTAACGCGATAATTTCAAGCGATATAGGAAATAATTGTGCTATAGGAAATGCATATCCAACTTTTGAACAAGGAAGAAAATATTTGGCTCCTGGTCTTTTTGGCCCTTGCGGATATGGTTTTCCAGCAATTCTTGGTGCGAAAATTGGATGTCCAGATATTCCTGTCGTAGGTTTTGCTGGTGACGGAGCCTTTGGAATTAGTATGAGTGAAATGAGTTCGTGTAATCGGAAAGAATGGCCATCTATTACAATGGTAATTTTTAGAAATTATCAATGGGGAGCTGAAAAAAGAAATTCGATACTTTGGTTCAATAATAATTTTATCGGAACTGAATTAGACCCAGAATTGAGTTATGCTAAAGTAGCTGAAGGTTGTGGATTAAAAGGAATTCAAGTAAAAACACAAACAGAACTAACCAATGCTTTAATTAAATCTTGTGAGGAGCAAAAAAAAGGAATAACCACTTTTATTGAAGTTATTTTAAATCAAGAATTGGGTGAACCTTTTAGAAGAGATGCTATGAAAAAACCAGTCACGATAGCTGGTATTGACCCAAAAGACATGCGAGCGGAAGAAAACAACTAATTTATTTTAAATGTGTGGGTAAAAAATTAAAAATATTCCTAGCTTCCCCCAGAGGGTTTTGTGCTGGCGTTGATAGAGCTATAGAAATAGTAAAAAAAACTCTAAATAAGTTTGGTCCACCGGTTTATGTCAGACATGAAATTGTTCATAACACACAGGTTGTTGAAAGTTTAAAAAAAATTGGGGCAATATTTGTTGAAGAGTTAAATGAGATAAAAGACCTTTCCAGACCTGTCATCTTTTCTGCACATGGAGTACCTAAATCAGTCCCTGAAGAAGCTTCAAATAAGAAGATGTTTTATATAGATGCTACTTGCCCTCTTGTTACAAAAGTTCACAGAGAAGCTGAGTTTCTTTACAAAAATGGCTATGAAGTCATACTTATTGGTCATAAGAATCACCCTGAAGTTCTTGGAACTATGGGGCAGCTACCCAAAGGAGCTATAAAACTTATTGAAACAATAAAAGATGCTAAAAGCTTTAATATTAACGAGAATAAAAAGCCTATAGCATATGTTACCCAAACAACTTTATCAGTGGATGATACTAGAGAGATAATAGAAATTTTAAAATTAAAATTTCCTAATATAAAATCACCAACAAAAGAAGATATTTGTTATGCCACAACAAATAGACAGGAAGCAGTAAAAAAAATTGCACCTATGTGCGATATGTTTTTTGTTATAGGAAGCGAAAGTTCTTCAAACTCCCAAAGATTAGTGGAGGTGGCCAGAAAGTCAGGTTGTGGAAAATCAAAACTAATAACATTTGATGAAAAAATTCCCATAGAATCAATTATTAAATGTAAAAAAATTGGAATTACTTCTGGAGCTTCAGCTCCTGAAAAACTAGTTCAAAATTTTATATCAGAAATAAAAAAACATTGTAGTGTTTCAATGGAAGAAATAGTTCTTACAAAAGAAAAAGTAACTTTCAAATTACCAAAATTTTTAAATTAAAATTTTATAAAAATTATTCTACAAATTGTTTGAGATTAGGTTCGGAATAATTAGGTCCTTTCATGACTTTCCCTTTTTCGTTATAGATGGGTTTTCCATCACTTCCTAATTTACTCATATTAGCTCTTTGCACTTCTTTAAAACATTTATCTAAATCAATTCCATAAGCTAGCCCTGCTCCATAAGTTACATACAATATATCAGTAAGTGCATCAGCGATTTCTTTTAAATTTTTATCATTCATTGCCTGCTCCAATTCATTTAATTCTTCTTTAATTAAATCATATCTAAGCTGCATAGTTTTTTCGTCCGGAAACTGTGGTTTAGTTATAACCTTTTGTCCGAAAGTCTTCATAAATGTTTTAACATCTTCAAAATTGCTCATAATTTTTTCTCCTTTATATTATATTGCTGTCCATCCTCCATCTATTAAAATTGATGTACCTGTTATCATTGAAGAAGAATCAGAAGCTAAAAAAGCGACTGCAGTAGCAACATCACTTACTTCAGCGATACGACCAAGTGGGATTTTATTAAGCACTTCTCTTTTAAAATTTTTGCTTTTAAAAAATCTTTTAGTCATTGGTGTATCAACAAAAGTTGGGCAAATAGTATTTACACGAATATTATTTTTCGCTAAATCAATAGCCATTCCTTTTGTTAAGCCTTCTAATCCAAATTTTGTCATATTGTAAACACTTCTAATTGGTCCTCCTACGTGCCCCATTTGAGAAGACATGTTAATAATGGATCCTCCAATTTTTTTTCTATTTTTTGTTTCTAACATTTTTATTGCACATAGTTGAGCTATGTGAAAGGTTGCCATTGTGTTTACTTTTACCAAATATTCTAAATTTTTTTTCTGAATTTTTGTAAAATGTTCTGGAATATTTGTTCCCGCATTGTTAACCAAAATATCAATCTTTTTTTGTTTATTTATGAAAATTTTAATTTTGTTATAATTAGTAACATCGCAAGCAAATGTTGTGCATTTTGATTTAAATTTTTTTATAATTTTAGAAACTTGGTCTAAATCTTTTTGTGTTCTACTTATGATAATTAAATTTGCTCCAGCTTCAGCTAGAGCAATAGCACAAGCTTTACCTATACCTTTTCCAGCACCCGTAACTAGTGCTGTTTTATTTTTCAGACTAATTTTTTTTAAAAACATACTTATATAAATATTTTCAAATCACTATAAATTAATTCTACAGCTACTGCTAGTATTGCTAACAGTCCTAACCAGCCTATCCATTTATATTTTTTAATCCATTTAGATATTGTGGTAGCAACGGTCGCCATAAGTAAAATAGATAGAATTAAACCAAAAACTAATAATGCATAATGATCTTTTGCTGCACCTGCCACACCTAAAACATTATCTAAACTCATTGTTACATCAGCTATTACAACAGTTAATATTGCTTTAAAAAAAGTAGGATTATTAGTTTTAATTTTTTCTCTATCAACATTTACATTTTTAATTACATCTTTGTAAAGTTTGTAAGCAATATAGATTAAAAGTAAACCACCTATAGTTTTAAGTCCATTAATTTGAAGTAAATAAGCTGTAATTAAAGTAAATAAGATTCTTAAAATAATCGCAGCTCCAATACCCCAAAATATGATTTTTTTTCTTACGTTATCGTCAAATTGGGAAGCAACCATTCCAATAATAATTGCATTATCACCAGCTAACACTAGATCAATTAAGACAATTTCAATAAATATGAATATTTGTTCGAGCATAAACTAATAAATGTAAAATAATTAAAAAGTTTAGTAATAACAACAGTTTTGAGCTTTAAAAAAAATATTTATTAGGGTACCAACTAGCTAAAAAAATAGGTAGGATCATCAAACTTTTTTTTAACAAATTAAAGAGGGAGATTATGAGTACAATTAGAAGCAGAGACAGACGCTTATACAATAAAGATTTAGCCCCAACAGATAAAAAGAAAAAGAATTGGGGATGGTTTGAAATCTTTAACGTTTGGGCAAATGATGTTCAAAGTTTATTTGGTTATACTTTAGCAGCATCTTTGTTCTTAACTTATGGCCTAAATGGTTGGGCTGTATTCTTAGCGATCCTTCTCGCAGGATTTTTTATAATGTGGTTGGTAAACCTTTCAGGAGCTCCAAGTGTGAAACATGGAATTCCCTACCCGGTATTTGCTCGAGCAAGTATGGGAGTCATTGGCGCAAATTTTCCGGCAATGGTTAGAGGTATTGTTGCTATGTTCTGGTATGGTGCACAAACATATTTTGCATCAACAGCAGTAGCTCTTTTACTTAAAGCTTTATCAGGATCAGATGGAGGCAGTGCAATTCTTTTAGGAATGAATGGTATCGAATGGGTTTCATTTATTTTTGTTGCAGGTTTTCAAATTTATTTATTCTGGCAAGGTATTGATTTAATCAGAAAATTTTTAAACTTTGCTGGACCAGCGGTATATGCTGTGATGATAGTTTTAATGTTAGTGATCTGGGGTAAGGCAGGTGGAAATTTACTTTCAGAGGTTGGTAACATTTTCTCAGGAGTTGGTGATTACAGCGGTGGAGCTTTTGCTGCTTTCTTAGCAATTTTCGGAACTATGGTTGCATACTTTGCTGCGGTGGTGATAAATTTTGGTGACTTTTCAAGATTCGTAAAAAATGAAAAGGAAATGAGAAAAGGAAATCTTTGGGGATTACCTGGCAACATCTTCTTATTCTCTTTTATAGCTTTAATGGTCACAGCAGGAACAGTTTCAGTTTTTGGTGAAACAATTACAAACCCAACTGATATAGTTGCACGTGTTGGTAACTTAGGATTAACAGTTATTGCAGCATTTGCATTTTTTGCAGCTACAATTGGAATAAACATGGTGGCGAACTTTGTTCCTCCCGCTTATGACTTAGCAAACCTTGTACCATCTAAAATTAATTTTAGAACAGGTGGTCTAATTACATCGATAGTAGGTTTTATTATTGGTGCATTATGGGTTTCTTTTATAAGCCAAGTTGGAATGTTTCCATTTGTGAATACACTTGGAGCAATTCTAGCACCAGTTTATGGGATAATGATTGTTGATTATTATGTAATCAAGAAACAAAGACTTGATGTCAATCAACTATTCTCAGCTAAAAAGGGTAGCAAGTATTATTACAATGATGGTTGGAATCAAAAAGCTTTTGTTGCATGGGCAATAGCTGGTGTGTTCTCAGTACTGACTGTATGGCACCCTGCATTATCAGGTTTAGGTGGATATGCATGGATTATAGGTGCAGCTTTAGGAACAGTTCTACATCTTATGATGTCAGGCCAAAAAACTAGAAGATAATATTTAAACTTTAAAAATTAAAACCCGCTGTAGAGATACAGCGGGTTTTTTTTTAATAATTTAGAATAATCTTTTCTTTTTGAAATTTGTGAACAATTAAGTTTTCACCTTTACCCTTCCTATCAATTACAAGAAAATTTATATCTTCTGTTGAAATCAAAGGAAAATGCCAGATTGCAGGCTTATAATTTATTCCTGTCCTTGGTGGTATAATAAAAGATTGAATTTTACTTATCTCAGGATATTCACCTGGAGGAGCCACACAACAAAGGAAAGTAGTTTCTTTCATTGGTATAAAAGCCTGACTTCCAAGGGGATGTTTTTCCATCATATCAATTGTCATAGGGAAAGTTCTCTTTAAAGCAGAAAAGATACTTACTATAGTTTTTCCTCCATCTTTTGAGGTATTTAGATCAGCTAAATTGTCAAAGCGTTTTGCATATCCCGCGTTTATTTCCATAGGGTTGATATCGCTAGTAGATATTAAATCACCGTACATGGCAAAGTTTGATCTGTTTATCTTTATAGGTTTAATGTTTTTTTCCATTATTCTGCTCTACCTAAAACTCTAATTCTCGAAATACCACCGTCAGGGTAAATATTTATTCTTATGTAATTAACTTTTTTATTTTTCATAAGTTTATTATTAAAATTATGTTTTTTATGGGCATGAAGTTTAACTTTGTTTAAAAGTAATTTCCAATTTTTTGATTTTTTAACAATGCTTTTAGACGAGTTTTTATTATTTAAATATGCAGCCTGAACAGAACATTTGTCTGGATAATTTCCTTTGAAGTGATGGGTATCAATTTGGATTTTATTAATCTTACCTGCGGTTGCACATTTTAAAATCAGCCAATCAAAATTTTTCCCTCTACTTCTTCTTGTTTCCCATCCGTCACCCATATTTTTTCCCATTCCTGGGGCCAGAATATTTTCAGCTCTTCCAAAATGTTCATTATTACAAGCAATTGGTGTAGCTCCACTTAATACAGAAGTAAGGTTTATTATTTTTTTTCCAAATTTTTTATTAATCTTCATCTCTCCGTAAATTCTAATTCTTGCAACTCCACCATCAGGAAAGATGTTTAATTTTATATGAGTAAAAATAGATTTATTTTTTATATTAAAAAAATGATGGCTGTTGGGCTTAGTAACTTTTTTTTTTAAAATATTTATCCACTTTGAGTTTTTATTAGGTAATTTATTTAGACTGTAACAGGCTTCAAGAGAAACTTTGCTTGGCTGATTCCCATTAAAATAGGACGTATCAATATCTACTTTATGTATTTTACCAGGCCTACCCAATTTTAAAATTAAATAATCGTGTCCTTTGTTTCTTTTTCGCCTTGTTTCCCAACCATCCATCCATTTTCCATGTTTATCAAAAACGCCTTCTTTAAATACTGGAGGCCAAGGGTTTATGATTCTTTTTGCAGGAGCAAAAAATTCATCCGTTTTATATACGATCTTTGAACCCAAGCGAGATTGAGCTAAGTCTATCAATCCATTTAAAAAAATGTTCTTATTTTTATTCATAAATAAAATTATAAGTTTTGGTAATTTTTAATCCAATGTTTAGCAATATCTATTCTTTTGCAAATCCAAACATCATCATGTTTTAAAACATAATCTAAAAAATTTTTTAAAGACTGAATTCTTCCAGGCCTTCCTATTAATCTGCAATGTAATCCTACAGACATCATTTTAGGATTTTTATTTCCTTCATCATATAAAGCATCAAAACTATCTTTGAGATATGTAAAAAATTGATCTCCACTATTAAAACCTTGATTGGTAGCAAATCTCATGTCGTTGTTATCAAGTGTGTAAGGAATTATTAATTGTTTCTTTTTTCCTCTAATTTCCCAATAAGGTAGATCATCACTATATGAATCACTATCGTAAAGGAATCCTCCGTCTTCCATGACTAAATCTCTGGTATTTGGACTGCAACGTCCTGTGTACCATCCAAGAGGTCTTTCACCAAAATTTTTTTTAATAGATTGTATAGCAAGTTGCATATGTTTTTTTTCAGTAGCTTTTGATACGTTTTGATAATCAATCCATCTCCAACCATGTGAAGCTATTTCATAATCAGATTGCTTTATTGCGTTACATATTTCTTTATTTCTTTCCAAAGCCATACCTACACCAAATACAGTTATTGGAATTTTTTTTTCTTGAAATAGTTGATGAAGTCTCCAAAATCCTCTTCTTGATCCAAATTCATAAAGAGACTCCATATTTATATGTCTGCCTTTAATAGGTTGGGCATTAATAATTTCAGACAAGAAAGTTTCCGAATTTTTGTCTCCATGCAATATGGAGTTCTCCGAACCTTCTTCATAATTTAAAACTATCTGAAGAGCTAATTTTGCATTATTTGGCCATTTTATTACGGGCGTATTAGCTCCGTAGCCAATCATATTTCTTGGATAATTCTTTTTCATAGAATAATGTATTTATATACTAAAAAATAAATACAATCATAATAAAAATTAATTATGTATGCAGTTGTTTATAATGATATACAAAAATTAATTTATAGGGAGTAAGAGTGCCGCAAACAGATTTAATTATTCATGACGAAAAAGACAATGTAGCAGTAGTTGTCATTGATAAAACTTCCAAAGATCAAGAGTGTGTTGGATGGATAATGGAAAATGATAAAACGATTAAAATAAAATCAATTAATGAAATTCCTTTAGGTCATAAAATTGCATTAAAAGAATTTAAAGAAGGAGACACAATACTAAAATATGGACATGATATTGGTAAAGTGGTTTCTCCAATTAAAAAAGGTGACCATGTACATGTTCACAATGTTAAAACTAAAAAGTGGTAAATAGATATGTATACTTCAAAAATATTTATGGGTTACAAACGTGAGAATGGAAGAGTTGGGGTTAGAAATCATGTAATTATTTTACCTGTAGATGATATTTCAAACGCATGTGCAGAGGCTATAGGAAATAATATTAAGGGTACTGTAGCTATACCCCATTCTTATGGAAGACTTCAGTTTGGAAAAGATTTAGAATTATTTTTTAGAACAATAATTGGGACAGGAAGAAATCCAAATGTGGCCGCTGTTATTGTTGTAGGAATTGAACCTAAGTGGACTAAAAAAGTTGTAGATGAAATTGCAAAAACAGGAAAACCAGTAGAAGGTTTTAGTATAGAAGGTCTTGGTGATATTGCTACCACAATGAAAGCTTCAAAAAAAGCACAGGAATTTGTGCAATGGGCCAGTGAAAAACAAAGAGTAGAGTGTCCTTTAAGTGATTTATGGATTTCAGTAAAATGTGGTGAGTCAGACACAACTTCTGGTTTGGCATCAAACCCCACTGTTGGAAACCTAATGGATAAATTAGAACCTCACGGAGTTAACCTTTGTTTTGGAGAAACATCAGAAATTACAGGAGCAGAAATGGTTTGTGCAGCAAGAGGGAAAGATGAAAAAGCTAAAAAGAAGTTTTTAGATGTTTGGAATAACTATAATAATTTTATTTTAGAAAATAAAACTAATGATTTATCAGAAAGTCAACCTACAGCCGGAAATATTAAGGGAGGTTTAACTACCATAGAAGAAAAAGCTTTTGGTAATTTACAAAAAATTGGAAAAAAAGTTAAATACGTTGATGTTTTAGAGCCAGCTGAAGAACCTAAAAATGGAAAAGGATTATATTTTATGGATACTTCATCTGCAGCAGCAGAATGTGTTACACTTCAGGCAGCAGCAGGTTTTACGGTTCACCTATTTCCAACAGGCCAGGGGAATGTGGTTGGAAATCCAATTGAGCCTGTAGTCAAGCTAACAGCAAACCCTAAAACTGCAAAAACAATGGGCGAACATATTGATTTAGATGTTTCTAAAATATTAAAAAGAGAAATGAACTTAAACGAAGCAGGAGATTCTCTAATTGATATTACAATCAAAACAGCCAATGGCAGGATCACTTGCGCAGAAGCATTAGGTCACAAAGAATTTGTGATTACTAAGCTTTATAGAAGTGCTTAATATTAGTAATCATTTTTATAGAATTAGTTATGTGGCTTCCACAATATATTTATGGTAAATAGATTATCCCATGACAATAAGATACTTAAAGAAGGCAATTAAAAATCCATCTACGGATGATGCTAAAACTCGTATTGCCGTTCAAAATATTTTAAATGATATAGAAAAAAGAAAAGAAGAGGCAGTTAAAGAAATAACAAAAAAATTTGATAATTACGATGGTGAAATTATTTTATCAAAAGAAAAGATTGAAGAAGCAATAAAAAAAGTGGATCAAAAAACAAAAGATGATGTTCAGTTTGCTCATGAAAGAATTAAAAAATTTGCTGAACATCAGCTTAAAAGCATGAATAATGAGTTTGAGGTAGAGCTTTCAAAAGGATTATTTGCAGGCCAGAGACTTATTCCAGTTAATACAGCAGGCTGTTATATACCTGGAGGGCGTTATGCTCATATTTCGTCTGCAACAATGGCCATAACTCCAGCGAAGGTTGCTGGTGTCAAAACAATAATTTGTGCAAGTCCACCAAAAGATAAAAACGGAGCGCATCCTGGAATTATTTATGCTGCTAATCTTTGTGGAGCCGATGTAATTTTAAATTTGGGAGGAATTGCTGCAATTGCATCTATGGCATATGGATGTTTTAAAAATCCCGAAGTTGATTTTTTGGTAGGTGCTGGTAATCAATATGTAGCTGAAGCTAAACGTATTTTATTTGGAAAGGTTGGTATTGATCTTTTTGCAGGTCCAACCGAAATTGCAATTATAGCAGATAAATCTGCAGATAAAGAAATAGTGGCGGCAGATATTGTTGGCCAGGCAGAACACGGATATAATTCTCCCGGCTGGGTTTTAACTACGGATAAGTCACTTGCTGATTATGTAATGAAAAGGATTCCAGAACTTATAGCAGAATTACCCGAAGGTCCAAGATCAAGCGCTGAACCAGCTTGGAGAGATTATGGAGAAGTAATTCTTTGCGATACTGATGAAGAAATTGCACAAGTTAGTGATAACTATGCTGCTGAACATTTAGAAGTTCATGCTGAAAAATTAGATTGGTGGTTAAAGAGATTAAGAAATTATGGTTCATTGTTTTTAGGTGAAGAAACAACAGTTGCATATGGAGATAAATGCTCTGGACCAAATCATATATTACCTACAAAAGGAGCCGGAAAATATACTGGTGGTCTTTATGTTGGAAAATTTATTAAATGTTTAACTTTCCAAAGAATGACTAAAGAGGCTAATAAAATCGTTGGAGCTACAGCAGCAAGGCTAGGCAGAGCAGAGGGTATGGAGGCTCATGCGAGAACTGGTGATATCAGATTAAAAAAATACGGACATTCTAATTAAGAGCAACTACAGCTGCTGCTATCGAAGCAAGTCTTGCTTCAGATTCATCTGATCTGCTCGTAATAACTACAGGAGCCTTACCACCTAAAACTACTCCTGCTGCACAAGCTCCCATAAAATAAATCATCATTTTTACTAAGGCATTTCCGGCTTCTACATTAGGAACCAACATTATATCAACATCACCAGATACATCATTTTTTATTTTTTTAATTGCTGCAGATTTTTTTGATACAGAATTATCAAAAGCTAAAGGACCAAAAACATCAGCATTTATATTTTCTTCTTTAGCTTTTTTGGTAATAAGATTAGCTTCAATAGAACTAGGTACGCTTTCTAAAATTTCTTCAGTAGCAGATAATACTGAAACTTTAGGTCTGGAAATTCCAATTTTGTTTGCAAAATCAACTGCATTTCTAAGAATATGCATTTTAACTTCAAGCTTTGGCAAAACATTTACAACACCATCGGTAATAATAAATGGTTTATCATTTTTATCTAAAGTCATATGCCAAACGTGACTTAATCTTTTTTTACCAATTAAATTTAAATCTCTTTTTAACACTGCTTTCATTAAAATATCTGTATGTATATGACCTTTAACAATAATTTTTACCTTATCTTCACTTGCTAATTTAGCAGCAATCGGAGCTGTGCTATCTTCATTTTTTTCGTTAATAATTTTGTAATTGGATATATCCCACTTTAATTTATCAGCATATTTTTTTATATCGTTTTCATTACCAATAAAAGTAGGATTAATTAATTTTTGTTGAACTGCTTTATGTACTGATTCCATAGGAAATATTTCACCAGCGTTTACAATAGCAGCATCAACTGTACCCTTTTTTTTTGCAACATTAATTAAATTATTAGGACAGACAATTTTTTTATTTGATAACATGTATTAAAACGCCCATTCGTAAGCAGATAAAGATACAGCACCACCTGTGTGTATAAACAGGATATTATCATCTTTTGTAAATTTTTTATTTTTGATTAAATCAATTAATCCAGCAAATGCTTTACCTGAGTATACAGGGTCTAATAATATTGCTTCTTTTCTTGCTAAAAGCTTTGTTGCTTCTATCATACCTTTTGTAGGCTCTCCGTATCCTGATCCAATATATTCATCATATACAATAACATCTGATTTATCTAAAATTTTACAACGAAGTTTTTCACAAGTTTTTTTTGCTTCCGTATAAACTTTATCTACTTGTATGTCTTTTTTATGTCTAACACAGATACCTGTTATAGGAATGTTACAATTGAAATATTTTCTTCCAGCAAGTAAGCCTGCTTGTGTTCCCGAACTACCTGTAGCATGTATAATTTGGGAAAAATTGTATTTTTTATTGTCTTTTATTATTTCGTTTAAGCATTCAACATAGCCTAAAGCTCCTATAGAATTTGATCCACCACCAGGTATAAAATAAACATTAGTACCCTTTGATTTTATATCTTGAATCAACTTTTCTGAATATTCTGACACATCTTCATTTTTTGGGCACACCTTAACTTCAGCTCCAAACAATTTATCTAGAAAAACATTACCAGACTTCATGTAAGCTTCTGGAGGATCATTAAGCCTTTGCTCTAAAACTATAAGACACTTTAAACCCACCAGAGCGCAGGCCGCTGCAGTTTGTCTAGCATGATTAGATTGCACAGCTCCAACAGTTACCACTAATTCAGTTTTATTTTTAATCGCATCGGGTATTAAAAATTCTAATTTTCTTGTTTTATTTCCTCCAGTCGCTAGTCCAGTACAATCATCTCTTTTTATAAAAATATTTGGGCCACCTAAATACTTGGTTGTATTTTTTAGATGTTCTATTGGTGTAGGAAAATGACCCAACTTAATTCTTTCAAATTTTTCTAACATATACATTTACTTATGCTAATAAGTAAAATATGCAAGGTATAAGTTTTATGAATAAAAATTTATCACTATTAGCTTTGAGCCAAGTTTTTGGATTTACAGCTAATATTATTACAGTCTTTTTAAGTGGAATTGTTGGCTCACAAATTACTTCTATAAAGTCCTTATCAACATTGCCTACATCTTTATCAGTTCTTGGCACTGCAATTTTCACTATTTTAGCAGCAAAAATTATGGACAAAATAGGCAGAAAGTTAGGTTTCATTTTTGGAGCTTTAGTAAGTTCAGCAACTTGTTTGCTAGCTGTTTTTGCTATTACTCAACAAAACTTTATTTTATTTTGCATCGCACATTTAATTCTTGGTTTAGGAATAGCTTTTGCCCATCAATATCGTTTTGCAGCAGCAGAAAGTGTAGAAAAAGAAAAGGTGCCAAAAGCTATCTCAACTTTAATGTTAGCTGGAATCGTTTCTTCTTTTTTAGGTATAACTTTAGCTAATTATACCAAAAATCTTATTCCTAATCATTTGTATGTTGGCTCTTATCTTTTGTTAGCTGCATTTACTTTTATGCCAGCAATATTTTTTATTTTTTACAAAAATATTGAAAAAACAAAAATAGATTTAAATAATAAATATAATGGACGTCGATTGTCTGAAATAATTTTTCAACCAAGATTTTTGCAAGCAATTATTGCTGCAGCTTTTGCTTATGCCGTAATGTCATTTTTAATGACAGCAACACCTTTGAGTATGCATGTGATGGAAAAAATGAGTTTGGAGGATACAGGTTTAGTTCTTCAATTTCATTTGGTAGCTATGTTTCTTCCGTCACTAATTACAGGTCATTTAATTAAAAAGTTTGGACATAGTAATATAATTTATATAGGAGTTTTGTTTTATATTGTAACAATAGTCCTAGCTTTATTTGAGCAAACATTTGCCAATTATATGGCGGCTTTAATATTTTTAGGATTAGGGTGGAATTTTTTGTTTATTTCCGGGACTAGCTTAGTTGTTCTAACATATAAAGAAGAAGAAAAATTTAGAGTACAAGGAGTTAATGATTTAATCGTATTCTCTACAATGGCATTAGCAAGTTTATCAGCAGGAATATTATTAAGTTTAACTAGTTGGAAAACTATGAATTTAATATGCATTCCTCTTTTAGCATTAATAGTTTACTCGACCTTTAGAGCAGATCTATTAAATAAAAAATGAGCTTCTTATTACTAGGTTTTTTCACTGGTTTAAGTTTAATTGTAGCAATTGGAGCTCAAAATGTCTTTGTTATAGAGCAAGGTCTTAAAAAACAATATGTTTTTTTAGTTTGTTTGATTTGTTCAATATCAGATTTATTATTAATTTTCCTTGGAATTTTTTTATTTGAATACTTTAGAAATTTTTTTACTGATAGAGTAGAGCTAATTTTTAACATATTACTTTTAGCTTTTCTCATTTACTTTGTAATTAGTAAAATAAAAATTAAATACGATGAATTAAACATTAACTTTGAAAATAATTCTATTTCTTTAAAAAATACTGTAATAAAAACATTAGGCTTTACCTATTTAAACCCTCATGTTTATTCAGATACTGTTTTTTTTCTTGGAAATTTTTCTAAGAACTTTTTAATTTCACAAAAATACTATTTTGGCATTGGAGCTGCAGTAGCTTCATTTTCTTTTTTCTTTTGTCTAGGTTATTTGTCTAAATTCCTATCAAAATATTTACAAAAACAAATAGTATGGAAATTTATAAATTCTTTTATCGTGGTTTTTATGAGTATTTTAGTCTTTTATGTGCTATTGGATATTATCTATTAACCTTTTCCTCGCCAAGGAATTGTTTTGTCTATAATTTTTCTAATAGTTAAATCAAATAAAAGTCCTAACATTCCCATTACAAATATTGTTATCCAGATTACTTCGTACTGCATATATTTTCTTGCAACGTTTTCAACAAATCCTATACCTGTTGTTCCTGCTAAAAATTCAGCAGCAACTAAAGTTCCCCAACACATACCAACTGCAACTCTTATTCCTGTCAAAATTTCAGGTAAAGAATTCGGGAATATAACTTCTCTAATTATTTGCCATCTAGAAGCACCCAAAGAGTGAGCGGCATGAATTTTTGAAAGTTGAGTTCCTGAAGCTCCAGCTCTTGCCGAAATAATCATAATTGAAAAAGAAACCATAAATAGTAAAAATACTTTTCCTACGTTATCGATTCCAAAAACAGTAATTATCAGCGGAGCCCAAGCGAGTGGGGGCACCGGTCTATATAACTCGACCATAGGATCAAAAAAACCTTTGGCAAATCTGTTTAGACCCATAAATAAACCTAAAGGAACACCAAATATTATTCCAAGAGACAATCCTAAAAATACTCGTAAAAAAGAATCCCAAATATGTCCTGTAGGAACTGGAATTTTGAAAGCTTCAAATTCACCAGTAACTATATCTAACATTCTACTTTTGAAATTTGGATCAACCGTACCATCTTGATTATGAACGGGATATTTACCTGGCATAATATCAGCTATCCAGTCGGGAAGAATAAAACCAACTACTTTATTCACTCCCATCATTTCGTACCAAAGCATTGGAATCATTTTATATCCAACGCTTGGTTTCAGCATCTCTCCAAAAATTCTAAAAGTATCGGAAGGTTTAGGTAGCCATCTGCCAGGACCAGCTTCTGAACATTGAGGACCGCTTGCTACAATTGTTCCTGCTGGAAATAAAATAATATCTATCGTTCTTAAATTTCCTTGTTCATTATTTTGAACTTTGTCAAAAGCTCTAATTGCATTTTCTAATTCATCTAATGTTTTGGGAGGGAAAATACTTGCATACTCTATTCTTCGTACAAGTTTTTTAATATCCTTTATATAATCGAGTTCTCGACCGTCACCTAATCCATCCATATATTCTTTAATTTCACCAAAAATAGCTTCTGATTGTCTTAAGTACTCAGGGTTGTGATTTCTCATTTCAAAAAATTCATCACTTATAGAATTTAATTCAGCCGCAGCTGCATGAAATTTTAACCCTCTTTTACTTTCAGGTAGAGGAGGGATTTCCATACCAGTAGCGCCCCATCCTAATTGTTTTTTTAAACCTTCATTTATTTCATTTTCTTCTTCTTCAGTTAAATTAGGGTAGCTATCCTTTGGAAAATTTTCTGTTAGACGATTTAATCTAATAGTTAATTCATTTATTATATTTGTTGTACCATCTTCTAGATATCTTTCGTCGGTTAATGATGGAATCATTAGCTTAGTGTCACGAAGTATATTGACAAATATTTTTTTGTCCTGATCTTTTAGGTTTGGATCGTTTTGTATTAAAATTATTTTATCTTCTATATTGATATTTTCACGTTTAATTATTGCAGTACTCTTGTGTTGTCTTTCTACAATTGGAAAAAGATATTTTAAAGATAGCAATGACTCGTTAACTTTTGCGACTTGGCAAAGCTCGTTTGCAGATTTTGGATAAAAAGATTTTGCTATATCCCATGAATAATAAAGCCAGGACAATAAAAGAAAACTGGATCCAACCACAACCCAATGCATTCCTCCTTTTGCTCTTTCAGGATTTCCAAAAACAGCGTCGGTTTTTTCTGTTTTAATTAATTTTCGACCATAAAGAATGGCTCCTACAACAGCAAAAATAGTAAAAAATGTAATAAATCCTGTAATCATTTTATATTTCCTTGCCCATTATTTCTTCTTCCATATCCCAGATCATGGTTAGAATTTCTTCTCTCTTAGAAACGAACTCTTTATCATTTTTAATTTCTCTTAAATCTTCCTTTAAACCTCTAGAGGCAAAAGGAAGCTTATATTCTTTATGTATTCTTCCGGGTCTAGGAGCCATCACATATACTCGTTCACCTAACAGCAAAGCCTCTTCAACAGAATGAGTTATTAAAATAATTGTTTTTCCAGTTTCTTTCCAAATTTTTAATACCAAAGACTGCATTTTTTCTCTGGTTAAAGCATCTAAAGCTCCCAAAGGTTCATCCATTAAAATTAAGTTAGGATCATTTATTAAACATCTTGCAAGAGCTACTCTTTGTTGCATTCCACCGGATAATTGATACGTAGGAGTGTTTCCAAATCCTTTTAATCCTACTATATCTAGCCATTCTTCAACTTTTTTTGCAGTTTTAATCGGATCTTCTTTTTTCATTCGTAAACCAAAGTTTACGTTTTCGTTAACCGTTAACCATTCAAATAAAGCACCTTGTTGGAAAACCATTCCTCTCTCAACTCCTGGACCATTAATTTCTTTTCCACCCAGGTTTATTGAACCAGAAGTGGGTCTAAGAAATCCAGCTGCGATATTTAGTAAAGTTGTTTTTCCACAGCCTGAAGGTCCTAGAACTGTTAAAAGTTCACCTTTTTTAAGAGTAAAAGTTATATCCTTAAGCGCATGAACAGTTTCTCCCTTGAGAGATTTAAATATCATGTTTACTTTTTGAGAAACCAGATCACTCATGAAAATAATATATTAAAATTTTTATCAAAAAAATAGGCACCAATTTATAAAAATTGGCGCCTATTAATATTTTATATAACTCTTAAATTACGGTAGGTACTTAGTAGTAACTACTTTTGAGTAATTTTTAAGAGCTGGGTTTTCTGCTGTCGCGAACATATTGCCCATAACATCTAGATATTTCATAAGTATTCCACCTTTATTCATATACTTAGATTTTATCATAGCTGCATCAGGGAATCCGAAACCACCCATTTGTTTTTTTGTACCAGCAAGATCCATAGCTGCATCTTTTGCTATAATATTCATATCAGATTTGCCTGCTCTAAATTTAGCATTGTACTCATGAGTTATTTCTACAAATGTTCTAACCATTCCTGGGTTTTCTTTTAAGAATTTGTTAGTTACAGAAGTTATATCAATACCAGATATTCCAGCATCAGTAGCTTCTTGAACAGATAACATTCTTGTACCAGCTTTAAGTGCGTTTTCGATAGATTTACCACCGAATAAACATGCCATAGCAACGTCTCCGTTTTGTAAAGCAGCAGAACCATCTTCAGGGTTCATGTCTACAACTGATACTTTACCAGCATCAGCTCCAATAACTTTCATTGTTTCTTTGAAAACGTAGTCAGCCATAGTTCCTACTGGAACTGCAACTTTTTTACCTTCTAACTGTGCAGCATTCGCTTTTGTAATGCCAGAAGCATTTGATACTATGCAGGTAGTATTTCCCATTCCATATGTAACAGCGATATCTACAAGTTTAATTGGTGCTTTAGCGTTAACAGCATTTACAAATGGCGTTAAACCTTGAGAGTAAGAAATATCAATATCTCCAGATAACATAGCTTCTGTCATCTCTCCGCCTGTTGCAAAATTTGTCCACTTAACCGGAACTCCTAAAGCATCATCAAAAACTTTTTTTACTTTTGCTTCTTGGTTTGGAGTTGCCCACTCTAAGAAGAATGCTACTCTAACTTCATTAGCAGCTGAAAAAGCAGCTGACATAGTTAAAGTAAAAGCAACTATACTTCCTAGTACTAAACTTACTATTTTTCTCATATTTTCCCCTTAATAATTATTAAGTAATGGAGGCATTTAAAATGAAAATGGGAGAAAAGTAAAACGAAAATAAAATACCACTTCAGGTTGAACGTATCAAATTTTTATTGGTAGTTTTAAAGTAAATGATAGTCTACAAACTATGAAAAATATGGGCTCAACAGACACATCAAAAATACCAAATTCATTACAAGAGCATTGGATGCCGTTTTCTTCCAATAGAGATTTTAAAGAAAATCCAAGATTGATAACTGAAGCTAAGGGAGTCTATTTAAAGAATCATCATGGAAAAACCATGATAGATGCTAGCTCAGGGTTGTTTTGTAATCCTTTGGGACATGGAAGAAAAGAAATTACTAACGCTGTAGCAAAACAATTAGAACAGTTAGATTATGTTCAACCCTTTCAACAAGGTTTTGGTGGATCATTTGAATTAGCTAGAAGAATATCAAAACACACTCCGGGAAATTTAAATAGAATTTTTTTTACTATATGTGGATCCACAGCTGTTGAAACAGCAATTAAAATTGTAATTGCTTATCATAAAGCAAAAGGACAAGGTCAAAGATTTCGTTTTGTTGGAAGAGAACGCGCTTATCATGGAATGAATATAGGTGCCACTTCTGTAGGAGGAATGGTTAATAATGTAAAAACTTTTGCAAGCGTTCTTATGCCTGGAGTCGTTCATATGAGACACACGCATTTAAAAGATCATAAATTTGTTAAAGGGCAACCGACAACGGGAGCCGAAATGGCAGAAGATTTAGAACGCATATGTACGAATTTTGGTTCAGAAAATATTGCAGCATGTATAGTGGAACCGATAGCAGGCTCAACAGGAACATTAGTTCCTCCAAAAGGATATTTAAAACGTTTAAGAGAAATTTGTGACAAACATGGAATAGTTTTAATTTTTGATGAAGTGATTACTGGATGGGGAAGAACTGGTTCTGCTTTTGCTTCACAAGAATTTGGTGTTACACCAGATGTTATGACGATGGCAAAAGCAACAACAAATGGAGTAGTACCTATGGGAGTTGTAGCTGTAAAAGAAGAAATCTATGATGCAGTTATGGATGCTTCTCCAAAAGGAGCGGTAGAATTATTTCATGGTTATACATATTCAGCAATTCCAGTATCAGTTGCAGCAGCTTTAGCAGTTCAAGATATTTTTGAAAAAGAGGATATTTTTAAAAGAGCAAAGGAAATGTCACCATATTTTTTAGATGGAATATTTTCTCTAAAAGATTTAGCTGGGATTGATAATATCAGAGGTTATGGAATGATGGCCGGAATTGATATAAAATTAAAGGAAAAACCTGGTAGAGCGGGGTTTGAATGTTTTAAAGCTTGTTATGAAGCAGGAGTTAATTTCAAAGCCACAGGAGACTGCTTAATTATTGCTCCACAGTTTATTTGTGAAAAAAAGCATATCGACGAAATAATCGAAAAGTTGAGAACTGGTATTTCTAATTACATGAAAAAGTAGTCATGCGTATAGGAGTTCCTAAAGAAATTAAACCTCAGGAAAATAGAATAGGATTAACTCCTAAGAGTGTAAAAGCTTTAACTTCAAACGGCCATGAAGTTTTATTTGAAAATAATGGTGGTTACGAAGCAGGCTTTGAAAATGAACAATATAAAAATTCTGGAGCCAAGATAGTTAATAAAGCAGAAGACATTTTTAATGATTCTGAAATAATTGTAAAAGTAAAAGAACCATTAACTAATGAAATAGAAATGATTAGGGAAAACCAAATCATTTTTACTTATTTACATTTAGCAGCAAACAAAAAATTAACTGAAGGTTTGATAAAATCAAAATCACTTTGTATTGCTTATGAAACCATAACAGATAATAATGGAAGATTGCCACTACTTGCTCCAATGAGTGCCGTAGCAGGAAGGATGTCCGTACAAGCTGGGGCTCACTGTTTAGAAAAAAATCAAAAAGGAAGAGGAATATTACTGGGTGGAGCACCTGGAGTAGAACCTGCCACAGTAGTTATTCTTGGTGGTGGTGTAGTTGGAGAAAATGCAGCCTTAATTGCAACTGGATTAAAAGCAAAAGTGTATATTGTAGACAAGTCAAATCAAAGATTAGATGAATTAAAAAAGATATTTGGGGATAAAATTATTCTTCAACAAAGTGATAAAACAGATTTAAAAAAATTAATTTCAGAATGTGTTTTACTAATTGGTGGAGTTTTAATTCCTGGAGCAGAAGCTCCAAAACTAATAACTAAAGATATGTTAAAATTAATGAAAAGAGGATCTGTTATAGTAGATGTAGCGATTGACCAAGGTGGATGTGTTGAAACAAGTAAACCAACTACTCATGCTAATCCTACTTACATCATTGATGATATTGTTCATTATTGTGTCGCAAACATGCCTGGTGGAGTTCCTAGAACTTCAACAATTGCACTAAATAACGCAACTTTACCTTTTTTACTAAAACTAGCAGATAAGGGTTGCGAGAAAGTGCTTAGAGAAGATAAAAATTTTTTAGAAGGTCTGAATATTTTTAAAGGTCAAGTTACATATAAGGCAGTAGCCGAAACTTTCGGATACAAATATATTTCTCCAAAAAACTTGATAAGTTAATGTATAAGCCTTTGCCACAACAACTAACAATTAAAAAGTCTTCTATAGAGGGTTTAGGTTTATTTGCGAAAGAAGATATTAAAAAAAATTTATTTATTGGTGTAACTCATGTAAGAGATGAGCAATTCGAACACAAATATATAAGAACACCTGTTGGCGGTTTTTATAATCATTCAAACAAACCTAATGTTATTAGAATGGTTTCAGACACATTGCCAAAATTAAAATTTGGAGATTTGATAGATTTAAAAAAAAACACTCGAGAAGAAAAAGATAAAAAAACAGATTTAGATGATTTGTTTTATCATTTACAAGAAAAAAGTGATGCAAAGTACATGTTTTTAATATCTATTAAAGATATTAAAGCAGGTGAAGAGTTAACTGCTAATTATAATCTATACACATATCCAAAAACAGGAGTAGGATTGCAAACTTTTTAGTCATAAAAATTATTTAGGGTATTGTAATTTTTTAATATTCCCTGATCATTAATTTCTAAATTAAATATTTTGTCTTTATTTTTTTTTAATATTTTTTTAGCTCCATTATCTCCATCAATATTCATAATTTTACTTTTCATTAACACTGAAAATAAAATTGGATTTCCTTGTTTATTTTTATAGGTTGGTACAATAATTTTTTTATTTTTTGAATGTTTAATTAATAGATTATATATTTCTTTATTAATCATAGGCATATCACCTAAACAAATGAGAAAAGATTTAGTTTTTTCAGATAAATTATTAAGACCAGTTTTAATTGAGGATGCCATTCCTGATTTATAATCTTTATTGAAAATAAATTTAATTTTTTTATTGATATCAATTGTATTTGTTATTTCATCACTTTTATGGCCAGTTATAATAATTAATTCATCAACAGAACTTTCTAAAATATTTTTAACAGAGATTTTTATTAATGGAACGCCATTAATTTTTTTAGTAAGTTTATTTTCACCATTCATCCTTTTGGATTCTCCAGCAGCTAATAAAATCGCAGATATCATTATTTTTTATAAACT
The DNA here is from genome assembly GCA_902608065.1 of uncultured Pelagibacteraceae bacterium. The sequence goes on from CACLMO010000003.1 coordinate 38,569, forward strand.
TCGGAAACTAGTTGCGCAATTATAGACAATGCAATTTCAGGAGCAGATTTTCCTCCCAATTTAATTCCGATGGGTCCAAAAATTTTATTAATTTGTTCATCATTAAATCCAGATTCTTTAAGTCGTTTACATCTGTTAAAATGAGTTTTTTTGCTTCCCAACGCTCCTATATAAAAAAAATTATTTTTTATAGCATATTGAAGTGCAGGATCATCAATTTTAGGATCATGCGTCAAAGCTATTAAAGCAGCACTACTATTTGTTTTTATTTCTTTGAAAGCTTCTTTAGGCCATTTATTAATTATTTTTATGCCTGGAAATCTTTTCTCCGAAGCAAAGTATCCTCTTGGGTCGATTATGTAAATTTCAAAATTTAAATTAGTAGCGAAATTAACTAAATATTGAGCAATGTGGACGGCTCCAACAATAATTATTTTAATTGGACTGATATAATTATCTACAAATATATTTGTTTCTTCAATTATACCATTTCTTTTTTTTTCAAAGTGATAATTAATTTTTTTTTCATATATTTTAAATTTATTATTTAGAGGTTTATTTTTTTCGAAAATGCAACTTTCACCATTATTAAGATTTGTAATAATAGAAAATTCCATTTTTTTTTGTTTTTTCTCTATTATTTCTTTGAGCAATTTTTTTTTCATTAATTAATTTGTTCTATAAAAATTGCAATTTCTCCACCACACGCTAAACCAACTTCCCAAGCACTTTCATTTGAAACTTTAAATTCTATCTTTTTGAAAATTTTTTTTTCTTTCAATAAAAGTAAACATTCTCTAACTACTGAAGTTTCAACGCAACCTCCAGACACAGATCCTGAAAAATCTCCTTTATCGTTGATAATCATTCTACTTCCAGTTGGTCTTGGTGAAGATCCCCAGGTTTGGATTACTGTTGCTAGAACTACTTTACGTTTAGAAGAGAGCCAATCATTAGCTTCATCTAGTATTTTTTCATCAAATGAATTTTTCATCTGGTATAGTTTAAATTATATTTTGTTAAGTTTGAACTCTTAGCTTAGCAGCTAGAAATTGCTTTTTTGGCCATTACCTTGATTAAGTGAGCTCTATATTCAGCAGAAGCATGTATGTCTGAGTTAAGTCCTTTACTTGAAATATTTGCATTATCAACAGCAGATGGTGAAAAATTTTTAGATAAGGCTAATTCAAGTTCTTTTGATCTGAATACATAATTTCCAGCACCTGTAACAGCAACTCTAACACCTTGTTTTAATTTTGATATATAAACTCCTACTATAGCATATCTAGAAGCAGGATTAGGGAATTTTGAATAGCCAGATTTTTCTGGAACTTCAAACTCAACAGATTCTATAAGTTCTCCTTTCTTCAAATCAGTTTCAAACATTCCTTTAAAAAATTTATCTGCCTGAATTTTTCTTTTATTAGTATGAATTATTGCATTTAGAGATAAACAAGCCGAAGGGTAATCAGCTGCAGGATCGTTATTTGCTACTGATCCTCCAATGGTTCCTCTATTTCTAACTTGAGGATCTCCAATACCATCAGCTAGAATCGAAAGAGATGGAATTGATTTTCCTACTTCTTTGGAAGCCGCAACTTCCGCATGTGTAGTTGTTGCTCCTATTCTTATTGATTTACTTGAAACTTTTATACCAGAAAGACTTTTAATTTTTTTTATGTTTATTAAATCTGAATATGCAGCTAATCTTAGTTTTATTGCTGGTAGAAGTGTCATCCCTCCAGCTAAGAAAGTTGCTCGTCCAGTAGCTAGTTTAGTAGCCTCCTTTGTATTTGTTGCTGATTTAAAATTAAAATTTTTCATATTTTAAGCTGCTGCTTTCTTAGAACCATTTTTTTTTAAGGCTTTCCAAACTTTTTCGGCTGTTGCTGGCATTTGAACGTCAGTTCCAACAGCATCAATTACCGCATTCATTACAGCTGCGGGTGCTGCAATCGTTCCAGCTTCACCACACCCTTTAGCACCTAATGGGTTAGAAGTAGCTGGAGTGCAAGTATAATCCAATTCAATTTGAGGAAAATTATCTGCTCTTGGCATTGTATAATCCATGTATGATGCAGATGTTAATTGACCTGATTCATCATAGTGTGCATTTTCATATAAAGCTTGTCCAACTCCTTGAGCTACACCACCATAAACTTGTCCCTCAACAACCAAAGGATTAATAACTGTGCCAAAATCATCCACTACAGTATATTTAACTAATTTTGTTTCTCCTGTATCTTCATCAACTTCAACTTCACAAATATGTGAACCTGAAGGAAATGAAAAATTAGAAGGATCAAAAAAAGAAGTTTCAATCAAACCTGGCTCTACTCCTTCAGGAAGTGGCGATTTAACATCTCCAAATGTTCCTGGCAGGTAACAAGCAAAAGCTATTTCGCCAATTGTTTTCTTTTTATTTGAATTTTTTAATATAAATTCTCCAGTCTTAAAATCTATATCTTCTGGTTTTCCTTCAAGCATTTTTGCAGCAACTTTTTTGCCTTTTGCAATAATTTTATCGCAAGCTTTAACAATAGCCGTTCCTCCAACTGCAAGAGATCTAGATCCATAAGTTCCCATTCCAAAAGGACCTTTATCAGTATCTCCGTGAACGATATCAATATTTTCTAGTGGAACACCAAGTTTATCACCAACGATTTGAGCAAACGTTGTATCATGACTTTGTCCGTGAGCATGAGCACCAGTAAAAACAGAAACATTTCCTGTGGCGTTAAATCTTACTTCAGCAGATTCCCATAAACCTACTCCAGAGCCAATTGACATTACCACTGCTGATGGAGCTACTCCGCATGCTTCAAAATAAGTAGAGAAGCCGATTCCTCTTAACTTTCCTTTTTTTGCAGACTGAGATCTTCTATTTTCAAAATTTTTGTAATCTGACAACTCTATAGCTTTGTCCAAATGAGCATCATAATTACCTGAATCAATATTGTGAACTAAACATTGTTGATGTGGAAACTTTTTAATAAAGTTTTTCTTTCTGAACTCTGCTTGATCCATCCCAATTTCCTTTGCAGCTTCAGTAACAATTCTTTCTATTACATAAGTAGCTTCTGGTCTGCCTGCTCCTCTGTAAGCATCAGTTGGGGCTGTGTTTGTGTAAACGCCTTTGACAGTACAACATGCTGTTGGGATATCGTAAATTCCTAAAAGCAAAGGAGCATACAAATAAGTTGGAGTAACAGCAGCTAGAACTAAAGAATAAGCTCCTAAATTTGCAATTGTGTCGACTTTTAAACCTATTATCTTTCCATCATTGTTAAGTGCTAGCTCAGCATGAGTGACATGATCTCGCCCATGATTATCTGACATAAATGATTCACTTCTTTCAGCAACCCATTTAACAGGTCTTCCAATTTTTTTTGATGCATAAGAAACTACAACATCTTCTGCATAAACATTAATTTTTGATCCAAAACCTCCACCCACATCAGGAGAAACAATTCTAAATTTATGCTCTGGATGTACAGCATTAAAAGCTGACATAATTAATCTATCTAAATGTGGATTTTGACTTGCAGTATATAAAGTTAATTCATCTGAAGATGTATTATAGTCACCAATAGCAGCTCTTGGTTCCATAGCATTTGGTATTAATCTATTATTTACTACATCAAGTTTAACAATTTTATCAGCTTTTGAAAAAGCTTCATCAGTTTTTCCTTTATCCCCTAACAAGAAATCAAAAGATAAATTGTTATCAATTCCCTCATGTATGTTTTCAAAACTTGTTGCTTCATCTGTTTTTATTACTGCTTTTTGTAATTTGTAACTAACATTTACTAGTTCAGCAGCATTTTTTGCTTGTTCAAGTGTTTCTGCAACAACAACAGCAATATGATCACCTACAAAATTTACAGAGTCTTTCGCCAAAACAGGGTGAGGAGGACATTTCATATCTTTTCCATCTTGACTTACAATTTTCCAACCACAGATTAATCCACCAATTTTATCTTTAGCAACACAATCTCCAGTAAAAATATCTATTACTCCAGGAGCTTTCATAGCTTTAGAATGGTCAACTTTGGTAATTTTTGCTCTAGCATGTGGTGAGCGAACAAAATAAGCGTAAGTCTGATTAGCTAGATTAATATCAGCTGTATATCTTCCTTTTCCAGTAAGAAATTTTTTATCTTCTTTTCTTTCTATTCTTGCTCCAACTAAATTTGCCATATTTTTTTCCTTACATTACATTTTTGAAGCTGCATCCTTTACCGCAGCGACAATACCCTGATAACCAGTGCAACGACAAATGTTACCTTCTAGCCAGTCTCTTATTTCTTGTTCATTAGGATTTTTATTTTTTTGTAATAAGTCAATTGCACTCATAACCATTCCTGGTGTACAAAATCCGCATTGTAAACCATGGTGTTTTTTAAAAGCTTCTTGCATCGGGTGCATCTTTCCATTACCTGCAAGACCTTCAATTGTAGTGATTTCGCTATTATTACAGTCTGCTACTAGCGTTGAGCAGCTTTTAATTGAATTCCCGTTTAAATGAACTACGCACGCACCACATTGTGAAGTATCACAGCCAACATGTGTTCCTGTTAGAGATAATCCTTCTCTTAAAAAATCAGATAATAGAGTGCTATCCGCAACTTCTTTTGAAATTTTTTTCCCATTAACTTTTATGGTGATTAATGCCATTACCATCCCCCCCAAAAAGTAATACCAACTAATTAATTTATTAGAACTCAATAAAAGAAATACTTCAACCAGAATTTAACGTGAAACAAAATAAATAATTACAACTATAAGTAGAATTACTGCAATAATTGTTGAGTAAATATACTTATTTAAAAAATTAGATTTGATTTCTGTAACACGTTCTTCTTTTTTAATAGTTTCTTCAGTATTTTTTTTCTCGCCATTAATTGGAGCTACAATGTCTGAAAATCTACCAAAAAAATAATCCGACATTTTTTTTGCTACACCATCTATTAATCTTGATCCTAATTGAGCAACTCTTCCACCAACAGTCACATTTACAGTATAATTTAATATAGTTGATCCTTTTTCTTCTATTAAACTAACTTCTGCGCTACCATTTGCAAAACCAACCGGGGATTTTCCTTCACCAGATATTGTATAACTTTGATTTTCTTTAACGTTTGATAGAGTAACAGTGCCAGAAAAAGTTGCATTCATTGGACCAATTTGATTAGTAGCAACAGCATTAAAAACGGTATCGTTTTCCTTTTCAAAAGATTCGCAGCCAGGTATACATTGCTTTAAAATATCAGCGTCGTTTAATGCTTTCCAAACAACGTCTTTTTTAACATCAAGTTTGTAGGATCCTGAAAATTTCATAATTTCAAAAAATTAGTATATAATAAATTTTATTATGGATGACGCTACAAAAAAAGAATTACAATCAGCAACTTTTGAAAGATTGATACAACATTTACGAGAAAGAAAAGATGTTCAAAATTTAGATTTGATGAATCTAGCGGGTTTTTGCAGAAATTGCCTATCAAAATGGTATCGTGAGGAGGCTCAAAAAAAAGGAATAGAAATCTCGGATCCTGATGCTAGAAAGCATGTTTATGGAATGCCTTACCCTGAATGGAAGGAAAAAAATCAAAAATAAATATGAAAAAAAAAGAATATTACACAGAAGAATTAGAAAAAACCCCTGAAGAAAAAATAAATGCTTTAAAATATCAAAAATATTACACAGCAGGTTCAATTGTGTTAATGTTTTTTGTGCTTTTTGCAATGTATTTTGTACTTAATTAGAAATTTCTTTTAATTTATGAAAATTAATTCTGTAAAAGCTATAATAATAGTTTCTTTAATTATAATTATTTTATATATCGTTGGATTATTTTTGCCAATTATTATTAATACTAAAAACTCAAAGATCCAAAATTCTTTTAGACCCAATATTGTTTCTGTTGTAGATAAAAAATTATTTTTCTTTTAATCTTGGAAAAAGTTCCACAAAATTGCAAGGCTTATGATTTATATCAAGTTGATATTTTAATATACCCTCCCAAGCATCAGTTACACCACCAGAAGATCCCGGTAACGCAAATATATACTTTCCTTTAGCTAATACTGCGCAAGCTCTTGATTGTATGGTTGAAGTTCCAACTGTTTTATAACTTAATTCTCTAAACAATTCCCCAAATCCTGGAATTTCTTTATCAGCTATTTCTTTTATTGCTTCAGGAGTAATATCACGTCCGGTCAAACCCGTCCCCCCAGTGGTAATAATTACGTCTAAATTATCTTTTTTTAACCACGCGGATAATATTTTTTTAATTTCATTTTTTTCGTCTTTTACAATTTTTCTTTCTATTAAATTATGATTTTGTTCTTTAATTTTGTTGACTAAAATTGCTCCAGACTTATCCGTTTCAATGGTTCTAGTATCTGTGACTGTCAGTAAAGCTATGTTAACTTTCATTGTTTTAATATGTTATATTATAAGATAAATAAGCATGATATTTCTAGCAATATTATTTTTCTTTACCGCTATATTATATTCCAGTGTTGGATTTGGGGGAGGTTCTACATATTTGGCTCTTTTATTAATATGGGAAATTCCTTACTTTATTTTTCCAGCAATTGCATTGTTGTGCAATATAATTGTCGTTTCAGGGAATTGTTTTAATTACATTAGAGCAGGAAACTTAAATTTTAAATTATTAATTCCATATCTAATTGGCTCAATACCAATGGCATATGTTGGTGGTTCTTTATATCTAGAAAAACAACTGTTTGAAATATTATTATTTTTAGTTTTATTTTTTGCTGGAACTTTACTTATGTTTAATTTTAGATCTTACAACAATCAAGAAACAAGTTATAGAAAGATTTCGATAACACTTTCAATTTTAATAGGAGGTTCTTTAGGATTTATTTCGGGAGTAGTAGGAATAGGAGGGGGGATTTTTTTAAGTCCAATTTTATTTTTAATTAGAGCAGCTCATCCCAAACATATTGTCACAGTATCTTCACTCTTTATATTAATCAATTCAATCTCAGGTATTATTGGTCAACTTACAAAAATTAATATTTTTATAGAAATTCAAAATTATTGGTATTTATTGGCAATAGTCCTAATTGGAGGACAAATAGGAAATTTTTTAAATTTAAAAATATTTCCAACAAGAATTTTGGCGCTTGTAACTGCATCTCTTGTACTTTTTGTTGCCGCTAGGATGGCTTTTCGTCTAAGTGGAATATTTTAGAAATTTAAGATATTTTAAACTAAGTTAGCAACATGTTAAAAATTATGCAAAAAAATCTTAAATTTTTTTTTATAATTCTTTGTATTTTGCAGCTTTTTTACATCTTTTATTATAGGAGTGGTTTTAAATTTGAAGTCTTTAAAGACCCATTTAAGGAATCATCC
>CACLMO010000004.1 GCA_902608065.1 uncultured Pelagibacteraceae bacterium
TTTCATCATGTGGTGAATTTGGTTTTACTAATTCACTAGCTCTCTTAGCAGCAGCTTTTCCAAAAACTACTAGATCTATTAATGAATTTGAACCTAATCTATTTGCTCCATGCACTGAAACGCAAGCAGCTTCTCCAATAGCCATTAACCCTGGCACAGTTCTATCCGTTCCATTTGAAGTTATAACCTCAGCTTTATAGTTTGCTGGTATTCCACCCATATTGTAGTGAACTGTTGGAACAACGGGTATAGGTTCTCGAGTAACATCTCTATGAACAAAAGTTTCCACGGACTCAGATATGCCTGGTAATCGACTTTCTATAATTTTTGGATCTATATGATCAATATGTAAATGAATATGATCTTTGTTTTTTCCTATTCCTCTTCCCTCATTAATTTCTATTGCCATTGACCTACTAACTACATCTCTTGAAGCTAAATCTTTAGCCTTAGGAGCGTATTTTTCCATAAAACGTTCACCTTTGCTATTAACTAAGTAGCCTCCTTCACCTCGAACAGCTTCTGAAATTAAACACCCAATACCATAAAGGCCTGTCGGATGAAATTGAACAAATTCCATATCTTGAAGCGGTAGTCCAGCTCTTAAAGCCATTCCATTTCCGTCCCCTGTGCATGTATGTGCTGCTGTAGCTGAATAATAAATTTTGCCATAACCACCTGTTGCTAAAATTGTTATATGTGATCTGAAACGATGAATGGTACCATCATTTAAATTCCAAGCGATCACACCTTTGCACTCTCCATTTTTCATTAATAAATCTAAAGCGAAATATTCAATAAAAAATTCTGTCTTATGTTTAAGGGCTTGACCATATAAAGTATGTAATATCGCATGTCCCGTTCTATCAGCTGCAGCACAAGTTCTTTGAACTGATTCATTTCCATAATTTTTTGTCATACCTCCAAATGCTCTTTGGTATATTTTTCCATCTTTGGTTCTGCTAAAAGGTACCCCATAATGCTCAAGTTCTATGACTGCTTCTGCTGCATTTTTACATAAAAATTCTATGGAGTCTTGATCTCCAAGCCAGTCAGATCCTTTGACTGTATCATACATGTGCCATCTCCAATCATCCTCTCCAGCATTTCCCAAAGCAGCTGAAATTCCACCTTGAGCTGCTGCGGTGTGACTTCTTGTTGGAAACACTTTTGAAATGCAGGCAGTTCGTAATCCATACTCACTTAATCCAACAGCGGCACGTAAACCTGATCCTCCCGCTCCTACAACCAAAACATCATATTTGTGATCAATTATTTTATAAGCACTCATTAAATTTTATATATTAATAAAATTAAAATTATTATAGGAATTATTATACTCGATATTAAGACTAAAATGTTTGCGACATCTTTGATTTTTTTGTTATGTATATAATCTTCAAAGATATCATTTAAACTAATATTAGCATGAAAAAAGCCGACGAAAAAGACTATGATTGTTAAAATTGCAAATATTGGATTTTTAAAAAAATAAATAGCTTCCGAATAATTTTTGGTTGAAAGTGAAATTAATGAAAAATATAGCCAAACATATAATGGAGCTAAAATTACAGCACTTATCCTATGTAAAATCCATTTTCGAGTTTCATTCATTTAAATAAAACCTCTAGCAAGTAGCCAAAATATGATCGTTAGAACAAAAGAAAAAATAATTACAAATATTCCAGAAATATTTGCAGTTTTAATTTCAAATCCATAACCCAGATCCCAAACTAAATGTCTTATTCCACTTAATAAATGAAAACTCATAGACCAAGTAAATCCGATTAAAATAAATTTTCCAAAGTTATTATTAATTATTAATAAAAATAATTCATAATTACTTTCACCAAGACTTAAATTTATTAACCAAAAAAATATAAAAATTAATGCTAGTAGATTTACAACACCTGAAATCCTATGTGTTATTGAAAGTAAAGAAGAGATATGCCATCTATAAATTTGCAGATGGGGTGATAATGGATTTTTAGAATCGTTCATTATTTATTTAATATATTTTTTAATCAAAACATTTGCAATTTGAACTGCATTGAGAGCGGCCCCTTTGAGTAGATTGTCAGATACTACCCACATATTTATAGAATTTTTTTGCGTCTGATCATCTCGTATTCTTGAAATGTACGTTACAAAGTCACCACTTGATTCAACCGGTGTTATATAACCGCCATCTTTAGTTTCATCTACAACTTTACATCCTGGTGCTTTTTCTAGAAGTTTTCTAATTGTCTCAGCGTTAACTTCTGAATTAAATTCAACATTTACCGATTCAGCATGTCCAACAAAAACCGGTACTCTGACACACGTTGCACTTAAAGATATATTTGAATCTAAAATTTTTTTTGTTTCTACTGTCATTTTCCATTCTTCTTTTGTGTAACGATCTTTCATAAAAGAATCTATGTGGGGAATAACATTAAAAGCTATTTGTTTTGTAAAATTTTTTGAACTTACTTTTTTTTTATCTAAAATTTTTTTACTTTGTTCTTCTAATTCATTCACGTGAGCATTTCCTGCTCCTGATACTGATTGATAAGTTGAAACAATTACTCTTTTAATTTTAAATTGATCATGCAAAGGTTTTAAAGCCAAAACCAATTGAATAGTTGAACAATTAGCATTAGCAATAATATTTTTGTTTTTATATTTCTCCAATGCATTTGAATTAACTTCAGGAACTACTAGAGGAATTTCTTTATCCATCCTAAAGTATTTCGAATTATCAATTACAATTGTCTTTTTCGCTGCGATAGGTGCCCATTTTTCTGCTATAACACTTCCAGCAGAAAAAAAAGCTATTTTTACTTTTGAAAAATCAAAATCACTAAGGCCTACAATAGAATAGGTTTTGTTTTTAAAAGTTATTTTTTTTCCAATACTTTTGTCAGAGGCAATAAGATATAATTCACTAAATTTGAAATTTAGTTTTTCAATAACTTCTAAAAGTTTTCTTCCGACGTTTCCAGTCGCTCCAACAATTGCTATATTCATATAGGTTAAAGTATTACTATTGTTTTGTGACCAATTCTAGACTAATGGCAGATCACAAATTGAACCTTTGCTTTTTTTACCATTAATTTCCAATTCAAAAGGAGTTTTTTTGTCCCAATATTCTTTTTCAATCATTGCAATTCCCACCACTTTCTTAAAATGAGGTGAATAAACCGCTGATCTTAAATAGCCTACTATGCTTTTTTTATTTTGGAGAAGTCGTTCCTCCTCCATTTCAATTTTATCTAAATCTATTTTAACACCCATAAGTTTTCTTTTGATGCCTTCTCTCGAAATTTTAATTAAAGATTTTTTCCCTAAATAATTAATATCGGACTCTATATCTATATATTTATCAAAACCACACTCATAGGGATTATCTTCATAATCAAAATCATTACCACATGATAAAAGCCCACTTTCTATTCTTTCGATTAAGTTTGGGCAACCTGGCTTTACATTAAATTCTTCACCTGCTGAAAATAGTTCATCATATAAATTTAGTCCAACTTCTCTATTTTCTATATAGATTTCGTATCCACCTTGTTTGGACCATCCTGAACGAGCTATAAAAAATTTACTTCCTTTAAAAAGGAAATAATCAAAAGTGAAAAATTTAAGTTCGGTTATTTTTTTACCTAAAATTTTTTCCATTAATTTAAATGATTTTGGACCTTGAACAGCTAATATATTTACATCTGGTTCGCTAATTTCTGCTTCTAGTTTTAAACCACTTGCTAGGCCTTTGGCGTAAAGTCCCACATCGGAATCTGCTAATGATATCCACCACTTTTTTTCGTTTAATTTTAAAATAATAGGATCATTGATCATTTTTCCTTGTTCATCAATTATCGGAGCATAATAACATTTTCCAACTTTTGACTTTGAAAGATTTCTACAAGTCATTAATTGAACTAATTTTGCAGAATCTTTTCCTACTATTTGAACCTGTCTTTCAGCAGCTACATCCCAAACCTGAACATTTTCTTTTAAATGAAAATATTCTTTTTCAGTACCTTCAAATGCTGCTGGTAAAAGCATATGATTATAAGTCGTATAAGCAGTTAAACCTTGACTCTCTATTCTGCTAGAAAAAGGAGTCCCTCTTAACCTTCTTGTCTTTGCAATGTAAAATTTCTTCATCACTATTTATGATTTTTTATTATAAAATTTTTTACAATTTCTCTCATTTCAAAAGCTTTTTCAAATATAATCATATGGCCACATTCTTTCAGTACTTCTAATTGAGAATTTTTAATACTTTCAGACATTTTTTTTCCTTTTTCTATTGGAACCATTTTATCCTTATCCCCTAATATACATAGTGTGGGACATGTTATATTTGCCGCAGCTTTCAAACCATTTTTGTAATCATTGCAAGCTCTAAGATCAACTGCTAATCCTTCTTGAACTTGCCTGGGTGAATTAATAATTTTTTGAACTGGATTTCCTCCAATAAATTTTTTTACTCCTTCATAACCCCATTTCATCATAAGCTCTACAGATTTCATATCACCACCATCTGCATAATCAATTAAAGCTGGATTTACAGGTAGCTCGTAGGATCCCCCGACAAGAACTAAACTTTTAATTAATTTTGGAAAATGTGAAGCAAATTCAAGTCCAACCAAACAGCCTTGAGAATGTCCTACAAATGAAATTTCATTAATTTTTAATTTTTCCATAGATTTTTTAATCCACTGAGATATTCCTTCAATTGATTTTATTGCAGGTCCTTCAGAATTACCATGTCCAGGCAAATCTAAAGATAAAACACTGTAACCTGCTTTTGTTAAAAATTGCTCATGCAAAGACCAAACTATGTGGGTAAGGCCACTACCGTGCATCAAAACAATTACTGGTTTATTAATATCAAAATTTAATCCACCAGTAGATGCAAAAACATCTTTTTGGTCTACTTCAAAATTCAGTTGATCTCCTTAGCTTTCTTTCTTAATTCAAATTTTTGAATTTTTCCTGTTGATGTTTTTGGTAATTCACAAAATTCTATTTTTTTTGGGACTTTAAAACTTGCTAAAGTTTCTTTGCAAAAACTAATTAATTCTTTTTCTGTAACTGGCTTATCTTTTACAGTTTCAATAAATGCGCAAGGCACTTCTCCCCATTTTTCATCAGGTTTTGATACTACTGCAGCAATGGATACCGAAGGATGTTTTGCTAGTGTATTTTCTATTTCAATAGATGAAACGTTTTCTCCACCAGTAATAATTATATCTTTTGATCTATCTTGAATTTTTACATAACCATCTGGATGAATAACCGCTAAATCTCCAGAATGAAACCAGCCATCTTTCATTGCTTTATCTGTAGCTTCTTTGTCTTTATAATAACCTTTCATTACAATATTTCCTCTGATCATTATTTCACCCATTGTTTTTCCATCCCTAGGAACTGGTTTCATAGTTTCTGGATCCATAACATCAACGCCTTCGGTATTAGGATATCTTACTCCTTGCCTTGCTTTAATCTCGTTTTGTTTTTCTTCATCAAAATCATTCCACTGTTCGTTCCATGCACACTGCGTGATATGTCCGTAAGTTTCTGTTAATCCATAAACATGCATTACTTCAAAACCGAGATTTTTCATTTTCTTAAAAATAATACTTGGAGGTGGAGCTCCAGCAGTTAATACATAAACCTTATTTTTTAGTTTTTTTCTTTCGCTTTCAGCTGCACCTGTTATCATATTTAAAACAATTGGTGCTCCTCCAAAATGAGTTACATTATGTTTTTCGATCAAATCAAAAATTTTTTTAATAACTATATTCCTAAGGCAAATCGTTTTTCCATTTAACATTGGAATTGTCCAAGGATAACACCATCCATTACAATGGAACATGGGAACAATACATAAAAAATTTAATCTATTTGGCATGTTCCACGCAACCGCACTGCCAGTGGACATTAAGTATGCGCCTCTATGGTGATATACAACTCCTTTTGGATTGCCAGTAGTACCTGATGTATAGCTTAATGAAATAGCTTGCCATTCATCTTCGGGTTTTTTCCAAATATAATTTTCATCTCCTGTATTTAGAAATGTTTCATATTCTAAATCCCCGATCTTTTTCAATTTAGATTGGTCTGCGTATTTGTCATTTATATCTATAATAATAATTTTTTTTTTTATTATACTTAATGCTTTTTTTACTACTTCGTGAAATTGTCTATCTACAATTAATACCTTTGCATCGCTATGCTCTAAAATATATCCTACTGTTTTGGCATCTAATCTTATGTTGATTGTATTAAGCACTCCTCCGGTCATAGGAACTGAATAGTGTGCTTCAAAAATTTCAGGAGTATTACATGCCATAACAGAAACTGTATCTCCCTTGGTAATTCCGATTTTTTCTAGTGCGCTGGCAAATTTAATGCATCTCTTATAAATTTCAGACCAAGTATATTTTCTATCTTCGTAAACTAATGCCTCGTAATTTGGATAAATATCCTTCGCTCTTTCAAGAAAAGACAAAGGTGTTAATGGAACAAAATTCGCATTATTTTTATTTAGATTTTTATCGTAATGACTCATAACAAATTAACTTATTTTAGATTCTTTTATAATTTCTGCAATTACTTCTTCTTTTTTATGTCCCATTAGGTGAATCCCTTTTACCCCCTTAATTTCGCGAAAAATCTGAATTAATTCAAGACAAATTTTTTTACTCTCTTCTTTCTGATCTTTTGCCTGCTCCAATCTTTTAACAATTTCATCAGGAACATCTACTCCAAATAAGTTGTCATTCATCCATTTTGCACTTTTTGCTGAAGAGAATGGACCTAGACCAATTAAAAATGATGTTTTTTCTAAAACTCCTGCATCTTCCAAAACTTTCATATATTCTTTTAATTTTTTTGTTTCAAAAACATATTGAGTTTGAAAAAAATCAATTCCATTTTTAATTTTTCCTAAAATTTTTTCTACATTTGGTTTACCTTTAGTAGGAACTTCAGCTCCTCCTATAAATAATTTGGGTGCCGGATCAATAACTCGTCCTGATGGAAATTTTTTATCTTTTCTCATCATATTGGCTGTTAAAACTAAAGTTTTACTATCAATATCTTTAGCAGGTTTTGTTTCGGGTTGATCACCAACCTTGGGGTCATCTCCAGACAGACAAAGAATATTATGAACACCTAAAGCAGAAGCTCCAACTAAATCTCCTTGGATAGCTAAACGATTACGATCGCGAACAGTCAATTGCAATATTGGATCAATATTATTTTGAGCTAAAATAATAGCTGCTGTAAGAGCTGACATATGTACTTTTGCACCAGGGCTGTCTGTTACATTTATTGCGTCAGCTATATCTTTCAATGGTTCAATTTTTTTTAGAAGAACCTCTTTATCAGACGCGTCTGGGGGAGTAGTTTCCGCAGTAAATACAAAATTACCAGAATGTAATTTTTTATGAAGAGAGCTTTGATATTCCATATTTATTTCTAAAGATTTAAATTAAAGGCGAAAAAACTAGCATAAATAGTTTATTAACTCTATTTTAAAATCGTTGCATTCTACTCATTGCTAACTTATTCTATGTTAATCAAGGCGATACATAACTCATCGTTATTACGAAAGTGGGATCGGTCGACTTAAGTTTTTAAGGAGTTGCTGATGAAGATTGGGTATTTTTGTAATATTACCAATTGGAAAAAGAAGCCATACACAGAAATTTTGGACAATGCTCGAGACATAGCTATTTACTGTGATAAAAATAATTGGAGTTCTATTTGGTTTACAGAACATCATTTTAATCATGAAGGAATGGAATCTCAACCTAATCCTTTAATGATGTGTACAGATGTTGCTGCAAGAACAAATCAAATAAGATTAGGACAGGCTTGTAATGTTATTACTTTTTGGAATCCAATAAGGTTAGCTGAAGATATTGCAGCATTAGATCATCTTTCTAATGGAAGAGTAGAAGTTGGAATAGGTAGAGGTGTTTATGGAAGAGAAGCAGTTCACATGAACATAGAATCAGATTTAAAAGATCAAGCAAAAAATAAAAGATTGTTTCAAGAAACATTAGCTATTATGAAAAAAGCTTGGACTAAAAAGTTTTTTGATCATAAAGGTGAATTTTATACTTATCCTTCGCCTAACTTTATTTGGCAGCACGATATGAGCCCACCTAATGAAGAATTTGTAGATTTAAAAACTAATCAAATAAAAAAAATAAGCGTAATTCCTCAACCATACCAAAAACCTCATCCCCCACTATGGCAAGTAGTGGATTCTACAGGATCTATTGAATGGGCAGCAAAAAATGGAATTAATTGTATAATGTGGATCCCTACAGTTAAAACTTTGAAAAAAAGATTTGAAATATACAAAAATGCAAAATCTGAAACTGAAAAAAGAGATGTTCCTTTGGGAGAGGGAATTTCTTTGGTTAGAGATATGTTTGTTGCGGAAACCATGGAAGATGCAAAAAAATTGGCTGGAGAACAAATGGTAAATTATATGAGATGGGTTTGTCATTGGAGAGGTTTAGGTAATCACATGGATCCTGACGAAGAACTTCCTAAAACTAAGGGAAAACTAGATTTATTAAATTATGATTTTTTACATAAAAGGAACATGCTCTTCGGTACTCCAGATTATGTAGTTGAAAAAATTAAAGAATTACAATCAGAACTTAATCTTCAAAATTTACAGGTATGGTCTAGCATGCCTGGTGTAAAGCATGAAGATACTATGAGAAGTATTAAACTTTTTAATGATGCAGTGATTCCAAAAATAAATTTGGATAAAACTGTGGTAAAACAAGCGAGCTAAAAATGGATTTAAATTTAAGAAAATTTGCAAAGTTTGTTGATAAAACTTTTATTGAAGGTGGAAAAAAAGCAAAGACGCCTGTTTTACTTGTTTCAGTTGCTGCTGTAATAAAAAACCCATGGATAGATAGAGGTTTTGTCGAAGATCTAAAACCTGAAATTCTTGCGCTAGCTCCCAAACTTGGTGATATTTTGGTTCCCGAACTTATAAAAGAAATAGGTTCTGGAGACAAAATTTTGGCCTACGGTAAAGCTGGAGTAGTTGGTATAAAAGGCGAGATAGAACACGCTTCAGCATTTATTCATACATTAAGATTTGGAAATAAATTTAGAGATGCAGTAGCGGGAACATCTTATCTAAGTTTTACAAACACAAGGGGTCCTGCTGGATGTAAAATTTCTATTCCAATGATGCACAAAACAGACAGTGGATTAAGACCTTATTATTTAACCCATGAATTCAACATTCAAGATGCACCATGCCCTGATGAAATCGTTATTGCTATTGGAGGATCTCCAGGAGGTAGAGCACACGCTAGAACTGGAGACCGATACCAGGATATGAAAGAAATGGGAATTAAAAACCCAAAATAAATTCAATGTCAAAAGTCGACTCCTTTGGTACATCTTATTCTTTCAACAAAATTAATGAAAAAAATCCAATTGTATTCATACATGGCGTCGGTTTAACCAAGGAAATTTGGGAGCCACAAATTAATTATTTTAAAAATTATAATACTCTAATATATGATTTGTTAGGTCACGGACAAACACCTTTAAAAAAATCCAAAATTAGTTTTGAAGACTTCACAAAACAATTGATTAGGTTACTTGAGGAATTAAACCTTAATAAAATTCATTTAATTGGTTTTTCATTGGGATCTCTTATTGCCAGACATTTTGCTTCTGAACATTATGATAAGCTAAGTTCCTTAATAATTCATGGTTCAATATATAAAAGAACTGAAAATCAAATAAGAATTGTTAAAAATAGATTTGAAGTAGCTAAAATGGATAAACCAGCATCTAAACATACTGCGCTAAGAAGATGGTTATCAGAAAAATTTATAAAAAAGAATCCTCATATTTATAAAAAAATTTATTCGATTTTAGATAAAAATAAACGTTTAGATTTTTTAAAATGTTACGATATTTTTGTTAACTATATTGACGATGACAATATGTTAAAAAAAATTGACGTTAATACTCTTATAACTACTGGAGAAAATGATATAGGGTCTACTCCTGAAATGTCCAAAAATTTGAGTAAAATGATCAAAGGAAGTAACTTTATTGAAATAAAGAAAGGAAAACATCTCTGTAGTATAGAATGTGCCGATGATGTTAATATCACATTTAAAAAATTTATAGATCTACATAATGGCTAAACTTAAAGAATATAAAATGTATATCAACGGTGTATGGGTTGATGCTGAAAATAAGAAAACTTTCAAAACTTTAAATCCAGAAAATAATGAACCGTGGGCGATTGTTCCTGAAGCAAGCGCTAAAGATGTAAATAAAGCAGTTGAAGCAGCTCAAAAAGCTTTTGAGGGAAAATGGCCAAAATTAATGCCCAAAGAAAGAGCTAATTATCTAAAAGCTATTGCAAATCAATTAAGAGAAAATGCTGAACTACTAGGAAAAATAGAAACGATAGATACTGGAAAACTTTTTAGAGAAACCAAAACACAAGCTAATTACATTGCTGAGTATTATGATTATTTTGCAGGTTTAACAGATAAAGTTGAAGGAACTGTTTTACCTATTGATAAACCCAACATGCAAGTAATCACAACTAGAGAACCTATTGGTGTTATTGCAGCAATTATCCCATGGAATTCTCAAATGTTGCTAACCGCAGTTAAACTTGCACCTGCATTAGCGATGGGAAATACAGTTGTAATTAAATCTTCCGAATTAGCGCCAGCAACTATGTTTGAATTTGCAAAATTAATAGAAAAAACTGGAATACCAAAAGGAGTTGTAAATGTTGTATCAGGATTTGGTGAACCTTGTGGAAAAGCACTAACCACTCATAAAAATGTTGAGAGAATTGCTTTTACAGGAGGACCAGAAACAGCAAGACATATTATTAAAAATTCTGCAGAAAACTTATCACAAGTTAGTTTAGAGCTAGGAGGAAAAAGTCCTGTCGCAGTATTTGAAGATGCTGATCAAGAAAACGCGTTAAATGGAATTACAGCAGGCATTTTTGGAGCAAGTGGTCAAAGCTGTATAGCTGGATCTAGATTGTATTTACAAAAAAATATTTATAACAATTTTTTAGATAAATTAGTTAATCGTGCAAAAAAAATAAAGCTAGGTGATCCAATGGCTACTGACACGCAAATGGGTCCTTTGAACAGTTTAAAACAGCTAGAAATAATAGAAAAAAATATAAAGCTTACGGTAGATCAAGGTGGAAAAATAAAATGTGGGGGAGAAAGGCACAACCTATCAAATAAAGGATATTATTTCCCTGCTACAATAATAGAATGTGAAAATCATAACCTTCCTGTAGCTGAAAATGAATTGTTTGGTCCAATCTTATCAGTAATGAAATTCGAAACTGAAGATGAGGTCATTAATAAAATGAATGATAATCAATATGGTCTATCTTCTGGAGTTTACACAAAAGATTTAGGAAGAGGCTTAAGAGTTTCAAAAGCAATACGTGCAGGAATTACATTTGTTAATACTTACCGACTAATATCACCATCTGCACCTTTTGGAGGAATGAAAGATAGTGGATACGGCAAAGAGGCGGGAATTGAATCAATAAAAGATTACACAAGAATTAAAACCACGTGGTTTAATACTTCTGACAAACCTATGTCAGACCCATTTACTATGGGATAAATGATAAGTGAATACAAAAAAACTGATACTTCCAAAATTCTCTATATTATTAATAATGCTTCCTTGAGATATAAAGGAGTAATCCCTAATGATTGTTGGAATGAACCATACATGTCAAAACAGGAATTAATTGATGAATTTGATGACGGTATTCGTATGTATGGTTATCATAGTAATAATACGTTGATCGGGGTGATGGGAATTCAAGAAGTAAAAGATGTTATTCTTATAAGACATGCTTATACTTTAACTTCCTTCCAGAACAAAGGAGCGGGAAGTGCGTTGCTTGAATATTTATTAAAAAAAAATCAGAATTCTCGTTTATTGGTAGGCACTTGGAAAAATGCTACTTGGGCAATTCGATTTTATGAAAAATTTGATTTCATCCTTCATGGAAAAGAGCAATCAACTTTATTGCTTAAAAAACATTGGAAAATATCATCTACACAAATTAAACACTCTGTGGTTTTGGAAAGATTTTAATTAATTAAATTTAAAATTCATTATATAGCTACTTCCTGAAATAGCAGACTTATAATGAGAGTCTATTCTAGGTAAAACTCGATTAAAGAAAAAATTAGCAGTTTCAATTTTATCTTCAAAAAACTTTTTGTTATTGTTTAATTCTTTGTAACTAACATCCAAAACCTTCAGCCACGAATATGCTAATGCAATTAAACCCAGTACTTTTAAATAATCGTTGCAGGCTGCACTTACATCGTCCTTGGAATTTTTCATTTTGTCTTTGATCCAATTTGTAAAATTTATTGTTATTTTTAAATATTCATCTAATTTTTTGACCAATGGTTTAATTTTATCTTGGTTTTTATTTTTTTTAATTTCTTCTTCGATTAATTTTACGTAACGTCCAATAACATCTTTATCTTTATTCACAAGTTTTCTAAAAACTAAATCAATCGCCTGAATAGAGTTTGTTCCTTCATATATTGGCGTAATCCTATTGTCCCTGTAAAGCTGTTCTATACCTTGATCTTTTGTATAACCATATCCGCCAAAAATTTGCATAGCTTCACTTGTAATTTCCATTCCCATATCAGTAAATAATGACTTAACAACTGGTGTCATTAGAGAAACAAAGTCTAAAGCTTCTTCTCTAATTTTATTGTCTTTGTGATGCAAGCTAACTTCAGTTTGTTGAGCTAACCAAAAACTTAAAGCTCTTTCACCTTCTATAATTGACTTCATATTTAATAGTGATCTTCTAATATCAGCATGATCAATAATTAGATCTGCTCCATTTTTTGTTTTACTATTATGAGATTTTCCTTGTTTTCTTTCTTTTGAATAGTTTAAGGCATTTTGGTATGCAATTTCTGATATTCCCAATCCTTGAAGACCCACAACAATTCTTTCTAAATTCATCATAGTAAACATTGAGCTCAACCCTTTATTTTTGGGCCCAATCATATGCCCAACAGAATCCTCAAAATTTAAGACACATGTAGCAGATCCCCTAATTCCCATTTTACTTTCAATTGAATTAGTTGAAACTCTATTTCTTGGTCCTAAAGATCCATCTTCTTTAACTTGAATTTTGGGTACTATAAATAAACTAATTCCTTTTGTTCCTGCTGGTGCATCAGAGGTTCTGGCAAGAACTAGATGAATAATATTTTCGGTTAGATCTTGATCTCCTGAAGTTATAAATATTTTTTGCCCAGTTAATTTATACGTACCATCTGACTGTTCTACAGCTTTTGTTTTTAATAATCCTAAGTCTGTTCCACAAACTGGTTCCGTTAAACACATTGTTCCACTCCAAGTACCTTTAACCATATTAGGAAGAAATTTTTTCTTTATAGAATCATTGCCATGGTGAAGTATACAATTATATGCTCCAATACTGAGCTCACTATAAAGTTTGAATGAAAGACTAGCCGCAGATAGCATTTCGTCAAAAAATGAACTAATAGTCTTGGGCATTCCTTGACCACCATATTCCGGATCACAAGATAGTGAAACCCATCCATCTTCAATAAATTTTTTGTAAGCTTCTTTATATCCTGGTGGAGTTCTTACTATTCCATTTTCTAATTTAGCAGGTGTTTCGTCTCCAACTTTTGCTAAAGGTAATATTAAATTTTCAGTTAACTTTGCTGCTTGTTCCAAAATATCTTTCGCAAGATCAGGATTAACTTCCTTATATTTTTCAAGTGAATTGTAATGAGAATTATCTCTCAACTTTTCGAAGAGAAACATCATATCATCTACTGGAGCTCTATAAGTTGCCATTAATTTACCAAGGGTTTTCCTGTTGAAAGCGTATGTTTAATTCTCGCTTGAGTTTTTTCCATTTGAATAAGCTGAACAAATGCTTCCAGCTCTAAAGCATACATATCATCTTCAGATAATTCTTTATTTACTGTTGTATTGCCTCCACTTAATACAAAAGCTAATTTTTTTCCTACTGTCAATCCATGCTCCAAAATTTTTTTTTCTTTAAAAAGTTTTTCAAGTGTTTGGAACATTTTACCTCTAACTTGGCTTCCTGATAACTTAAAAGTGGGTTGTTTTGGAGGTTTATACCCATTTTTTTTCTCATTTATTAAATCCTGAGAAGCTGAAAGTAGCTTGTTTCTATTCATAATGCTTTTATCTTTTTCTAA
The DNA here is from genome assembly GCA_902608065.1 of uncultured Pelagibacteraceae bacterium. The sequence continues at coordinate 14,304 of CACLMO010000004.1, forward strand.
TAAAAACTTATAGGGCATTGCTTCCATTGGTGAAGTGGCCGTCTTACCATAGCCAATAATATCAAATACTTTTTGTGGTGCAAAATCCAAGTCTTTTTTAGCTTCTTGAGTTTGCATCCATCTCCACAACATATTTGTAGTTCCTCCTCCCGCAGGTATTAATCCTACAAGAGTTTCGACTAATCCTGTAACAATGTTAGTGTGCGCAACAACATAATCACTTTGAACTAAAACCTCAAAGCCACCTCCCAAAGCCAAGCCTGAAGGTGCAGAAACAACCACATTATTAGAATATTTTAATTGTTTACAGGTCATCTGAAAATGATGAATAAACTTTTCAATTGCCTTCCAATTTTTTTCTTTAGCAAAATCCATAACATAATTCAAATTAACACCTGCTGAAAATTGCATACCCTCATTAATAATGATCATATTTTTATCGGATGCGTTTTTTAATGCATCCATTGAATCATAATCTAAAGTATTAGCTTTAGTTTTAAATTCTACAATTTTATAATCTTTGTGGTCGTATGTAAGAGCTGACTTATTATCTTTATTGATTTTTGCTGATTGCTTTACTTTTCCTAAAGTTTCTAAATTTGTATAAATTTGTCTTTTTCCATAAAAAGTTTCAGTTTTTTTATCATAAAGTTCTTTTATAAATTTATTTATTTTTAATTGGGTGTCTTTTTCTACAAAAAACCTTACTCCAAGTTCTTCGAGCATCTCAAAAGGTCCTTTTGTCCAATTAAAACCAAGTCTCATTGCTTCATCAATATTATTATAATCTTTTGTTACATTAGGAACTAAAGAAGATGCATAAAGAATAATTTTTGAAATCACTGACCAAGCATATTTGCCATATTTATCGTTTCTTGAAACAAGTGTTTTTAAATTTACTTTTTCATCAATATCAAGATCAATTTTTTTAGAAGGAAAGTAATCTTTGCTACTTAAATTAATCGCCTCTAGTATCTTCTTTCCATCTTTTTTGTTCATTCTATAAAATCCGCCTTTTCCTTTTCTGCCGGTATAACCAGTTTCAATTAAATTTTTTACTAATGGAATCTCTTGAGCAACTTCATGAAAGACATCAGATTTTGGTAATTCTTTTACAAAACTTTTTAAAACGTCAGCCATTAAATCGATACCGATTAAATCATATAAACCAAAAACTCCCGTTTTAGGAATGCCCATAGGTCTTCCAAAAACTGCATCCGCTTCTTCTATGCCTAGTTTCATCTTGATAGCTTCCATCATTGCCACTTGCATAGCATAAACACCAACTCTGTTGCCTAAAAAACCTGGTGTGTCTTTACAGATAATCACACCTTTTCCTAAACTATCTTCACAAAAATTTTTTAAAAAATTTATTTTTTTAGTGTCGTTTATAGTTTCGCTAACAATCTCTAATAAACCCATGTACCTCACTGGATTAAAAAAGTGAGTAATACAAAAGTCTTTTTTGTCTTCATCCGACATTTTTGCTGACAAAACTTTTAGAGGAATTGTGGATGTATTTGATGAAATTATCGAATCTTTTTTTCTTGTTTTTAATATTTTTTCGTAAAGATTGTGCTTGATATCTATTCTCTCAACCACCGCTTCAACAACCCAGTCCGCCTTTTTAACAATATTGAAATCTTCTTCGATATTGCCTGTTTTTATATTATCAATTTTTCTCTTATCTACTAATAGCGGAGGTCTAGATTCAAAAATTCTTTTTTTTGCTTTTTCCGAAATTTCTGTCTTTAGGTCTAATAAAGTTACTGGAATATTTGCATTACATAGTTGAGCTGCAATACCGCTTCCCATTGTTCCAGAGCCAATGACTACTACATTTTTTATATTCATTGAACCAGATACTATTTAAGTTTTGAAATTATTGCATCCCCCATTTGTGATGTGGATACTTCTTTTTTGCCTTTTGATAAAATATCTTTTGTCCTTAAGCCATCATCAAGAACTTTTTGAACAGCTTGATCTAGATTATCTGCTTCTTTTTCTAGGTTTAGAGAATACCTTAAAGCCATTGAAAAGCTCAGTATACTTGCTATTGGATTAGCTACATTTTTTTCTGCAATATCAGGAGCCGATCCATGAACAGGTTCATACATAGATCTCATTTTTCCATTCTTGTCTTTAGCTCCCAAAGAAGCTGAAGGTAACAAACCAAGTGATCCAGTCAACATAGCAGCTTCATCAGACAACATGTCTCCGAATAAATTATCTGTTACTATTACATCAAATTGTTTTGGATTTCTTAGTAATTGCATAGCACAATTATCCGCAAGCATATGATTTAATTCAATCTCTGGATAATCATTATCTTTAACTTTCTGAACTTCTTCTCTCCAAAGCACACCTGCTTCCATAACGTTAGACTTTTCACATGAGGTAACTTTTTTATTTCTTTTTCGAGCAAGTTCAAAAGCTACTTTACAAACTCTAATGATTTCGCTGCTTGTATATATGTGAGTATTAACACCTTTTCTTTCTCCATTCTCTATAGGTTTTATGCCTCTAGGTTCCCCAAAATATATACCTCCGGTAAGTTCTCTTACAATCATAATATCTAAACCAGAAACAATTTCTGGTTTTAAACTTGAAGCATCAACCAATTGTTTAAAACAAATTGCTGGTCTTAGATTTGCAAATAATTTTAGTTCTTTTCTTAACTTTAATAATGCTCTCTCAGGTCTTTTGGAAAATTCTAAATTATCCCACTTAGGACCTCCAACTGCTCCCAAAATCACAGCCTCTGCCTCTAGAGCTTTATAAAAAACCTCATCTGTAATTGGATTTTTATGTTTTTCGTATGACGCTCCACCAACCAAATCTTGATCTACTTGAAAGTCCAATGATTTTTTTTTGTTAAACCAGTCAATTATTTTTTTAACCTCTGAAATAACTTCTGGTCCCACTCCATCTCCTGGTAAAAGTAAAATTTTTCTTTTTTTAATTTTAATCATTTTAATTCATCCAAGGTTTAGTCTTATTAATTTTTTCTTCATAAATAGATATTTTTTTTGTATTTTCTAATGATATTGAAATATCATCAAGTCCTTCTAGCAAACATTTTTTTTTAAATAGATCTATATCAAAATTAATTTTGTTATTACCAAATGTAATTTCTTGATTCTCTAGATCAATTTCTATATTTTCTTTTCTTTCAGAATATTTTATAAGTTCTTCAATATTTTCTTGTTTTAAAACTATTGGCAACATACCATTTTTAAAACAGTTATTATAAAAAATATCTGCAAAGCTTGTGCTTATTATACAATTAATACCAAAATCCAATAGTGCCCACGGAGCATGTTCTCTTGATGAGCCACACCCAAAATTTTTTCCTGCTAACAAAATAGAAGATTTATCGTAGGGATGTTTATTTAAAACAAATTCATTAATTTTTTTTCCATTATTATCGTAACGCATTTCAAAAAATAAACTTTTTCCAAGCCCACTTCTTTTTATAGTTTTTAAGAACTGTTTGGGGATTATCATATCAGTATCCACATTGATCATTGGTAAATATGCAGGTATGCTTTTTAAAATATTAAATTTTTTCATTTAAATTTTCTTACATCAGTTAAATGTCCATGAATTGCAGCAGCAGCTGCCATAGCAGGGCTAACAAGATGTGTGCGTCCTCCTCGCCCTTGGCGTCCTTCAAAATTTCTATTTGATGTAGAAGCACATCTTTCTTTTGGATTAAGTTTGTCAGCATTCATAGCTAAACACATTGAACATCCAGGTTCTCTCCATTCAAAACCGGCATTTAAAAATACTTTATCTATTCCTTCTTGCTCCGCTTGTTCTTTAACAAGTCCTGACCCGGGAACTATCATTGCACTAACGTGATTAGCAATTTTTTTTCCTACAACAATTTTAGCTGCTTCTCTTAAATCTCCAATTCTTCCATTGGTACAGCTGCCAATAAAAACTCTGTCTACTTTAATATCAGTTATTTTTGTATTTGGTTTAAGGCCCATATAATCTAACGATCGATTCATAGATGCTTTTTTATCTTTATCATTTTCTTTTGCTGGATCTGGAATTACACCTGTAACAGGAGCCACATCTTGGGGAGAAGTTCCCCAAGTCACCATCGGAGAAATATTTTCTCCTTTAATTTCTACAGTCTTGTCAAATTTTGCATCTGTATCTGATTTAAGTTTTGACCAATATTCCTCGGCTTTATTCCAGTTTTCTCCTTTCGGAGATTTAGGTTTACCTTTTAAATACTCTATAGTTTTTTTATCTGGTGCAATTAAGCCTGCTCGCGCACCAGCTTCAATTGACATATTACAAATCGTCATACGTTGTTCAATATTCAAACTTTCAATCACAGATCCGGCATATTCTATTACGGCCCCTGTTCCTCCTGCAGTACCTATTTTGCCGATAGTTTGTAAAATTACGTCCTTTGAAGTAACTCCAAGAGGTAATTTACCTGAAACGTTTATTAAAAAATTTTTTGATTTTTTTTGCATCAAAGTTTGTGTAGCTAAAACATGCTCAACTTCAGAAGTTCCTATACCAAAAGCTAATGCTCCAAAAGCACCATGTGTTGCTGTATGACTATCGCCACATACTATTACCGTACCTGGTTGAGTAAATCCTTGTTCTGGTCCTATAATATGAACAATTCCTTGGCGTTTATCTTTCATATCAAAAAGTTCAATTTTAAATTCTTTACAATTTTTTTCTAAAGCTTGAACTTGTATTTTTGATTCTTGATCATCTATACCTTTTGTTCTATCAGTTGTAGGTACATTATGGTCAGCGACTGCCAAAGTAAGATCGGGACGTCTTACTTTTCTTTTTGTTAATCTTAATCCTTCGAATGCCTGCGGACTGGTAACTTCGTGTATTAAATGTCTGTCAACATATAGTAAAGTTGTTCCATCTTCCTGTTGATGTACAATATGTTCATTCCAAATTTTGTCGTAAAGTGTCTGGGCCATTATAAAAAAAAATTATTTTTTTTCTTTTTTTAGTTCTTTTTTTTTAATTAATACTTCTGGCTCTATTTTAGAAGCTGCTTTTTTTGGTTCTTCTTTTTTAGTTTCAGTTTTATCTATTGCTTCAACAGTTTTGGTTTCATTTATTGTTTGTTCATCTTTAACTTGCTCAGAAATATCTATACCAATACTTTTCTTAATTTTTTCAGTTATTCTTGCTGACTTACCTTTCCTATCTCTTAAATAATATAATTTTGCCCTTTTGACTTTTCCAGATCTTACAACTTTTATTGATCCAATAATAGGACTATACAAAGCAAATGTTCTTTCTACACCTTCGCCAAAGGATATTTTACGTACTGTAAAAGAAGAATTAATATTGCGATTCTTCTTTGCAATACATACACCTTCAAAATATTGAATTCTTTCTCTCTTACCTTCAGAAATTCTTACACCAACTTTAATAGTGTCCCCAGAAAAAAATTCAGGGATCTTCCTTTTTTCTAAAATTTTTTTGAGGTTAGCTCTATTTATTTCTTCTATATTTTTCATTTCTTTTTTTTATATTTTTTCCATAAATCAGGTCGTCGGCGTCGTGTTATACTCTCTGATTGAATTAAACGCCAGTCCTTAATTTTCTTATGATTTCCTGTTAATAGTACTTGAGGAACCTCTTTTCCTTCCCATTTTTGTGGCTTTGTATATTGAGGATATTCAAGCAAACCATTTTCAAACGATTCTTCAGATAATGAATCATGATTTCCAAGAACTCCAGGGAGTAATCTTACAATTGTATCGATAACAACAAAAACAGCTACCTCACTTCCTGATAAAACAAAATCTCCAATACTAATTTCTTCTATATTTCTTGATTCAAGTATTCTTTCGTCTATTCCTTCAAAGTGTCCACAAAGAATATTTAAATTATTATTCATTAATTTTTTTGCGTAGGTTTGATCAAATTTTTTTCCCTTTGGTGATAAATAAATTATTCGTTCTTTTTTATTTGACACATTTTTATCTAAAGCACTAGCTATAACATCTGCTTTCATGACCATGCCGCTTCCTCCACCAAATGGTGTATCGTCAACAGTTTTATGTTTATCTTTTGCATAATCTCTTATGTTTATTACTTGAAGAGACCATATTTTTTTATTTAACGCTTTCTTATAAAGACCACTATTCAATGGACCTGGAAATAATTCAGGATACAAAGTAAATACTCTTGCTGTCCACATTTATTCTTTCTTTGCTTCTTCCTTTTTAGGTTCTGTTTTTGCTGCCGCTGCCTTTGGTGCTTCTTTCTTTGCTTCTGCCTTTTTAGGTTCTGTTTTTGGTGCTTCAGTTGTAGATTTACTATCTTCTGATTTTTCTTTTTTTCTATCTTTTTTTGGTATCGCCTTAAAAGGATTGTTTCCTTTAGGAGGCATTGGATAAATTTCTGCTTCACCTAATATTCTAGATACTCTTAGAGTTGGTTTAGCCCCTTTGCTTACCCAGTGTTTTATTCTTTCTACTTCCAGATTAACTCTTTCTTTTTTGGTTTTAGGTAATAGTGGATTAAAAAATCCTACTTTTTCAATAAATCTTCCATCTCTTGGAAATCTACTATCTGCTATTACAATTTTATAAACTGGTCTTTTTTTTGTACCACCCATTGATAATCTAATTTTAAGCATATCTATCCTTTATTTTAATTGATTAAATATTTCCGAAGGCATTCCACCTTTTTGATCACCCTTTGACATTTTTTTCATCATATTGGTCATCATTTTAAATTGTTTTAACAACTTATTGATAGTGGCAGGATCTACTCCTGAACCCTCAGAAATTCTTTTTTTTCTTGAACCATTAATAATTTTTGGATTTAATCTTTCTTCCTTTGTCATCGAAAGAATAATCGCTTCATTAACTTTAATAATATTTTCATCTATATTTGCATTATCCATTTGTTTTTTTATTTTGGATACCCCAGGTAACATTGATAAAACTCCTTCCATGCCTCCCATTTTTTTCATTTGCCTAAGCTGACTTAAATAATCTTCCATAGAAAAAGATCCTGATTTTAAATTTTCTTCAGTTTTCTTAATTTTTTCTTCGTCAAGATCTTGAGTAGCTTTTTCAACTAATGAAACTACATCGCCCATACCCAATATTCTGTTAGCTATTCTCTCTGGATAAAAAACATCTAATTGTTCAATTTTTTCTCCTGTTCCCATAAATTTTATAGGAGTATTTGTAGCAAACTTCATACTTAAGGCAGCGCCGCCTCTTCCATCACCATCTATTCTAGTTAAAATAATTCCTGTCAAATCTACAGCTTTCTTGAATTCTTGCGCAACGTTAACTGCAACTTGACCTGTAAGGGAATCTGCAACTAAAATTGTTTCAATTGGATTTGCTATAGATTTGATCTCTTTAATTTCTGTCATCATAGAGAGATCAATTTGAGTCCTTCCTGCTGTATCAAAAATTATGGCATCTACTCCGCTTATCGTTGCTGCATTTAAAGCTCTTTTAACAATTTCAGTCGGTAATTGGTCTTTAATAATAGGCAATGTTTGTATTGCATTTTTTTCTCCTAAAATACTTAATTGTTCTTGAGCCGCAGGTCTATAGACATCCAAACTGACCATTAAAGATTTTTTTTTATTATTTTTTTCTAAATATTTAGCCAGTTTTGCTGCTGTAGTTGTTTTTCCAGATCCTTGTAGACCCACTAACATAAAACAAATAGGTGGGACAGCATTTAAATTTAATTCAGAATTAGTATCACCTAAAATTTTTACTACCTCGTCAAATACAACTTTGACAATCATCTGACCTGGGGTAGTTGATCTAATAATTTCCTGGCCAATTGCTTTTGGTTTGATATTTTTTATGAGTTCTTTTGCAACTGGTAATGCTACATCAGCTTCCAATAAAGCCTGGCGAATTTTTCGCATACCCTCATCGACCTGAGCTTCATTAAGAGAAGGTGCCTTTTTTAAAGAACTAAAAATTTCTTCAAATTTACTTGTTAAATTTTCAAACATAATTCATTTATCCCAACAAAAATTACACTAGTGGGCGAACCCTCGCTGACTAGTGTCGATCCCCTTGTTTCCAAGGGCACCGCAAAAACTTTATTTTGCGGGAATAGCCAGGAAACTACATATTGAGGTTCAAAAAGTCAATAAATAAAGATAAAACTAAAAATATGAAGAATTTAGAAGCTTATAAAATGGATGGTCTGGGTAATGACTTTATTATATTTGATAAAAGACAAAAGTCTATTTCTCTTTCTAAAGATCAAATTATTAAAATTTCTGACAGAAATAATGTTGGCTGTGATCAAATAATTTTTATTGATAAAGATGAAAATAACAATCCTTTATTAAAATTTTACAATTCAGATGGAAATGAAACTGCTGCTTGTGGAAATGGAAGCAGATGTGTCGCATATTTATTAATGAAAGAAAAAAAAATTAAAAAAATATCACTAAAAACAAAAGCAGGAACTTTACAAGCAGAATTAAATGATAAAAATTTGGTTTGTTTAAATATGGGGCAGCCAAATTTTTTGTGGAATCAAATACCTTTAGCAAAAAAAATGGATAATAAAAATTTACAAATAATAATTAATAACATTGATGGAAAAAAATTTGTAGGAGGTTTTTCCTTAAGTGTTGGAAATCCTCATGTAGTTTTTTTTGTTGATAATTTAAACCAATTTAATTTAAAAGAAATTGGCCCAAAAATAGAAAATCATAATTATTTTCCTGAAAAATGTAATGTTACACTAGCTAATATTAAAAATAGAAAATGTATAAAAGTAAAAGTCTGGGAACGTGGAGCTGGTTTAACTAAAGCATGTGGAACAGCAGCATGTGCTACAGCAGTTTCAGGTGCTGCTTTAAATTTAAATGATAAACATGTTGATGTAGAATTTGCTGAAGGTTTATTAAATATTGATTGGAAAAAAGATAATAATATTTATATGACAGGTAAAGTTTCAGAAATTAATAAAATTACAGTTGATATCTAATTATGAGCATTTTTGAAAATTTTAAATTAGGATTAAGCAAAAGTTCAAAAAATCTATCCACTGGTTTAAGTGATCTTTTTTTTAAAAAAAAAATAGATGAAAGTATGCTTAATGAGCTAGAAGATTTTTTAATACAGTCTGATGTAGGAGTTGAGTCTGCAAAAGAACTAAGAGAAAAATTTACTAGTACCAAAATAGATCCTAAAAATTCTGGAAAAGATGAGATTTTCAAAATTTTTTCTAATTATGCCTCTGAAATATTGGAACCTCTTGAAAAAAAATTAGAAAATATTAATGAAAATAAACCATGTGTTATTTTAATAGCAGGTGTGAATGGTGTAGGAAAAACTACCACGATAGGAAAATTAGGTAAAATTTTTAGAAAAAATAATAAAAAAATAGTTTTGGGAGCAGCAGATACTTTTAGAGCCGCTGCAGTAAACCAATTAGAAATTTGGGCAAAAAGAATCGGTGCAGATATTATTAAATCTGAAGAAGGAGCCGATCCTGCTTCAGTTGCTTATAAAGCTTTAGAACATGCCAAAAATAATAAATTTGATTATTTGCTTATCGATACAGCTGGAAGATTACAAAATAAAAAAAATTTGATGGATGAGTTTAAAAAAATAACAAAAGTTGTAAAAAAAATAGACTCAACAGCACCACACGAAACATTTCTTATATTAGATGCTACAACCGGCCAAAGCGCTATTAACCAAGTGGAAGAGTTTAAAAAAATAACACCAATTACAGGAATTATTATGACAAAACTAGATGGCACGGCCAAAGGAGGAATTTTATTGGCGGTTGGAAGAAAATTTAGATTGCCAATTATAGCTTTGGGTATGGGAGAAAAAGAAGATGATCTTCATATTTTTAATGCAAAAAACTATTCTAATGCGTTAATGATTAACTAGTTTAATTTATTAAATTTTCAGATATTAGTGGTTTATAAAAAGAACATTTATAAGTTGCATTAATATCTTTATAACCACAATTTTTTAATAACGAAGATATATATAATTTATAATTATTATTGATTGGTAGTTTTTCAAGTTTATTATTTTTAAGATTATATTTAAAATTTGATCTAATTGATTTTATTCCACTAATCATAATTAATGTTTCATTATCACTAAGTAAATAATAAGCATAATCTTCAGGGAAAACTGGTAAATTATGTTTTGAACCTAATTCTTTAACTTTTTTTGGAAACCAATCATATGTAATTACGGCTTTAGTTTTGCCAGTATCATTATATAAAATATATAAATCTTGAGGATAATCGGTAATATAATTAAATTCTTCACCTTTTGCTAATACTGCCTTATCTCTAGTTTTAAAATACAAAATAAATTTATCATCATGAGAAACCATTTTTCCTATATTAAACACCTCTTCCAAGTCATTTTTTACAGGAGTAACTTCTTCTGTATTTCCACCAATATTAAAAAACAATAAAAACATTATAAAATATAAAAATATTTTTTTCATATTTAAAAGTTATTTTCTAAGTGTGTAATTAGATTGTTTAAATTGTGACTTAATTTAAGCTAGTTATAAAATCGTTAAGCGTTTTTAATAGTTTTTGATTATACTCCATCATATGATCGTCATATTCTGAAAAATAAGAATATTTAGGTTCATTTGCCAATTCATACATTTTTTTACCCATATGAAATGGAACAATATTATCAACTTTCCCGTGCATAATTAATATTGGGATATTAATATTTTTTATTTTTTTATCACTTTCATATTTATCTTTTAATAATAATCTAACAGGTAAATAAGGATATTTATCTTTTCCAGCAGCAATCATTGAAGTAAAAGGTGACTCCAAAATTATTCCTGCAAAGTTTTTGTTTTGAGCTATTTCTGCTGCTACTCCTGTGCCAAGTGATTCTCCATAAATGATTATATTATTTTCTTTTACACCTTTAGTTTTTAGCCATCTAACAGCACTTCTGGCATCTTCGTAAAGACCTTGTTCAGTTGGCTTTCCTTTATTTCCGCTAAATCCTCTCCAGGCAATAATAAGAAAGTTTATGTCTATATCTTTAAAATGATTAATTTTATGAATTCTATTTTCCAAAGATCCTGCATTTCCATGCAAAAAAAGAACGGTCTTATATTCATTAATGTTTTTATTGTGGAACCAAGAAGAAAGTTCAATGTTATCTTTTGTTTTTATTTTAACCTTGTCTATAGAAACAGTTATTTTGTCTCCAAAATAATTATTTTCTGTTGGATGGTACAGTAAATTTCTTTGAAAAAGATATGTGGAAACCAGAATAAAGAAATAAATTAATACAAAAATTAATAATATTTGTGTATAAATGTTCATTTTTATTAAGTTTTTTCTAAACAAAAAATTCATTTTATATTTTGTCTATTTAACCTATCATAAGCTTTTTAAAAATCATGATAAAAGAATTTGAAATAAATGATATATTAAATGCTGTAAATAGCATTTCTAAAATAGAGCGAAAAAAAGGAAAAACTATAAAAGCGAAAAAAGATGATATTAGTCCTAACAATCAAGCAAAATCAGAGAAAAGCGAAGTCCTTGTTCTTGATCAAATGATTGAATAGAATATGAAGCCTTTAATAGGAAAAATTAAATGATTATTCGTTGCGGAAGCTGTTCTAGAAAATTTGTTGTAAGAGATGTAGATATACCTAAAAAGGGAAGATTGGTTAAGTGTGGCTATTGTTCTACGTCCTGGCATCAAATGCCAACGCCAATTCCTTCAAAAACTATAGTAAAAGAAAAAATATCAAAATCTAGTGAGGAAGTTGATGACAGTCCTTCAGTCGAAAGCATTAGAGCATCTGATGGAAAAACATACAAATTTCTGGGAAGTCAATGGGCAGAGTTGTTTCCCTCAGGTAAAACAGGTTTGTTTGCAAGAAAGAAAATTTCAAAAGAATTAGATCAAATCACCGGAAGAAAAGAAAAAAAGACAATTAAAAAAAGGCAGAAAAAAATCCAAGAAGTAGATCCTTCACAAAGTATAGATGAAGAAAAAAGATTACCTGATATTTATAAATCAAAACAAGGTTTGGGGTTTTTTGGATATTTTTTTTTATTAATAATTGTTGGATTTTCTATAGTAGGTATACTTAAAACTTTTGAGAATGATTTACTAAGTTACTTTCCAGAAGCAGAATACATTTTTCAATTATTAGATGAACAGTTAGAATACTTTGCTGAATCTGTTAAAAATATGATTACAATAATTAATGATTTAATAGACGCATATTAATTAAATTATTTATTAATTGATCTCCATGAATCAACTGCAAGTAAATATAAACAGAATATAATTATAAACCAAAAAGGAAGTCCTCTCCAAAATCCAGCAAGCCCTGTGCTTATACTCCAAGCTAATCCCGTTACAAATATAGCAACAAGCAAAACTCCAATTATAATCGTCATTTTTTCAGTTAATTTCATTTTTTAATTTTACTAGTTAACCAGTTTGCGTTTCTAAATAATCTTTCATCATCAAATAATGATGATACTAGCTGTACGCCTATTGGAAGACCATTTTTTCCCTGAAGCAATGGTAAGCTAATAGAAGGCATTCCGCAATAAGTCCAAACTGTACAGAAAATAGGATTGCCGGTAAAATCTAAACCTTTGGGAGCTTCGCCTGTTGCAGGAGGAGTTAAGATTGCATCATAATCATGAAAAAATTGTTTAAAGTAAGTATTTGCTGCATCTATTTTTGATAAGGCTTCATTATATTCAACTGAAGTATATTTCATGCCCCTTTCAATGGCCTCTACAATTTTATCACTTAATTTATTTTTAGAAGATTTATATTCTTCAGAAAAAGAAGTGGCCATGTCTGACTCCATAATTATTTTATGCCATTCTGGAATGCCCCTAAAACCTTCAGGAAGTTCAACCTCATCTACTTTTCCTTTTAATTTATTCTTTATTTCATCTTTTATTTCTTCAAAACCTTCGTTTGCATCTTCCTCTAATTCTTTAATAAAAGGTAATTTGATATAAGCTAAAACTGGTTCCATTGGAGGTTTTTGCTGACAAGCAGCTAATAATTTTGGTTTTGGATTTAGAGAAGTATCTGGATCTTGTTGATCATAACCAATAAGTTGTTCGCTAATTAATGCAGCATCTTCTACTGAGTTAGAAAAAACTCCTACCTGATCTAATTTTCTAGAAACTTGTAATACTAAGTGTCGCGAAATTAATCCTCTAGTAGGTTTATATCCTACTACACCACAGTAAGAGGCAGGCCTAATTACCGATCCATTTGTTTGGCTTCCCACTGCAACTGGAACCATATGTGAAGCTACGGCTGCAGCTGAACCACTTGATGATCCTCCTGGAGTTCTACTAAGATCATGTGGATTTTTAGTTTTACCAGGTGAATAGTATGCAAGCTCACACGTTACCGTTTTTCCCATAATGACCGCTCCAGCCTGTTTTAATTTCGACACAACAGTACAATCGTTTAAACTTGGATTTTTCTTATGAATTTCTGTTCCATGTCCAGTTGGCATATCTTCTGTATCAAAAATATCTTTAATGCCGATTGGAATACCATGAAGGTCGCCATGTTTTCCTGATTGATGGAGCAAATCTGATTTTTTTGCTTGAGCAAGTGCAAGTTCTTCATCAAAGAATTCCCAAGCTTGAATATCTTTTTCTTTTTTTTTTATTTCTTTTATGTAATTTTTTACAAGTTCTTCTGATGTAATTTCGCCCTTTTTAATAGATTTAACCATTTCTACTACGGAAGTATTAAGTGCAGACATTAATTCTATTTAGCAATACCAAAAAAGTAATCTGGTAAATATAATGCTATCCCCGGAAAATTATACATAAGAACCATTGTGAATATTACTATGGCCAAATAAGGTATGATGCTTTTAAATATTTCTATTAATTCAATCTCATCTCCAACCACACCCTTCAAATAATAAGCTGCCATGGCCATAGGTGGAGTCAGAAAGGAAGTTTGAAGGTTTAAAGCAACTAGCATAGCAAAAAAGTATGGGTTGACACCAAATGTATCAAGCATAGGTAAAAAAATTGGAACAAAAATAATTAATATTTCTGTCCATTCTAAAGGCCAACCAAGTAAAAAAATTATTAACTGAACTAGAACAAGAAATTGCCAAGGCTCCAAGTTCATAGCAAGAATCCAATGTTCAATTATTGCATGACCACCTAGATATGAAAAAACCGAGGCAAAAGTCCAAGAACCAACAAATAACCAACAAACCATCGCTGTTGTTTTGGCTGTTAAGAAAATCGATTGTTTCAAAGTTTTCCAATTAAGTGATCTATAACAAAAAGCTAAAAATAATCCTCCAAATGCACCAATTGCAGCAGCTTCTGCTGGAGTTGCTAATCCGAGTAAAATTGAGCCAAGTACTGTTAAAATTAATAATGCTAGAGGAACAAAAGAAGTTAATAGTTGAAGTAAAATAACTCTCGATGGCGGAACTTCTTCTTCTATAGGTTTTGGTGCAAGACTTGGATTAAAAAATGCACGGGTAACAACATAAATCATATAAAAACCAGCTAATAAAAAACCTGGAAAAATTGCTGCTGCGTAAAGTCTTAACGGAGATAATTCAGCTATGGCCGCATAAACAATAAGCATAATACTTGGAGGAATTAATATTCCTAAAGTTCCACCAGCACAAATTACTCCAGATGCAAAACCTCTATGATAACCTGCTTTAACCATGGCTGGGAAAGCTAGTAGTCCCATCAATGTAACAACTGCTCCGATTATTCCGCTTGCAGTAGCAAATATTGCACAAGTAGCAAGCGCTGCTACAGCCATTGAACCCGGAAGATGTCGTGTGGCTAATTGTAAACTAAAAAATAATCGATTAACAATGTTTGCACGCTCAACAACATAGCCCATAAATAAAAATAGAGGTATGGCAACCAAAACATCATTTTCCATAACGGAATAGGTATTTTGATTAAGTAAATAAAAAATTTGATTATTAAATAAGTTATCTGCTTGAAAGTATGCGTAATAACCAAAGCCCACGCCCATAGCAATAAGTGTAAAGGCTATAGGAAAGCCTAATAAAACTAGGAAGATAAACAATGAAAGCATTAACATAGCTACTTGTGGATCAGTCATTTAATTGTCCTTTCCCAATGCTTTTTTTCTTCTTAATTCTTCTTCTTTTTGTTTAATTAAATCTTCTTCGGTTTCTCTGACATCTTCATGTCTTTGCATCCATTGACCATCCCTAATACAAAGAATACATCTCATAGATTCTGAGATTCCTTGCAATATTAACAGTCCTCCAGCAAGAGGTATTAGAGATTTAAAAAAATAAATTTGAATTCGAGCAGGGCTATTCCAGCTAACTTCTTTGTATCTCCAAGAGTCGGATGCAATTTCATAACCAAAATAAACTAAAGCTAACATTCCAGGGAAAAAGAAAAAAATGTAAAGTATTAAATCAATCCACGCCTGTGTTTTAACAGGAAATAATCTATATAAAACATCACCTCTTACATGGGCATCTTGTGCTAATGCGTATGCTCCAGCCATTAAAAATAGACCACCATACATTTGAACCATCATATCAAACGCCCAAACTGTGGGAGCGTTTAAAACATAACGGACAAAAACTTCATAGGTAACTGAAAGTGTTAAAATAAGAATACACCAGCCAAAAGCTCGACCAATCCATATACTTAAACTTTCAAAGAAGTAAATAAATTTTTCCATGAGCCCTCTTAAAAAAAAATAGTTTATATAAAATTATGCAAAACTCAATAAGAAAGGGCGGCTTTTAAAAAACCGCCCTTAAAAAATTACTATCTTGATTACTTAAATTGCTTTTGTAGGTTCACCAAAATGGTGTCTATAAGCCAATCCGTAATCAGGTTGGTTAAGCAATAGGTATGCCATAACTTTTTTAGCATATTTCTTTTGTGAATCGACAACTTCTTTAAAGAAAGGATCTGCCTTCGAAAATTTGTCTGTAATCACATCCCATGCTTTTAATTGGTCAGCCATAATACTGTCTGGCGTTCTGTAAACATTTACACCAAGCTTGTTTTTTAATTTAACAAGATCATCAGCGTATCTTAATGTGTTGTGCCAGAAGAAGTTAGAGTTTTCAGCTTCCGAAGCATACTCTAGAATTTTTTGTAATTCTGGAGCAAGACCACTAAATTTTTTCTTATTAAAAGTGACCTCAAAAGCTTCTTGCGATTGGTGAAAGCTTGCTAAGTGATAATGTTTTGATACATCTTGCATACCAAAGTCACTATCAGAAGTTGGATTATTAAACTCAGCAGCATCAATTAATCCGCTCTTCATTGCTGGTTGAATTTCTCCACCAGGCAATTGAACTACTGACATTCCCATTTCTCCTAGAACGTCTGCAGCTAATCCCACAGTTCGATATTTCAAACCTTTCATTTGAGAAGATTGTTTGATTTGCTCTTTAAACCATCCAAGTGGTTGAGCTGGCATTGGGCTATTAAAGAAACTAACAAGGTTTAATCCTAAAGTACCCATCAGTTTATTGAATAATTGCATACCACCTCCGTACTGTATCCACCCTAACAACTCTTGTGCGCTCCAACCCCAACATGGGCCGGTACCGAAAAGAGAAGCAGCAGGTGATTTACTGTACCAATATGCTGGTACATAGTGAGCTCCATCTAGAACTCCTCTGTGAACAGCATCTTGCATTTGACTAGTTTTCACTACAGAATTTACAGGTAGTAAATCAATTTTCAAACTACCTCCCGCCATATCGTTAACTCTTTTAACGTATGCTTGAGCATTCTCTAGGAAAATTCCTCCACCCCAAGCAGCTTGTACTTTTAATGTAGTAGCAGCTTTAGCGATTGAAGGCATAGCCAATGTTGCGGCAGCAACAGCACCTGTTGCAGCAGCAGCTTTAAAGAATTTACGTCTTGAAGGAGTTTTAATTCCTTTTAACGTTTTATCTTTTTTTGACATAAGTTCCCCCTTAATTGTCATTAGTTAATTAACTTAGACAAATTTAAGCATATAAATTGATGCTTGTCTTGATAGAAAAAAAAAAAAATTATTAAAAGTTAATATAGATCAATACATTTTATGTATGAATTCGCCATAGGGTTGAATTAATTTACTGAATTTTTACACTTTCCTGTTTTAAAAAATTCATCAATATTATTAACGGCAAGATTTGCCATTGCAGTTCGAGTTTTTTTTGTAGCACTTCCTAAATGAGGTAATACATAAACGTTTGATAGAGTTAAATATTCTGGGTGAATATTTGGCTCTCCATTATAAACATCTAAACCCAGAGAAAAAATTTTTCCACTTTTTAGGGCCTCTACCATTGCTTCATCATCAATCATATCTCCTCTTGCACTATTTGAAACCACAACGCCGTCTGGAAAGTGTTTTATAGTATTTTTATTAATAATATGTTTTGTTTCTTTTGTTGCTGGACAATTAATTGAAAAAAAATCAGAAACCGACAATAAGCTCTCTAGGGATTTATGATAAGTAGCATCTTTTTCTAAATTTTTACTTAATCTAGATCTGTTAAAATAATGAATTTTCATTCCAAAAGCTCTAGCTCGATCAGCTACAGCTCGGCCAATTCTACCCATTCCTAAAATTCCCAATCTTGCTCCTGTTAACTGTTTGCCTATTAAAAAATTCGCTGACCACTTCCAATTTTTTTTATTTACCCATTGCATACCTTCTTTAGCTCTTCTTGATGCACCCAGAAGAATTAGCATTGTTATTTCAGCGGTAGCATCTGTTAAAACTTCTGGTGTATTCGTAACAACAATATTTTTTTTCTTTGCTGCTTCAATGTCAATATTTCCAAAACCAACTGCAAAATTGGAAATAATTTTTATCGTTTTTGGAAGTTGAGAAATTAAATTGTTATCAAATTTTTCTGTAATAGAAGACAAAATACCATCACAATCTTTACTTTCTTTTATTATTTCTTCTTGGGTAAAAATTTTATCTTTCTTATTTAATTTAGCATCAAAAAATTTTTGAGCAAGTTCTTCACTTGAAGCTATAAGTTTTCTAGTAATCAAAATTTTTTTCATAGATGTTTCAAGATTTTTGGTTTGGGTCCTCCTGTATACCAATCTATAATTTCTACAGTATGCAAAATAGGTATCTTTGTACCTCTAACAATTTGCGTAATGCATCCTATATTTCCGGTCAAAATGATATCAGGTTTAATTTTTTCAATATTAGAAATTTTATCGCTGAGTAATTTTTCTGCTATATCAATTTGCAATAAGTTATAGGTACCTGCGGAACCACAACAAATATGACCATCCTTGATATCTAAAACGTTATTTCCTGTATTTTTTATTAGGTTAATTGGTCCTTGATGCACCTTTTGTCCATGTTGCATAGAACATGCTGAATGATATGCAATTCTATAAACTTTTTCAGTTTTTGCCCTTGATACAAAGTTAAGTTTTACATTTTCTTCCAAATATTCTGTAATATCTTTAGTTAATTCAGATATTTTTTTTGCCTTTTTTTTTAAATCTTTATCAGATCTAAAAATGAAGCCATAATCCTTTAAAGTTGTTCCACATCCTGATGTATTAGAAATAATAGCATCTAATCCATTTTTTAAATACTCGTCGTACCAAACTAAAATATTATTTATAAAATTTTTATTTGCTAAATCCTCTTTGCCTAAATGATGATTTAAAGAACCACAACAATTAATTTTTTTTAAAACTACTACCTCAACATCATGTCTGTTTAATAATCTAATAGTTGATTCATTAATTTGTGGTGACAAAACTTTTTGAACACAACCTGTCAATAACGCTACTCTTGCAACTGGTTTTTTTTTATTTTTAGCAGGGTATATCTGTAGATTTGGAAGTGTTCTTTTGGGAAATTGTGTTGGCATCAATCTAATCATACTTCTTAATTTTTTAGGAAAAATGAAACTTATTGGCTTCACAAAAAGAACTAGAAATGCAATTAACCTGAAATATAAAGAATTGGGTAAAACTTTAGATAAAAAATTTCTTACCATTCTTTCATTAATTGGTCTTTTGTAGGTTTTTTCTACATGTTTTCTTCCATGATCAATTAGATGCATATAATTTACACCCGAAGGACATGTTGTCATACAGCTATAGCATGAAAGACATCTATCAATATGTTTTACAATTTTTTTATTTGCAGGTTTATTATTTTCGATCATATCTTTTATTAAATATATTCGTCCTCTTGGTCCGTCGAGCTCATCACCGAGAAGTTTGTATGTTGGGCAAGTAGCATTGCAAAATCCACAATGCACGCATTTTCTTAATATTTTTTCGCTTGATTTATTATCGTTGTTTTTTAATTGTTCTTGTGAAAAATTAGTTTCCATTTATATACCAGTATACATTTTTCCAGGGTTAAGAATTCCTTTTGGATCAAAACTTTTTTTAATATTTTGAGAAATATTGAATCGATCTCTGTTTATTGTAAATACCTCTTCTACATAAGGTAAGTTTTTTGAATTTTTAATCATAGTTATATATCCACCAAGTCTAACTACTTTTTTTCTTATTGATTCAAACATTTCTTCAGTCAAATCACACGCCTCTACCCAAATTAAAGCTCCACCCCAATCTAAGTAATATTTAAATTTGTTAGACAGTTGGTATACTAATTTTACACACTCTGATGGTGGAATAACTATCCTTACAATATTATTTTTTGAAGAAGAAAAAAATTCCAAATTTTTTATTTTTTCCCAAAAAAGCTCTGATTGATGTGTTTCAAGAATAGAAATATTTGAATTAAAAGTTTTAACTATTTTCATTAAATTTTGTGTTCTTTCATCGATTGATTTACTTGTACCCTCAATTCTAATCGCGGTAAATGAGCCACCATATTTAAGATCATTTAATTTAAAAGTTTTTTCAACATTCATTGAACATCCTGGACATACCGGTTCGATGGGTAAATAAACAGAACCTGAAACATCGCTAGATGAACCTAATACTGAATTCATTAAATCACATGATGACTCAAGTTTTAAATTATGAAAAACTATAGTTTTACTCTCTTTTGGAGCTGGTAACACTTTAAAAACAATTTCAGTTAATGCAACTAACGTTCCATAAGAGCCGCACATTAACTTACTTAGATCATAACCTGTAACATTTTTAACCACTTTACCCCCTGATTTTATAATTTCTCCTCTTCCATTAATTCCTCTAAAACCTAAAATGTGGTCTCTTAAACTTCCAACTTTAAATCTTCTAGGTCCAGAGATGTTACATGCAACTTGACCTCCTGCTGTTCCATAATCACTTATTCCAGAAAATAAATATCCAAAATTAATTGGTTCAAAAGCTAACTGTTGTCTGTTTTTTTTTAATTTTTCTTCTATTTGAGAAATTTTGGTTCCAGCTTTCACTTTTATAAAAAGTTCTTCAGGCAAATATTCCGTAATTCCATTAATTTTTGATAAACTTAAAGCTTTTGAAACTTGTAATGGCTTACCTATTGTCCTTTTGGATCCAGAGCCAACTATTTCAATTGGTGTATTTGATTTATAAAATTGTTTTATTAAATCGCTTGCCTCTTTTTCATTAGTAGGAAATAAAGTTGAATTAGAATCTAGGTATGTCTGGAAATTTTGCTTTTCCTCTATGGACATGCATTCTCCCTTCCTCAGCACACTTTCTTAAAATAGGATATACTTTTCCAGGGTTAAGTAGTTGACTTGCATCTAAAACTTTTTTGATTTTTATTTGTTGTTGAATATCATTATTACTAAACATTTCACACATTAACTCTCGTTTTTCTACTCCAACACCATGCTCTCCAGTTAAAACCCCACCTACTTTTACACAATATTTTAAAATTTCAGCACCAAATTTTTCTGTTTTTTCCAAAGCTTTTTTTTCATTTGCATCATACATAATTAAAGGATGAAGGTTGCCATCTCCAGCATGAAATGCATTTGCAACTGGTAAACCATATTTTTTTGATAATCTTCCTATTTCTTTTAAAACTTGTGCTAATTTTCCTCTTGGAATTGTACCATCCATACAATAGTAATCCGGTGCCATATCACCACAAGCAGGAAATGCTGCTTTTCGACCGGCCCAAAATTTCAATCTTTGTTTTTCGTTTTTGCTAATTTTTAAACTTGAAGAATTATTTTTTTTTGCTATTTCACTCACTTTTTCAATCAATTCCTCAACTTCTGTTTTAGATCCATCCAATTCTACAATTAACATTGATTCAGCATCTCTAGGGTATCCGGCTTTTACAAAATCATCAGTAGCATGAATTAAGGCTTTATCCATCATTTCCATTCCAGCAGGAATAATTCCGCTTGCTATAATATCTGATACACAATTTCCACCATCCTCTATGGTTGAAAATCCTATTAATGCAGCTTTAACTGATTCAGGTTTTTTTAAAATTTTAACAGTCACTTCTGTAATTACACAAAGCAATCCTTCAGATCCTGTAATTAAACCCAACAGATCATATCCTTCGGAGTCATAAGTTTTTCCCCCAAGTTTACTAACTGTTCCATCCATAAAAACTACCTCTACTCCCAAAAGATTGTTTGTTGTAGTACCATATTTTAATGAATGAACACCTCCAGAATTTTCTGCTACGTTTCCTCCTATTGTACAAGCGATCTGACTAGATGGGTCAGGAGCATAGTAAAAACCTTTATGTTGAACTGCTTCTGTTATTGATAAATTTGTTACTCCTGGTTGAGCAACTACACATCTATTTCTATAATCAATTTCTAGAATTTTACTAAATTTTCCTAAACACAAAAGAATACTATCCATTAGAGGCAAAGCGCCTCCTGATAATCCTGTTCCAGCTCCCCTTGGCACAACTTTGATTTTTTCTTGGTTACAAAAAGAAAGTATTTTACTTACTTCATTTGTGTTTTCAGGAAAAACTACTGCTAGTGGTTTTTGTTTATAAGCAGAAAGGGCATCTGTTTCAAATGGACGTGTTTGATCTTCGTGATCTAAAACATTATCTGCTTTTATAATTTTTTTAAGACTCTCAACAACTTTTTCTTTTCTTAACAAAAGTTTTCTATCAATTTTTGGCATTACTAATTTGTTCATAAAAATATATTACAGCCTAATGGCTTTAGGGTCAAAAAGGTTAAAATGAATTATTTAAGTATTTTATCTATTTTTTCTATTGCTTTACTTATATTTTCTATTGAAGTAGCAAAATTAAATCTCACATGATCTTTGGCAAATTTTCCAAATGCTTCTCCTGGAATCATCGCTATCCCAGCTTCTTTTAGACATTTTGTCGCAAATTGATTACCATCCATTCCAGTTTCTTTTACATTTGGAAATGCAAAAAATGTTCCTCCAGGTAAACTACATTTAATACCTTTTAAACCTCTTAACCCATCAACTATTAATTTTCTTCTTATAGTAAATTGTTCCATCATATTGTTTAATGTATCTTCTGGTCCATCCAAGGCTGCAATTGCACCAAATTGGATTGCGGCATTCACACATGAATGATTATTGACGCAAAGTTTAAATACATGTTCTATTAAACTATTGGGCCATATTCCCCATCCTAATCTCCAACCTGTCATGGCATAAGTTTTGCTCCAACCATCAAGAACAATAAGTCTGTCATATAAATTAGGATAATTAAGCATAGTAGGAATTTCTTTTTTTCCAAAAATTAATCTACAATAAATTTCATCGCTTAAAATTGCTACATTAGGAAATTTTTCTAAACCTTTAGCCAGTTTATCAATTATAGATTTTTCAGTAAAACCACCGGTTGGATTATGAGGATTGTTTATAATTAATAGTCGAGTTTTTTCATTTATAAGAGATAATACATTATCAGGATCAATTAAAAAATCATCCTTAGCAAGCATATTGAAGGGAACAGGTTTAGCCCCAGTATAATTAATCATAGACTCATAAATTGGAAAACCTGGATTCGGGTATATAATTTCAGCACCTGGTTCACCAAAGAAGGATATTGCATAGTGCATTGTCGGCTTTCCTCCAGGCATAATTACTATTCTTCCTGGATCTACATCAACATTATACAAACTTTTTATTTTTCTGCTAACTGCTTCTCTGCATTCAATTATTCCATTAGGTAAAGTATAGCCATGATGCCCATTTTTTAACGCTTGAATAGTGGCATCTATAACATGAGGTGAGGTTTTAAAATCAGATTGACCTAAGCTCAAATCAATAATTTTTTTTCCTTGTTTCGATAATTTTTGTGTTTCTGCAAATATATTATAAACTGCTTCCGTACCGAGTCTATCTATACTCTTTGCAATTTTCATTTTTAATTTTTTCTAAATACAATTTTGGATCTGTTAAGATCTTTAATAGACTTGCAACCCATCAATATCATATCCCGATTTATTTCAGCTTTCATTTTTTCTAGCAACACCTCAACAGCTTGTTGACCTCCAGCTCCTAAGGCAAATAAATAAGGTTTTCCAAAACTACAAGCCTTAGCCCCAAGTGCCAAAGCCTTCAAAACATGAGTTCCTCTTTTAACTCCTCCATCAAGAATTACTTCTATTTTATCTCCAACCGCATCTACAATTTCGGCAAGTTGATCGAAGGGTGTTCTTGAACCATCTAATTGTCTTCCTCCATGGTTTGAGATTATTATTGCGGAGCACCCAATATCAATTGCTTTTTTTGCATCCTCTACTGACATAACTCCTTTAAGAGCAAATGGACCTCCCCATTTTTTTACACAATATTCCGCATCAGACCAATTCATTTTAGTCTCAAATTGTGTGTTCATATAATTTATAACCGATTGATCTATTTTGCTTCCTTTATCCGTCATGTGGATAATATTTGATAACTCAAATTTTTTTCTTAACAAATAATTTAAACTCCATTCTGGATGTAAGGCAAAACTTAACAAGCTTCCTAAAGTCAATCTAGGTGGAGTTGAAAATCCTGTTCTATGATCTCTTTCTCTATTGCCCGCAACAACCGCATCTACAGTTAAGCACATACTTTTAAATCCAGATTTTTTACATCTATCAATTAAATTATCGGTTAATCCTTTATCTTTATGAATATAAAGTTGAAATAATTTAGGACTATTAGTTAGCTGTCCAATCTCTTCAATACTTGTTGTTGACATAGTAGATATACCAAACATTGTACCCATTTTTTCGGCAGCCCTTGCTGTAGCTCTTTCTCCTTCATGGTTATAAAGACGGTGCATAGCTGTAGCAGAAAGAAAAAGAGGAAAATCAATTTTTTGACCCAAAACAGTAGTTGATAAATCAATATCACTTGCGCCCGTTAATACATTAGGAATTAAATCGCATTTATTAAAAGATTCAGTATTTCTTTTTAACGTTACTTCATCATCTGAACCACCATCGATATAATGAAATATTGGAGAAGGTAATTTTTTTTTTGCTAATTTTCTGAAATCTTCTACATTATGACAATCTTTTAGATTCATATTAAATTTTATTTATAAATTTAAATTAATTAATTTAAAATTGCTTAAGAAAATTAAACATATAACTATTTGCTCCTGGGTTTTTGCTTCCAAGGCTGGCATTAGATATGTGATTATATGACATTCCTAATTTGGTTTTTTCGGACAATTCTAAAGAAATTTGAACTTCACTTTTAAACTCCAGGGGATAACCCAAGTCTTTTCCTGAACCGTAATTATAATAACCAGGCGCAAAGCTTGGTGTAATTTTTAGAGGACCTAATCCATATTCTGCTTGTATTCCTGTATAAAGATAAAATGCATTATTTTCAGTTAAAAAGCCACCAGTGATTGGAGATAATTTTCCTAAAAAACTCTTCCTAAATAATTTTTCATCTTGGTGCTGCAATCCAAATATACCTGCTTTTTGCTTATCATCACTGAAATCAAACATGCCAGTAAAAAAATTCATTTCGTTTTCTTTTGAAGCTTCATCGGCATTTATATTTGTTCCAGAAAGACACACAGTCAATGCCGTAATCATAATTCTTAAGGCTATCTTTTTCATATTAGAAACATATAACCTTAGAAGGTAAAAATAAATAGATTTTGTTATGTGAAACTATGCCTAATTAAGAGACCAAGAGGGAGATGAAGATTGTTTTTGGAACTCTCAACTAGGCAATAAACTATAGTTACACTGAGACTTTGTCCAACTTTTGAAAAAAAGTTGTTTAATTTGAGGCAATTGTCAAATATTAGTTAGATGGCCTAAAATAACCTGAGCCTTTTTTACCTGTAAAAATTTCTTCTATAAGTGGGTGTCTAATTGGTTCATCAGAATCATCACTAATTAAATTTTGCTCAGACACATAAGCCTCGTAAGTTATTTCATTATTCTCAGCTAAAAGGTGATAAAAGGGTTGATCCTTTCTTGGCCTAACATCCTTTGGAATAGATTTGTACCATTCTTCAGAATTATTAAATTCAAAATCAACATCATATATAACACCTCTGAAATTAAAGTGTTTGTGCTTTACCACATCTCCTATTGAAAACTTAGCTGTGTTAATTCCCATTTGATAGCATCAACAATATGTATTTTTAAAAAAAAAATCAATAAAAAAAATACACCTTCAGGCCTATATGTGTTAACATTTTTTTATGAATAGACCAATAACTAGATTTGTTGCTGACTTTGGTCCTCTTCTTGTTTTCTTTATAATATATTTTCGTAATGAAAATAATTTAAAATTAGCAATACCGCCATTTATTGTCGCAACCCTTTTTGCTCTCACAGTTGTATATTTCTTAGAAAAAAAAATTCGGATGGTGCCAGTCATAAGTTGTTTGCTTATTACAATATTTGGTGGCCTTACTTTATATTTTGACAATAAAATATTTTTTTATATGAAGCCAACAATAATTAATTTGCTTTTTGCCGCAGTCTTGTTACTGGGTAAATATTTTACTAAAAAACCTTTGCTAAAATTTTTTTTTGAAAATGCTTTTCATTTAGAAAATGAAGGATGGCAAAAATTGAATAAAAGGTGGATCTTGTTTTTCATTTTTGTTGCTATTCTTAATGAAATTGTTTGGAGAACTCAGTCAGAAGT
>CACLMO010000005.1 GCA_902608065.1 uncultured Pelagibacteraceae bacterium
AATGAATTCTCTTCATTATAAAAGATTAGCTTATGATGAAATTTTAGCAAATTTACTAGTTTTATCACAAGTGAGAAAAAGAATTAAAAAATTTAAAAAAACAAAAAAAAATTTTAAAAATAAGCTTTCATTTAAGCTAATTAATAATTTTGATTTCAATCTAACAAAAAATCAAAAGCAAGTAATTAATGAAATTGATAATGATATAAAATCTGAATACAAAATGTTCAGAATTTTACAAGGCGATGTAGGCACAGGAAAAACAATAGTTTCTTTTGTGGCTGCAGCCAATGTAATTGATGCTAATTGGCAAGTAGCATTTATGGCACCTACTGAAATACTTGCTAAACAACATTATGACTTAGCAAAAAAAATATTTAAATCTACAAATGTTAATATTGAATTTTTAACTGGAAAATCTGATCAAAACAAAAAAAAATCTATAAAGAAAAAATTATTCAAAGGTGAAATTAATTTTTTAATAGGTACACATGCTTTATTTCAAAAAGATGTTTTGTTTAAAAATTTAGGTCTAGTAATAATTGATGAACAACATAAATTTGGCGTAAAGCAAAGAATAGATCTCTCTAAAAAAGGCGGCAAAGAATGTGACATATTGCTAATGTCAGCGACACCTATTCCTCGAACTTTAATTTTATCTGTTTATGGAGATATGGAAGTTTCAAAATTAATTGAAAAACCTACGAAAAATAAAAGTACAATAACACTTAGCAAGCCTGAAGAAAAAATTGATGAAATATTATTTTTTATTGAAAAACAAATAAAAAATGGAAATCAAGTTTTTTGGATTTGTCCATTGATTGAAGAATCAAAAAAATTAGATTACTCGGCAGCTGTTGAAAAATATAAATATCTTTCTCGTAAATTTAATAACGAAGTTGGCATAATTCATGGAAGTTTAGACCCAAATGAAAAAGATGAAGTTCTAAAAAGATTTTTGAAGAAAGAGATAAGTATACTTGTCGCTACAACAGTTATAGAAATAGGTATAGATTTCCCAAACGCTAATATAATAGTAATAGAAAATTCAAACAAATTTGGTCTTTCTCAATTGCATCAATTGCGTGGAAGAGTTGGTAGAGGAAAAGATCAAGGTACCTGTATTTTATTATATAAAAAAAATTTGAGTGAAAATGCAAAAAAAAGAATAAAAATATTAAAATCTTCTAATGATGGTTTTTTTATAGCTGAAGAAGATATGAAATTAAGAGGTTTTGGAGATGTTTTAGGTTATCAACAAAGTGGTCTTAAAGAATTTAAGTTAGCTGACCCAATTCAACACGAAGAACTATTTAAAATGGCAGAAAAAAATATTAAAAAAATTGAAATTAGCGAAAATAATTTTAATAAGTATAATTTTTTACTAAAATTATTTGATAAAGCTGAGATAATAAATCAAATAGCTTTTGAAAAAGTTAATCAGGATTAGATGTTCCGGCAGATACTATAAATTTTGAAGCTTCTTCAAAAGTTAGATCAAGGTATATAACCTCGTCTTTTTGAAACATAAGTAAGAAACCACTCGTTGGATTTGGTGTAGTTGGAACAAAGACATTTATTAACTCTTTTTTCGTTTTGTCAGAGATTTCTCCTGTATTTTTCTTTGTTGCAAAACCAACTGCCCAAGTACCTTTTCTAGGGTATTCAACTAGGACAACATTTTTTTCTTGTTTATCATTTTTGGTAAAAGTTTCGGTCATTTGAACGATTGCAGAATAAATAGTTCTTAAAATAGGTATTTTTTTTAAAATGTTATTAAATATATTTAGCAACTTTTTTCCTAAAAAAGATAAAGATAACCAACCTATAAAAGTGATTAAAAATAAAGTTATAATTATTTCAACGCCAGGTATGTCGTATGGCAAATAATGATTTGGGTTAATTTCTTTGGGGAGAATTTTTGAAGAAATAGAAGTGATAAAAATTGTTAGATATATGGTAATTCCTATAGGTATCAAAACAACAACACCAGCAATGAAATAATTTCTTAATCTTTTAAAAATACTACTTTTTTTTTCCTTTAATGCCATTTATTATACCTTTTATATTATGAGCAAAATTAATAACATAAATAGAAGAAAATTTCTTGAAATAATTGGTGGTTGTAGTTGTGGTCTAATAATTAGTTCCTGTTCAACAGCTCCAATTACAGACAGAAGACAACTAAAACTATTACCTGAAAGTTCAATTAATAGACAGGCAGCTGAACTTTATGAAAGAGTTAAACTAAAAACAAAATTAAGTGATAACAAAAAACAATTAGAAGAAATAAAAACGATTGGATCCAGAATTGAAGAAGCTGTTAGTTCTTATTTTGATTCAGTAAACCAAAAAGATCCTACGTATAATTTTCAATGGGAATATATACTAGTAGATAACGATAAAATAAAAAATGCATGGTGTATGCCTGGAGGAAAAATTGCTGTGTATACAGGAATTCTTGAAGTTACCAAAAATAAACACGGTCTAGCCGCTGTAATGGGTCATGAAATTGCGCATGCTGTTGCAAAACATTCAATCGAAAGAGCTAGCAGAGCTTTAGTTTTAAATGTCGGCACAACTGCAATAGATATTTTTTCTGGTGGAGCTATTTCTAACACAGCAAGAACTACTGGGGTTGATGTAGCTGGTATGTTAAGAACTTTTGGTATTGATAATCCATTTGGAAGAAAACAAGAAACAGAAGCAGATTATCTAGGTTTGATATTTTCATCTCTTGCAGGTTATGATATTCGAGAATCTGCGAAAATTTGGGAAAGAATGCAAGAAGCCAACAAAGGACAAGAACCTCCTGAATGGATGAGTACACATCCTTCAAGCACAAAAAGAATTGCAAATTTAAAAAAATGGATTCCTGAAATTACTCTTCAATATCCTCCTATCAATAAAATCAACTAGTTAATTAGTAATCTCTGCAAATCTAGAATTTAAAATTTTTAAATTAAAATTTTTTTCATTAATATATTCATCGATTGCCTTTTTAACTCCTGGCGCGTATGAGAGATTATAATCATCACAAAGAATTATACCATTATTATTTACGACTTGTGTCAAATTTTGTAAATCATTCATAACTGTTTCATATTTATGACCACCATCTAAAAAAACATAATCAAATGTAATTGGAATTTTTTTTAATATGTCGTTGGAATTGCCTTCAATTATATTTACATTTTTTTCAAATTTTTTTAATAATTTAACTACTGATTTTATTGAATAGGGATCTTTTCTGATAATAAAATTATAATATATAGATTTTAAAGGGTTAGAAAAAGTTGTTTTAGGTGGAAATTCATCTTTGCTGGCTAGTTCACTTGAAAACAAATCTATACCAGTAAATTTAAAATTTTCACCATGAATTCTGTGTAAGATTTCACAAACATTTCTTGAAGTAACTCCATGAAAAATTCCTACCTCTAAAAAGTTTTTTGGTTTTATTTTTTCAATATGATTTAAAAGAAAATTTCCATCAACTTCATTCTTTAAGCTTGTTTTTCTCCAATATTTTTTGAATTTCATTTTAGTGTAAACCAATAAAAATGAGTTACTTGGTGAGCCGTGTTGGATTCGAACCAACGACACCTTCCTTAAAAGGGAAGTGCTCTACCAACTGAGCTAACGGCCCCAAAAAAGTATTACTATATTTTTTTAAATTTATTTCAATCTTAAAAGTAAGTTTAAAATAGATAAATTTAAATTATATCAACATATTTATCATAAAGCTTGTCAAAAGCATTGTTTTTAATTGCTTCTCTTATTTTTTTCATCAAATCTTGATAAAAAAAAATATTATTCATTGTTAAAATCATAGAGGCTAGAATTTCATTAGAATTTATCAAATGATTAATATAGCTTTTTGAGTAAGTGTTGAAATTTTTAAAAGTTAGATCCTCATTTAATGGAGAATCATCTTTCTGATATTTTGAATTTCTTAAATTCAATCTTCCTTCCCAAGTAAAAGCTAATCCAGTTCTGCCTGATCTCGTAGGCATTACACAGTCAAACATATCTACTCCTCGTTTTACTGCGCCAAGTATATCTGTGGGTGTCCCAACACCCATCAAATATCTAGGTTTATCTT
The DNA here is from genome assembly GCA_902608065.1 of uncultured Pelagibacteraceae bacterium. The sequence goes on from CACLMO010000005.1 coordinate 4,103, forward strand.
TTGGAATATATTCTATTAAATCATCGAGAACTCTGAACATTTCTTTTTGCGTTTCTCCAACTGCCAATCCACCTATAGCATAACCATCAAACTCAATTTTTTTTAAACCTTCTAAACTTTCTAATCTTAAATCTTTATAAATTCCTCCTTGGATAATTCCAAATAACGCTTTTTTTGAATTAGTTCCAAATTCAATTTTTGATCTCTCTGCCCAGTCAAGTGAAAGTTTTAAAGATTCATAAATTTTATTTTTATCAATAGATAATTTTGGACATTGGTCTAAGACCATCACTATATCAGAATTAAGATCTTTCTGAATTCTGATGCTTTCTTCTGGTGACAAAATAAATTTTTTCCCATCTATATGAGAATTAAATGTTGCGCCTTTTTTTTTATCTATTTTTACAAATTTAGATAATGACATAATTTGAAAACCACCTGAATCAGTTAAAATGGGTAACTTACAATTCATAAATTGATGTAAACCGCCTACTCTTTTGATTCTTTCTGTTCCGGGTCTAATCATTAAATGATAAGTGTTTGATAAAATTATTTGAGAACCAGATGAAATTATATCCTCCATGAAAGCAGATTTAATTGTTGCTTGTGTTCCTACCGGCATAAATGCTGGGGTATCTATGTCACCTCGATGAGTCTTTATTTTTCCAAGTCTTGCTGAATGGTCTTCTTGTAAAAGACTAAAAGAAAATTTTTCTTCGTCCATGGATGAATAAATATTTTTTATTTTGCTGACAAACTTATAATTTTATCTGGTTTAGCTACTTCTCCGTTTGATCCTTGTCCCTTTTTAATTAAATCAATTAGTTCCATTCCTTTAATTACTTTTCCAAAAACTGAATATTGTCTATCAAGGTGTGGGGCTGAAGCAAGACAAATAAAGAACTGACTGTTTGCGCTATTTGGATCAGTTGAGCGAGCCATAGATAAAGTTCCTCTTTCATGAGGAACATCACTAAATTCTGATTTTAAATCTGGATAATCAGATCCTCCTGTTCCAGCCATTTTAAGATTAAAAGATTCAAGATTGGAATTTCCAAATTTAACATCTCCGGTTTGAGCCATAAAACCGTCTATAACTCTGTGAAAAACTACTCCATCATATTTTTTTTCTTCTGCTAATTTTTTAAATCTTTTTACATGATTAGGAGCAATTTCATTAAATAGTTCAATTGTTACATCACCATCTTTTAGTTTCATAATCATAATATTATTTTCCGCTTTAGATTGTTCCATAAATAAAAAAAAAGTAAAAATTATAAATAATTTTTTTATCATAATTTCTTTTTAATTGATTTTATAGTGCTTTTAGTAACAAAATCTTTAATATTGCCTTTCAATAAAGCTATTTCTTTTACAAATTTGGAAGAAATTACCTGTTTATCAACGTCCGACATTAAAAAAACTGTTTCTATCGTATTATCAAGTTTTCTATTCATGCCAGCTAATTGAAACTCGTATTCAAAGTCAGAAACAGCTCTTAACCCTCTAAATATAATAGTTGCTTTGTTTTTTTTACAAAATGAAGTTGTCAAAGTATTGAAAGATAAAATTTTAACTTTTTTTTTAGAAAATTTTAGATCGCTAAAAAGTGATTTATTTATAATTGAAACTCTCTCTTCTGATGTAAATAAATAGTCCTTAGAATAATCGTTAGATACAGCTATAATTAATTTATTAACGATTTTTAAAGCTCTTTTTATTACATCAATATGTCCATAAGTAATTGGGTCAAAAGTTCCTGGGTAAATTCCTATTTTATTCATAATTATAATTTATTGAGTAAAATTATCCTCTACTATATTTGCAGAAACTACTTTTTCTTCTCCTGAAAGTTTAAATATTCTTACTCCTTGAGTATTTCTTCCTGCGCTTCTTATCTCTTTAACCGCACATCTTATTACTCTACCCTTGTCTGTAGATAGAATAACTTCATCACCTTCATCTACTGGAAATGAAGCTGCTACATTTCCATTTCTTTCTGAATTTATAATTCCAATTATTCCCTTTCCTCCCCTATTAGTTACTCTGTAATCATAAAAAGAGGTTCTTTTTCCAAACCCATTTCTTGTTATAGACAAAATATATTTTTGCTTTGCTTTAACTTCTGAAGTTTTGTCTTTATTTGTTGATCCATTTTTTAGCAATTTTTTTGCAATATTAGGCTTGATATCAACACTAGTAACAACAGATAATGAAATTACTTTATCACCATTGCCTAGTTCTATTCCTTTAATGCCTTTAGAAGATCTTCCCTTAAAAACTCTCAATTTTTTAGACATAAATCTTATACATTTTCCTAATTCAGTACTCAAAATAATATCTTGATCGTCTCTACATAGTTTTACTCCAACAATTTTATCATCTTCATCAAGTTTCATAGCAATTTTTCCAGTAGACTGTATATTAACAAAATCTTCTAAACTGTTTTTTCTAACTTTTCCTTTAGAAGTGGCAAAAATAACATAGAAATTTTTCCATGTTTTTTCATCTTCAGGTAAAGTCATAATAGAGCTTATAGAATGATGACTTTTTAAAGGTAGTAGATTAAATAAAGTTTTTCCTTTTGAGCTAGCTGTTCCCTGAGGAACTTTCCATGCTTTTAATTTATAAACTAGACCTTGTGTGGAAAAAAATAATATAGGTGTATGAGAATTAGCAGTAAAGATTTGTGCAACAAAATCTTCATCTCTGGTTTTAATTCCCGCTTTACCTTTTCCTCCTCTTTTTTGTATTTTAACAGAAGAAAGAGAGCCTCTCTTTATATAACCTTTGTGAGTTATTGTTATAACCACATCTTCTTTTTGTATTGTTTCTTCTATGTTATAGTTAAGAACCGCATCTATTATTTTAGTTCTTCTTTTAACCGAGAATTTATCTTTTATTTTGTTTAATTCTTCTATTACTATATTAAAAAGTTCTTTTTTTGATTTTAAAATTTTTTCATATCCTTTGATTAAATTAGCCAATTTCTTAATTTCTGTTTCAATTTCATTAATTCCAAATGCTGTAAGTTTTTGTAATCTCAGTTCAAGTATTGAGTCAACTTGTTTTTCAGATAATGAATAACTTCCCTTATTTTTTTCGGAACTAATAAGTTTAAGCAATTTGCTTGTTTTGTTAATTTTCCATTTTTTATTTAATAAAGCTTTTTTTGCTATTTCAACATTGTCTGAATTTTTTATAATTTTTATTATTGCATCAATGTTTTCTACAGACACAGAAATTCCGAGCAAGATATGAGCTCTTTCGGTGGCTTTATTTAATTCAAATTTTATTTTCTTTGTTAATGTCTTTTCACGAAAATCTACAAATTCGGATATAAATTCTTTTAAATTTAATATTTTTGGTTTTCCTTTAACAATAGCCAGAGTATTAAACCCAAATGATGACTCTATTGAAGTTAATTTATATAGTTGTCTCTTTATCGTTTCTGGCTCAACATTTCTTCTTAAATCTATAACCACTCTTACCCCTTTGCTATTAGATTCATCTCTAATATCACTTATGCCTTCTATTTTTTTATCTCTTGCAAGTTCAGCTATTTTTTCATTTAAAACTGATTTGTTAATTTGATAAGGTATTGATTTAATAACAAGTCTTTCTTTCCCATTTTTTAAACTTTCTTCTTCGATCTCACCTCTTATTTTTATAGATCCTCTTCCTTTGCTATAACCTTGTTTTAGATTATCTTGACCAATAATTATTCCTCCTGTTGGAAAATCTGGACCTGGTATTTTTTTCATTAATTGAGAAACAGTAATATCTCTATTATTTATAAATGCTATTGTTCCATCAATAATTTCTCCTAAATTATGAGGTGGAATACTTGTTGCCATTCCAACAGCTATACCTCCCGCTCCATTAACTAATAAATTTGGAAACTGAGAAGGCAAGACAGTTGGTTCTTTTTCTGTTTCATCGTAATTGCTTCTAAATTCAATAGTATCTTTTTCAATATCATCAATTAAAAATTGTGAAACTTTTGCTAGTTTAGTCTCAGTATATCTCATTGCAGCTGGAGGATCTCCATCTATTGAACCGAAATTACCTTGACCATCAATTAAGGGGAGACTCATAGAAAAATTTTGTGTAAGTCTAACTAAAGCATCGTAAACGGCTTGATCTCCATGTGGATGATATTTACCTATTACATCCCCAACTACTCTTGCGGATTTTCTGAATTGTTTAGACCAGTCAAAACCACCTTTATACATGGCATAGATTATTCTTCTATGAACAGGTTTTAATCCATCTCGAACATCTGGAAGAGCTCTGCTTATTATTACGCTCATAGCATAAGATAAATAAGATGAACTCATTTCATCATAAACAAAAATAGGTTTATGATTATTTTTTTCTATATTAACTATTTTATTTTCCATTTATATTAAAAAGGAATTTCGTCATCTAAATCATTTGAAACGATATTATCGTCATTGGGAAGTGAGCTTTTGTTATCATCGACACTTTGAGTATTTTCAATTTGATTATTTTTACTGCTCAATATTTTGAACGATGAATTAAATCCTTGTAGTACAACTTCAGTAGAATATTTATCTTGCCCTAATTTTTCATCTCTCCATTTTCTTGTAGTCAACTGACCTTCTATATAAACCTGACTACCTTTTTTTACATACTGTTGTACAACTTTCACCAGGCCTTCATTAAATATTACAACTCTATGCCATTCAGTTTTCTCTTTTTTTTCTCCAGTATTTTTATCTTTCCATGTATTGCTAGTTGCAAGACTTAACCTAGCAACACTTTTGCCGTTAACCATTTGTTTAACTTCAGGGTCTGCACCCAATCGACCTATTAAAAGAACTTTATTTAGACTTCCCGCCATATTATTTATAGATTTAATAAAAGATTAATTGTTAATATATGCAAATATAACATATTTCCATCTTTTTATTAATAGGTTAGATATAGTTGTGAAAAAAAATGCTTAAAAAAATCGTTATAAAAGGCGCAAAAGAACACAATTTAAAAAATATTTCTCTCGAAATACCAAAGGATAAATTTATTGTAATAACTGGTCTTTCTGGGTCTGGAAAGTCATCGTTAGCTTTTGATACTATTTATGCTGAAGGTCAAAGGAGATATGTAGAAAGCTTATCTGCTTATGCTAGGCAGTTTTTAGATAAAATGAAGAAACCTAAAGTTGACTTAATTGAAGGATTAAGTCCAGCTATCTCAATAGAACAAAAAAACACATCAAAAAATCCTAGATCTACTGTTGCAACTGTAACTGAAATTTATGATTATATGAGAGTTCTTTATGCTAGAGCAGGAACTCCATTTTCTCCTTTCACAGGAAAACCTATAAAATCACAAAGTGTAGCAGAAATTGTTGATAAAATTAAAAATTTACCAAAAAAAAATACAATATATTTGTTGGCCCCAATTGTTAGAGGAAGAAAAGGAGAATATAAAAAAGAAATCTCAAGTTATAAAAGAAGAGGTTTTCAAAGAATAAAAGTTGATGGAGAATATTATGATATTGATAAATTTCCTGAATTAAATAAAAAAATAAAACACGATATTTCTATAGTAGTTGACAGAATAATTATAAATAATGAGTTAGGTAATCGCCTTGCCGAAGGGGTTGAGACTTCACTTAATTTAGCAGATGGATTATTATTTGTTGAATACGAAAATGAAACACTTCCAAAAAAATATAGAAAAATTGAAAAAATTATATTCTCTTCAAAATTTGCTTGTCCTGAAAGTGGTTTCACTATTGAAGAAATAGAGCCAAGATTATTTTCTTTTAATAGTCCATACGGGGCCTGTGAAGAGTGTGAAGGAATTGGTGTTAACCTTAATGTAGATCCCAATTTAGTCGTACCTAATACTAAAAAAAGTATACAAGATGGTGCTATTGAGCCATGGGCTAAGTCTACCACTTTATATTATGCTCAGACTTTGTCTTCGATAGCAAAACATTACAAATTTTCAATGAATGATCCTTGGAAAAAACTGCCAAAGAAAATTCAAGATATAATTTTGTATGGCTCAGATGAAGATGAAATTAAATTTGCATATGACGATGGTTATGAAAAATATTCAACAAAAAAAACATTTGAGGGAGTTGTTAATAATCTAGAAAGACGATATTTAGAAACTGAAAGTGAGTGGAAAAGAGAGGAAATCTCTCAATATCAAAGTGAATCTGACTGCGAAAAATGTAAAGGAATGAGACTAAAAGATGAGGCTTTGTGTGTTAAAATTGATAGTTTAAATATAAGCGAAGTTACAAAAAAATCTATATCTGAAGCTAAAAAATGGTTTTCTGATTTAAATAAAAAATTAAACGAAAAAGAAAAAAAAATTGCTCAACATATACTAAAAGAAATTAATGAAAGACTTAATTTTTTGTTAAATGTAGGTTTGGATTATCTTACTCTTTCAAGAGAATCTGGAACTTTATCTGGGGGAGAGGCTCAAAGAATAAGATTAGCATCACAAATTGGTTCTGGATTAACCGGAGTTATCTATGTGTTAGATGAACCTTCTATAGGGTTACATCAAAAAGATAATATAAAATTAATTAATGCATTAAAGAGACTTAGAGATCTGGGTAACACAGTCATAGTAGTTGAACATGATACGGAGACAATGGAAAATGCTGATCATATTATTGATTTAGGACCTGAAGCAGGCATAGATGGAGGAAATATAGTAGCTCAAGGAGAAATTAAAGAAATAATAAATAATAAGAACAGTATTACTGGAAATTATTTGTCTAAAAAGAAAATTATACCAATACCAAACAAAAGAAGATTAGCAAAAAATGCTAGATATTTAGAAATATTAGGAGCTTCAGGAAATAATTTAAAAAATGTAAATCTTAAAATTCCCCTTGGAACCTTTACGTGCGTTACAGGAGTATCTGGTAGTGGAAAATCTACCCTTGTGATCAATACTTTATATAATGCATTAAATTTAATGCTAAATAATAATAAGTCTAGAAAATTACCTAAGCCTTTTAAAAATTACAAAGGTATTGAACAAATAGATAAAATTATTGATATAGATCAATCTCCAATTGGACGAACACCTCGATCTAATCCAGCAACATATACTGGAGCTTTTGGTCCTATAAGGGATTGGTTTACAAACCTACCTGAATCCAAAGCCAGAGGTTACAAAGTTGGAAGATTTTCTTTCAATGTAAAGGGTGGAAGATGTGAATCTTGTGAGGGAGATGGTGTAATAACTTACGAAATGCATTTTTTGCCAGATGTGTATATAGCTTGCGATGTATGCAAAGGAAGCAGGTACAATCGAGAAACTCTAGAAATAAAATATAAAGATAAAAATATTTCTGATGTTTTAAATATGACTGTGGATGAAGGTTGTGAATTTTTTATAAATATACCTGCTGTAAGATCAAAATTACTTACTTTAAAAAAAGTTGGTCTCGGTTATATAAAAATAGGACAGCAGGCTACTACTTTATCTGGGGGAGAAGCTCAAAGAATAAAACTAGCCAAGGAACTATCGAAAAGATCCACTGGAAGAACTATGTATATCTTGGATGAACCAACAACCGGATTACATGCTCATGATATTAAAAAATTGTTAGAAATTCTTCAAACATTTGTGGTTCAAGGAAATACTGTTGTTGTCATAGAGCATAATTTAGATGTTATAAAAACTGCCGATTGGATAATAGATATGGGTCCTGATGGAGGAATAAATGGTGGTAATATTATAGCCGAGGGAAATCCTGAAAAAATTACAGAAATAGAAGGTAGTTATACGGGTGCTTTTTTAAAGAATATTATAAACAACAAACTTAAAAAAACAGCTTAGTTTTGATGTAAAAGATGGTATAAGGACACTATGGTTTCAATATTACAATCATTATCGAAAACTATCCATCTATCAATAGTTCTAGCTATACTTTTGTTTATTGGGTTATTTTTTAGTGGTGGAGACTTTGCTTTCGATCAACTTTTCTGGAGTTGGTTATTCAGATATTTTCATGTACTTGCAGGAGTAATGTGGATTGGTCTTCTTTGGTACCTAAATTTTGTTCAGATACCTAGTATGCCAAAAATTCCTGATGATCAAAAACCAGCTATAGGTAAAGTAATAGCACCAGCTGTTCTTTTTTGGTTTAGATGGGCAGCTTTTGCAACTATTGTTACAGGATTAATTGTAGCCTACTTAAATGGTTATGTTCATCAAGCTTTAGCTCTTGGTATAGGAAGTGGTGGAGGTAAAAATACAGCAATTGGTATTGGAATGTGGTTAGGTTTAATTATGGCTTATAATGTTTGGTTTATTATTTGGCCTAATCAAAAAAAGGCTCTTGGTATTGTTGAGTGTTCACCGGAAGAAAAACCTAAGGCGGCAAAAACTGCAATGCTAACCTCTAGAATAAATACTTTATTGTCTCTACCAATGTTATTGTCAATGGTAATGGCTCAAAACCTTTACTAATTATTTTCCGTATCTTCTTTTAAAATAGTTTTTTGGCTCACTTTTGTATAATTCAGTATTGGAGTTGCAACAAAAATAGATGAGTAGGTTCCAATTATCACTCCAATTATCATTGCAAAAGAAAAACCTTTGAGTATTTCTCCACCAAATATATATATAGATAATAATGCTAATAAAGTAGTAAATGAGGTAATTAAAGTTCTAGATAAGGTTTCGTTAGTAGATATATTTGAAATTTCACTGATAGAAATTTTAGAAAACTTTTTTAAATTTTCTCTTATTCGATCATAAATGACAACAGTATCATTCATTGAATAACCTACTATAGTCAATACCGCGGCAACAATAGACAAGTTAACCTCATATGATAAAAGAGAAAAAATACCTAATGTAATAATTACATCATGGATTATTGCAATAATTGCACCCACACTAAATTGCCATTCAAATCTTATCCAGATATAAAAAAGCATAGCAGCTAAAGATAAGCTGATTGCTAAAAGTCCATCTTTCAACAATTCAGAACTTACTTTAGGTCCAACATTTTCAACTCTTCTAAAATTCATCTCAGCATTTAAATCTGTAGATAGTTTATCGTTTATTGATTTAATAAAGTTTTCATCTTTAAATTTTGTAACTTCAATTTTAACTAAATAATCATTCTCTTTTCCAAATTTTTTTACTGTTACATCTCCTAAATTCATTCTTAGTAAAGATTGTCTAATATCTGCTATGTTAACTTGTGAATTTTCTGATCTAATTTCAATAAGAGTTCCACCTTTAAAATCAACTCCAAAATTTAAGCCCTTAAATAAAAGGACAAGAATTGATAAAATAATGAGAGTCAATGAAAGTAAATTTAATTTACTATAATAATTATAAAAATTTATATCTTTTGGTACTTTAAAAATCATATAGTTATTTTGTTGTTTTTATTTTTCATAACGTAAATAGATGAAAGATGTCGTGCAAAAAAATATGCTGAAAATAATGTGGTTAAAATACCGATGCCAAGAGTTACGGCAAAGCCTTTTACAGGTCCAGATCCAAGAAAAAAAAGAATTATAGCAGATATTAATGTTGTAATGTTTGCATCAAAAATTGCAGTTTGCGCTTTTTTATAACCAATATCAAATGAATGAATGTTAGATTCTTCTGTTTTCATTTGTTCTTTAATACGTTCAAAAATTAAAACGTTAGCATCTACAGCCATACCGACAGTTAAAATAATGCCTGCTATGCCAGGCAATGTAAGTGTGGCTTCTAAAATTGTTAAAATTCCTAAAAGAAGTATTAAATTAATAACTAATGCTGTGTTTGCTATAACACCTAAAAATTTATATTTAAAAAACATATAAAAAATAACTGCTAAAAAACCTATCATTAATGAAATTGTTCCTGCTTTTATTGAATCCTCTCCTAAATCAGGACCAACTGTCCTTTCTTCAATAATATTTAGTGGAGCGGGTAAAGCACCTGATCTCAACAATAAAGCTAAATCTGTTGCAGTTTGAAAATCAAAATTACCTGTTATTTGTCCGTTTCCACCAATAATTGGCTCTCTGATTTGTGGAGCGCTAATTATTTTATTATCTAAAACAATAGCTAATTTTTTTCCAACATTATTAGTTGTTATCCTGGCAAATTTTTTGGCTCCTACCCTATCTAAAGTAAAACTTACAATTTTTTCATTAGTTATATTGTCAACACCAGGTTTTGCATTTACTAAATTGTCACCGCTTAGCAATACTCTTTTATTTACCTTTAATTTCGTTTGTGTGTCTTCATAAGAAATAAGCTCAGAGCCGAAATCATCATTATCTTCTGAAACAAGTCTGAAAGTTAAATTTGCTGTTTTGCCCAAAAGACTTTTAATCCTATTTGGGTCATCTAATCCAGGTAATTCAATTAAAATTCTATCACTACCTCTTTTAATTATGGTCGGCTCTTTAGTTCCAACTTCATCAATTCGTCTTCTAACAATTTCTAAAGATTGTTCTAGAGCAGAATTTTTTATTTCTATTACACCAAATTTAGAATAATAAATTGATACTAAATTATTTACAATTGAATGTTCCATTTCATAAGACTTATATTGATTGTAGTAAACATTTAGAGGATTATCCTTTTTTGTAAAAAATTCATCAAATTTTTCTATTCCACTTTCTGATAATTGAAAATTAATAATAAGATTTTCTAATTGTAAATTTTCATATTTTATTTTTTTTTCTTTTAAGGTTTTTCTTAATAAAATTAATTTAGATTGTAATTTTTCCTTTATTACTGGTTTTGAATCAACTTCTAATAACAGGTATGATCCGCCCTGAAGGTCAAGACCTAGATTGACTTTTTTCGATAATAAAAAATTATCTTTAGTTTCAATGAAATTGATAAGAGAAAAAAAGCTTAAAACAATTATTATAATATATATTGATGCTATTTTTAGTTTTGAAAAATATAACACAAAATCAAACTATTTTTTTGGTTGAGGCTGTTGTAGTAAACTTTGTACAGTAGACTTAACAACCTGAACAGTAACGTTGTCTGAAATTAATAAATCAATTTTGTCATCATCATGAACTCTTTCAATTTTACCAACTATACCTCCTGAAGTAACAACTTCATCTCCCCTTTTTAAAGCGGCAACCATCATTTTATGATCTTTGATTCTTTTTTGCTGAGGTCTTATAAGAAAAAAATAGAAAATAACAAAAATTAAAATTAATGGGATAAACTGAGCGAATCCTGAACCTGACATATATACTCCTAAAATTATATTATGATTATACTAAATAAAAAAAATAAACAATAAAAATTATCCTATGGTCTTTTCACCTTGCATATATGGTATTAACACACTGGGTATTTTTATACTTCCATCTTTTTGTTGATAATTTTCCATAACCGCTATTAAAGTTCTACCAACTGCCAAACCTGAACCGTTAAGAGTTCCTAGATATATTGTTTCATTATTTTTGTTTTTGTATTTTGCCATCATTCTTCTAGCTTGAAATTGACCACACGATGAACAACTAGATATTTCTCGATATTTATTTTCTGAAGGTATCCAAACTTCTAGATCATAAGTTTTTTCTGCACTAAACCCCATATCTCCAGAAGATAACATAACTACTCTATATGGAAGTTCCAATTTTTTTAAAATTTCTTGTGCACAATTGCTCATTCTATCAAGTTCTTCTTTACATTTATTTGGCTCAACTACACTCACAAGCTCAACTTTATAAAATTGATGCTGCCTGATCATTCCTTTTGTATCTTTTCCATAGCTTCCAGCTTCTTTTCTAAAACAAGCTGTGGAGGCTACATATCTTAATGGCAATTCTTCTTTTTTAACAAACGATTCTCTTACAATGTTGGTTAAGACAACCTCAGCAGTGGGTATTAAAAATTTTTTAAATTTTTCATTTTCTAATTTAATTTCAAACTGATCACTTTCAAACTTTGGCAATTGACCAGTTCCAAACATTGTTTTTTCATCAACAATTAATGGTGGAGATATTTCCTTATAACCGAATTGTTTTGTGTGATAATCTAACATAAAATTAGATATGGCTCTTTCAAGTAAAGCTAGTTTGTCTTTGAGAAAAACAAATCTTGATCCAGAAGTTTTAGCAGCAACATCAAAATCCATCATATTCAATTTTTTTCCTATTTCATGGTGAGACAAAGGTTTAAATTCAAATTTATTAATTTCACCATTTTTTTTAATTTCTTTATTGAAACTTTCGTCTTTGCCTACTGGCACATCTTCCAAAGCAATATTTGGAAGCGAACTTAATGCTTGATCAATTTCTTTTTTTAGTAAAGTTTGAGAATTGTTAAGTTTTTCAATATTCTTTGATATTTCCTTTGATGTAGAAAATTTTGTTTCATCTTTTTTTTGAGATATAATTTTTTTTTCTTGCTCAAGTTTTTCTTTTTTTTGAATTAATTCTCTATTTTTTTTATCTAAATTGAGCAAATTTTCTAAATTTATATTAGTATTTCTCTCTCTCAATTTTTTTTCGTAAAATTTACTATCTTTTCTTATTAATTTAATATCATGCATCTTTTTTCTTTTTTTCAATAATCTTGACAGACAATATAGATAATTCATAAAGAATTAACAAAGGTATTCCCAAACCTATTTGGGTTATTGGGTCAGGCGGTGTTAATATAGCTGCTACTGTAAAAATTATCACTACCACATATTTTCTTCTTTTTTTTAAATATTCTGAATCTATAAATCCTACTCTTGCTAATAAACTTAATAAAACTGGTAATTGAAAACTAATACCAAATGCAAAAATTAATCTCATGATTAAAGATAAATATTCATTTACTTTTGCTTCTAGTTGTATGGGCAAATGAGAAATAGTAGCTGTCGATTCAAAAGATAGAAAAAATTTAATAGCTAAAGGCATCACTAAGTAATATACGAGCATTCCACCTAGCAAAAATAAAGTTGGTGTAGCAATTAAATAAGGTAACAATGCTCTTTTTTCATCTTTGTATAAACCTGGAGCAACAAATTTCCATATCTGAGTTAATATTATTGGACTGGTAACAAACATTGCTGCAAAAAAAGCAACTTTTAAATAAGTAATAAAAGTTTCATGTAAAGCAGTAAAAATAAGTCTTCTATTAATTTCATCATTTTTAACTGCTTCTGCATATGGGGAAACTAAAAAAGCATAAATATTTTCTGCAAAAAAATAACAAATAATAAAAAAAAGAAAGAGATATAAAAATGATTTTAATAATCTTGATCTCAATTCAGTTAAATGACCAACGAATGATGATTTTTTCATTTTTTTTTCATTCATTTTCTTCTTTTTTATTTTTAATTATTTTATCAATATTTTTTTTTACCGAAATTTCTTCTTCTATATCAGTTTCTATATCAGTTACATCTTTTTGAATTTCACTAAAATAACTTTTAATAGAGCCAATCCAATTTCCAACTTTTTTTAGAATAATTGGAAAGTCCTTTGGTCCTATAATTAATATGGCCAGAACCACAATAACTAGTATCTCAAACCATCCAATTTGTGGCATTTTAAATTATTTTTTTTCTGGATTTGAATCGTCGTTAGATTTTTCTTCTGGTGATATAGATTCTGATGATGAAGACTCTGATGGGTCTTTCATTCCCTTTTTAAAACTTTTAATTCCTTTAGCTACATCTCCCATTAAGTCTGAAATCTTACCTCTACCAAATAAGAGTACAACTAAAACAACTACAATAGCAATTTGCCAAAAACCAATACTCATAAATAAATTATATACAATTTTTATAGTTTATTAAAGCCATCTTTTATTCATCCTCTGTCTTTAAAGATTTATTTAACATATCATCTATATTCGAATATATATTCTCCTTTTTTTCTTCCTCTTGCTCTTTAAAAAATTTACCAGCACCAAAAATTGATGTGTCTACGTTACTACTATCAATTAAACCAGCTGAGGTAAGTTCTTCTACATTTGGTAGATCTGTTAATTTTTGAATGTTAAAATGACTTAAAAAATCTTCTGTTGTTACATATTGAATAGGTTTTCCGGGTACATTTTTTCTACCGGCTGGTCTTACCCAATTAAGTTCTAATAATATTTCTAATGTACCAGTGGCAAATGCCACTCCTCTTATTTCTTCTATTTCAGATCTTGTGACCGGCTGGTGATAAACTATTATTGATAAAGTTTCTATTGCAGCTTTTGATAATTTTTTTTGCGAAGCTTTTTGTTGGTTCATTAATTTAGAAAGATTTGATGCTGTTCTAAATGACCATTTGTTTGAAATGCAAACCAAGTTTACACCTCTATTTTTGTATTGCATTTCTAAGGATTCTAAAATCTTTTTAATATCACTTCTTTTTTTTAATCTCATTTGAATACTTTCTATATCTAAAGGTTCCTCTGCTGAAAATAAAATAGCCTCTACTTGTCTTTCAACTTCTGAAGAGGTATTTGGAAATTTTATAATTTTAAAATTTTCTTTTTTACTCATTTTCTTTCTTTAATCATTAATTTATCAAATGTTTTTTTTTGCATTATATTTATTAAGCCTTCTTTTGCTAATTCAAGTGAAGCAGAAAAGAAACCTGCTAGGCCACTTCTTTTTAGTTTTTCACTTTCTTTAAATTTTTTAGGAATTAATTCTGAAATATCTTTCCATTCATCTAAGCTTTTAATATTTTTTTTAATAATTTCAATGGCACGTTCAGTTGTACATAATGGTAACTTTGGAATGTTTATGGATAAGAAATTTTTTTTCATTATATGGTTAGAATAAGATTTTAACAGTTCATATAAAGTAACTCTATATTTAGAATTTGTTTTAGTTCTAATGCCACCAGATATTCCACGCATTCTTATATCAAAACCTAGTCTTTTCTTTTTTAAAAGCTGATCTGAAAGCAAACGAATTAACTCTAATTTTTTTAATTGAAGTTTCAATTTTTCCGCAACTTCAGAAGGTTTGAAATCGTCTTCTTCATCAACTGGTAATAATAACTTTGACTTAAGATAAGCTAACCAAGTAGCCATTACCAAATAATCAGAAGCTAAATCCAAATTAATTTTTTTGGCACTATTGATAAATTCAATAAATTGATCAGCTAATTGTGTAATAGATATATTTGTTAAATCAACTTTTTGTGTCTTAGCTAAATCTAATAAAACATCTAAGGGTCCACTATAATTATCAATTTTTATCTTTAAAAGTTGGTCTTCTGTTTCCATGGATATAACTTTATCTTAAAAATTTATAAAATTGTGATGTTTTTTTTTGAGTAAAATTATCAATTTTGGGTATAACTTTAGCTAATTTTTTCATTTCATTAATCTTTCCGTTGCAATGTAGAATCAAATTACATCCAGCTTTTAAAGCTTTGATTGCATTAATTTGTAATCCAAATTTTAGTGCTCGCATTGAAATATCATCTGAGATTAAAATTCCTTTAAAGCCTATATACTTTCTTATAACTTTACCTATTATAATTTTAGAATGTGTAGCAACATTTTCACTATCATAAGCTGAATAAATAACATGTGCTGTCATAGCAAAAAATGAATTGCTTTTTTTAAAAGGCATAAAATCTTTTTTATTTAGTTCAGCTCTACTTTTCTTTATTATTGGAAGTTTAAAATGGCTATCAGATTTTGCTGCTCCATGACCAGGTATATGTTTTATTACAGTTGCTATTTTGTGATCTTTAAATAAATCTATACTTATATTACCAATTTTTTTTACTATTTTAGGGTTTGTAGAATATGAACGATCACCAATTATCTTATGGCTTTTTTTTCCTAAAACATCAAGAACAGGAATTGTATTAATGTTAATTCCAGCACTTACTAGTATTTCACATACTTTATCAACATAAATTTTATATTTTTTCTTAAAATTTTTTTTATCTTTACTATACATTTTTCCAAAATAACCTTGAGAAAATAAACTAAAATCAATAATTTTATCAAGTCTCGTAACTCTACCTCCCTCTTGGTCAATAAGTATTGGATAATTTTTATCACGGATAATTTTTTTAATATTTTTTATTAATAATTTTAATTGAGATAAATTTTTTATATTTCTTGAAAATAGTATTATGCCCCATGGTTTTACTGATTTTATAAAAAGACTTTCTTCTTTATTTAAACTCGTTCCCCTTATACCAAAAATAATCGCTTTTCTTATCATTTTTACTGTCCTAATAAATTCCAAAATTTATATTTTTTTTTATTTTTTTTATAAGTTTCTATAGAATTTTTATACTCAATGATATTATGAGTGTCATTTTTTAATAATGGTAAATTTTCAAAATTTTCCTCAACTTTAAATATATATAAAGATCTAAATTTATTAGTTTTTATCACATTTTTTTCAGAAAAATAATAGAATGTAATTAAAAATATAAATATACAACAAGGTATTAAATAAAGAAAAAATTTAATTTTGTTTAGCATTACATACTTTTTGGAGTCGATACTCCTAATATATTCATACCATTTTTAATTACTAACGCTAATGCCTGTAAAATAACTAATCTCAAATTGTTTTTTGGTTTATTTTTATAAATAAATCTAAATTCCTTATTATCTTTACCCATGTTCCAATAGGCATGAAATAGTGTAGATAATTCATATAGGTAAAATGGAATTCTGTGAGGCTCTAACTTATTTGATGATACCTCAATACACTTTGGCCATTCTGAGATTTTTTTTAGAATTTCAATTTCATATTCGTTGAAATTAAATTTTTCATTATTTATTTTAATTTTGTTATCTAGTTCTAACTTTAATATTCTGAAAACTGAATTGATACGAGCATATGCATACTGTACATAAAAAACAGGATTTTCTTTTGATTTTTCAGTGACTTTTTTAAAATCAAAATCTAACTCAACATCGCTACTTCTATTTAACATCATAAATCTAACTGAATCCTTTCCAACTTCTGAGATCAAATCTTCAATGGTTATATAATCTCCTCTTCTTTTTGACATTTTAAAAGGTTCACCATTTTTATACAATTTTACTAATTGGGAAACCTTACAAATTAAATCAACTTTATTATTTGAAATAGCTTTTGTTGCAGCTACAATTCTTTTGATATATCCAGCATGATCTGCACCAAGAATATTTATTAAAATATTAAATTTCCTTGAAATTTTATGTGAGTGATAGGCCATATCTCCCGCAAAATATGTCCAAGTTTCATCTAATTTTTGTAAAGGTCGATCTATATCATCGCCAAATTTTGTTGATTTAAATAGAAGTTGATTTCTTTCTTTCCAATCTCTCCCTTTTTCACCTTTTGGTGATTCTAATTTACCTTTATAAATATATTTTTTTTTTATTAGCTTGGTAATTGTTTTTGATACCATTTTAGATTCTACTAATTTAGACTCATAAACAAAATTATTATGTTTGACTCCTAGAATTTTTAAATTTTCCATAATTATTTCCATAGAATAATTTAAAGATTCTGATAATAATTTTTTATATATTTTTTTAAAATTATTAAAATTTTTTATAGACTTATTTTTAATTATCTTTTTTGCTATATCAATTATGTATTCTCCTGGATATAACTCCTTGTCATTTGGGAAAGGTTTATTTTCTAATATTTCCAAAATTCTATAATACACTGATTCAACAAAGGTTTTAATCTGACCTCCGTAGTCGTTTACGTAATACTCTTTTATTACTTTATTACCGTTAAAAATTAACAAATTTGATAAAACATCACCTAAAATCGCTCCACGACAGTGTCCTACATGTAAAGGTCCAGTGGGATTTGCAGAAACAAACTCAATATTATATTTTTTCTTACTATTAAAATTGGATCCATACTTATAATTTAATTTTATAACTTTACTTAAATATGTTTTCCAAAAAGAAGTATGAAAACTTATATTTAAAAACCCTGGGCCGGCTATCTCAATACTATTAAATTCTTTAAAATTTAACAACAAATGCTCCTTTAAAGTTTTTGCAATTTCTAAAGGTGATTTATTATTACTTTTAGCTAAAACCATTGCCACGTTACATGATAAATCGGCTTTTTGATTTTTGGGGGGAAGCTCAATAGTAGCTCCTTTAAATTTTCTGGGTATTTGTATTAATCTTTTTTTTTCTAAGATTTTTAAACTATTAAAAATTTTTTTTCTATAATCTATAAATAAATTCATTTTATCTTTTTATATAAATTAATTGCATATCTGTCTGTCATCCCAGCTATAAAATCAGCTATGACTCTTTCCTTTTGATCATTTTTAAATAATTCTTTGTTGATATATTTTTTTGGTTTTTGTGACAAATAATTAAAAAGAGCATTAATTATCTTTTTTCCTTTGTTTGTATTAGTAATTACTTTTTTATGATTATACATATTACGCTTTAAAAAATCTTTAACTTGCTTATCTATAATTTTCATTTTATCTGAAAAATCAACTAACAAGTGATCTTCGTGATAAATATCATTTATCAATTGTGGATTACTTTTTTTTAAATTCTTGTTTGTTGTATTTATTACATCAATTACCATTAAATTAATTAACTCTCTAACTATCTGACTAATAATTATTTCTTTTCTAAAATTCTTCACATTTTTAAGATGTTTTTTAATTAGCTTAGATATAAAAGGTATTGATCCAAACTTTTTGATAGTAAATAAACCAGCTCTTAACCCATCTTCTAAATCGTGATTGTTATATGCTATATCGTCAGAGATAGCTGCGACTTGTGCCTCTAAAGATGGAAATGTATTAAAAGATATTTTGTTATTAAATAAATCTTTCCTTAAAATTTTTTTATAAGAATTTATATTTGAAACTGGTCCGTTATGCTTAATTAAACCATCAAGTGTTTCAATTGTAAGATTTAAACCATAAAATCCATAATATTTATTTTCTATGAAAGTAACTATCCTTAATGTTTGTATATTATGATTAAAACCCCCATACTTGGACATGCATTCACTTAGAACTTCTTCTCCTGCATGGCCAAAAGGTGTGTGACCTAAATCGTGAGATAAACTTAAAGTTTCACACAAATCTTCATTTAACCCAAGAGATCTAGCTAAGGTTCTAGCTATTTGTGAGACTTCCATTGAATGTGTTAGTCTAGTTCTGTAGTGGTCACCTTCACTATTCACAAAAACTTGCGTTTTATGTTTAAGCCTTCTAAAAGAAGTCGAATGAATAATTCTATCCCTATCTCTTTGATAGGGAGATCTTATTGAATTTTCCTTTTCATAATAAATTCTTCCTTTGCTATTAATGGTTTTTACTGCATATGGTTTAAGATGAATTTCCTTATATTTTTTTTGCATAAATTAAATAAGAAGACTATATTATAACTTAAGTGATATTAAATGATTAAAGAAATAAATTTTAGCAAACAGGCTGTGGAAAGAATTAACCAGCTAATATCAAAAAAACCTTCAGGCACTTTTTTTAGAATTGCTGTAAAAGGAGGAGGATGTTCAGGTTTTAAATATGATTTTTCATTTGATAATAAAATCGATAACAATGATCATAAACAAGATAATATAGTTATAGATAGGTCATCGTTGGATATGCTAAAAGGCTCTCAAGTTGACTTTTCAGAAGAGTTGATAGGCAGTGCTTTTAAAATATCAAATCCTAAAACTAAATCTTCTTGCGGTTGTGGAATATCATTTTCATTTTGATGAAGATTAGTTCCTGGAATGTAAATTCTGTAAGAGCAAGAATTTTAAACGTAATTGAATATCTAAAAAATTCTAAACCTGATGTTTTAATGCTTCAGGAGATCAAAACAGAAGAGAAAAATTTTCCTTTTAACGATTTCGAAAATTTAGGATACAAATCTTATGTTTTTGGCCAAAAGAGTTATAATGGTGTGGCGTTATTATCAAAAAAAAAAATTGATAAAATTGATACTAAATTTATCAAAGATCAAAACAACCAAGCTAGAATTATTGTTGGTGATATAAAAAGCAAATCAAAAGTTATTAGTTTAATAAATGTTTATGTTCCTAATGGTAATCCTATTGGCACAGAAAAGTATGAATACAAAAAAAATTGGTATAGCTCTTTTATAATCAAAGTAAAAAAAAATTTATTGATAAATAAAAATATTGTTATAGGTGGTGATTTTAACGTAATTCCTGAAGAAATAGATGTATATGACTATAAAAAATATGAAAATGATGCATTATTTAAATTAGAAATAAGAAAAAAATTTCGTGAATTAATTAATTTGGGTTTTCAAGATATATACCGCTATTTTTATAAAGATAAACAAGAATATACTTTTTGGGATTATATGTCCGGAGCTTGGCCAAAAAATCATGGAATGCGTATTGATCATTTCCTCGTTTCAAATAACCTTTTAAATGATATTAAAAAAATAGTTATTAATAAAAAACCTAGAGCTAAACTTAAACCTTCAGATCATACTCCAATAGAAATAGAAATTAATTAACTCTACCGTAAATATCTTTGTATCTTATTATATCAGTTTCTTTAAGAACTGGGCCAGTTTGAACTTCAACTATTTGAACAGGATTTTTGAATGGATTTTCAATTCTGTGAATAGCTCCTTTTGGTATAGTGGCTATATCATTAGGATTTTTATAAAATTTATTCTTGTTAATTGTAATAAGCGCTCTTCCAGAAATGACAGTCCAACGCTCTGACCTGTAATTATGTTTTTGTAGACTTATAGATGAATAAGGATTTACTATAAGTTCTTTTAATAAAAATCCTTTTCCAGAAAAAAATTGATATATTTTCCCCAAGGGCGATGGAAAGTATTCTTTTTAATTACATTTTTAGATTTATTTTTTTTAAAAAATTTCCAAATTTCTTTCCAATTTCCTAGATCAGTTAATGGTATATTTAATTTAATACCATTAATATTTTTAGATTTTTCTAAAATTGCATAATCAAAAGATATTTCATTTAATTTTTCAAACGAAGTTTTACTTAAATAATAAATGTTTTTTTTAATTTTTGCATTATCTATTGAGTTAGAGCAATTTTTAAACATTTTATATTGATATTTTTTAAAATTTCTAATTATTGAATCTTTTCTTATAAAAAACATACCTGAATTCATATATGCCTTTTTTTTTAAAATTATCTTTAATTTATTTTTATTCGGTTTCTCTATAAATTTAATTACTTTGTTAAGATTTTTTGAAATTTTTTTTGTTAAAAAATAGCCATATTCAGATGAAGGAGATATTGGTTTAATGCCAAATACAAAAATATTATTTTCGTTTAAGTATTTTTTGTACAAGTTTATTGATTTATTAAACTGACCTATTTTTCCAATTAAATTATCCGATGAAAAGAAAATCATGGGATTGCTATCAGGAATATCTTTTAATAAAGCTGAGGATAATATTGCGGGAGCTGTGTTTTTTTTTAATGGTTCTAAAATTATTTTATATTTTTTAATCTTATGTTTTTTAAGATGTTTTGTGACTAAATTTAAATATAACGAATTTGTTGTTATTATTGGATAATCGAAAATAGAATTTTTAACTCTTTCTAATGTTTTTCCAAATAATGTCCAACCACCCCAATCGACAAACTGTTTTGGTAGATTTTTCTTTGATTGAGGCCATAATCTGGTTCCAGCTCCACCACACAATATTACTGGTATAATTTTCATTATTTATTATATGTCAGCATAACATTTTTTTTCTTTTGAAGCGCCTGGGTGTGTTACAGCACCTTTAAAAGCTGGGCCAACAGATTGTGAATATTTCCATAATGTACCTGAAGTATATTCTATTTTTTTTGGTTTCCATTTTTTCTTTCGTTTTAAAAGTTCTTTATTTGATAAATTTACTTTTAAAAAACCTTTGTCAGCATCTATTTCAATAACATCTCCATTTTTTATCAAGGCAATTGGTCCACCAACAGCTGCTTCTGGACCAACATGTCCAATAGAAAATCCATGAGTTCCTCCAGAAAAACGACCATCTGTAATTAAAGCAACTTCTTCTCCTAATCCTTGACCATATATTGCTCCAGTAGTAGATAACATTTCTGGCATACCAGGACTTCCCTTTGGACCCTCATATCGAATTATAATTACGTCTCCCGATTTAATTTTTCTATCAAGAACCGCAGCAAGCGCAGTAGATTCTCCATCAAAACATTTTGCTTTTCCAACAAATTTTCTTCTTTTCATTCCAGCAACTTTAACAATAGCCCCTTCTGGAGCTAAATTTCCTTTCAATCCAACAAAACCACCGGTTGGGCTTAATGGTTTAGAAGTTTTGTAAATAACTTTTTGATTAGATGGGAAAACTATATTATTATGATTTTCACCAATAGTTTTTCCAGTAACTGTCATACAATCTTTGTGTAAAAGTCCACCATCTAACAATGCTTTAATTAAAATTGGAACTCCCCCAATTTCATAAAGATCTTTTGCCACATATTTTCCTCCAGGTTTTAAATCAGCTATATAAGGAGTTTTTTTTGAAATTTTAGTTACATCTTCTAATGTAAAATTAATTCCCGCTTCATTAGCAATTGCTGGTAAATGCAAAGCAGCATTAGTAGATCCTCCTGAAGCAGCGACCACTACAGCAGCATTCTCAAGTGATTTTTTAGTAACAATATCTCTTGGTCTAATATTTTTTTCCAAAAGTTTCATTACAGCTTCTCCACTAGAAGTTGCAAATTTATCTCTTTCTTCATAAACAGCTGGTGTTCCAGCTGAACCTGGCAAAGCCAAACCAATAGCTTCTGAAACACATGCCATTGTATTGGCTGTAAATTGCCCGCCGCAAGATCCTGCAGATGGACAAGCGACACTTTCCAACTCTTTTAAATCTTCTTTGCTCATTTTTCCTGTTGAATGTTTTCCCACTCCTTCAAAAACATCTACGATTGTCACATCTTTACCTTTGTAGTTTCCTGGTAATATGGATCCTCCATAAATAAAAACTGAAGGAACGTTTAATCTCAACATTACCATCATCAATCCTGGCAAAGACTTATCACATCCCGCTAAACCAACAAGAGCATCATAACAATGTCCTCTCATTGTAAGTTCAACAGAGTCAGCTATAACTTCTCTACTTATTAATGAAGACTTCATTCCAGCATGACCCATTGCTATACCATCAGTAACAGTAATTGTTGTAAATTCTCTTGGCATTCCACCTGCCAATTTCACACCTTTTTTTGCAGATTGGGCCTGTCTCGACAAAGTAATATTGCATGGAGCGGATTCATTCCAAGTTGTAGCAACACCAATGAAAGGTTTTTCTATATCTTCACTTTTTAAACCCATGGCATAATACATTGAACGATGTGGAGCACTTTTTACTCCCACAGATACATGTCTACTAGGCAGTTTAGATTTATTGAATTTCATAATTAATTTTTAATACTATTTAGAATACTATTCAACTTTTTAAGTTCCATCTCATAATCTATTAAAGCTTTTTTATCCCTGCTTATTATATGTTTTGGAGCATTTTTTAAAAAAGATTTGTTTTTTAGCTTGGTTTTTATAGATATTATTTTGTTATCTAGATCTTTAACTTTATTTGATAACTTTTGTTTTTGTTCATTTAAATCTAGATTTTGATCAAAATACAATATCACTGTTTCACCACCTACAATTATTTTTACTCCATTTTTATCTGATTTTGAATTACTAACATTTGTCACTCTTCCTAATCTTTTAAAAACACTTAAATTATCATTTATTAAAGATATTTTTTTGGAATTTAACTCAGAAGTAGATATGTCAATAAATGACCCTGGAGATACATTTAAATCTACTTTTGTTGATCGTATGTTGCTTATAAGATCTATAAGCCAATCAATCTTACTATAACTTTTATTAAATGCTTGTTTTGCTTTAATATCCCAACTCTTAAACATTAATGATTTTTTAAAATAATTGTTAAATTTAAAGTCTTGCCAAACTTTTTCAGTAAAAAAGGGTATAAATGGATGCAATAAAATCAGTATATTAGATTGAACAAAACTTAACATGTTGCGAGACTCTTCTAAATTTTTTTCATTTTTAGAATCAAAAATAGGCTTTAAAAACTCTATGTACCAATCACAATACGAATGCCAAACAAACTGATAGATTACTCTTGCAGCTTCATCAAATCTAAAATTTTCTATATATTTTTTTGCCTTAATATTAGTATTTACTAATTCAAAATAAATCCATTTATTAATATCAAGATGAATTTTATTAATATTAAATGATTTAGATAAGCTACAATTATTAATCTGGGAAAATTTATTCGAATTCCATATTTTATTAAGAAAATTTCTATATCCCTTAACTCTATCTTCAGAAAGTTTTACATCTCTTCCAGGAGCTGCCATGGAAATTAAAGTAAATCTTAAAGAGTCAGCTCCATATTTATTTATTATATCAAGTGGATCAATTACATTTCCTTTTGACTTTGACATTTTTTGTCCTTTTTCATCTCTCACTAAAGCATGAACATAAACTTTAGAAAAAGGTTCTTTCTTAATTAAATAATTTCCCATCATCATCATTCTCGCGACCCAAAAGAAAATAATATCAAAACCGGTAACTAAAACTGATGTAGGGTAAAATCTTTTTAATTCGTAAGTTTTTTTTGGCCAACCTAATGTGGCAAACGGCCATAGAGCTGAAGAAAACCATGTGTCCAGAACATCGTCGTCTCTTTTTAAAACTACATTTTTTTTATAATATTTTTTTGCAATTTTTTTTGCTTCTTCTTCATTTTCTGCAACAAATAATTTTTTATCTTCTGAATACCAAGCTGGAATTCTATGACCCCACCAAAGTTGTCTTGATATACACCAAGGTTGTATATTATTCATCCATTGAAAATATGTCTTTGACCAGCTGTTTGGAAAAAAATTAGTTTTTTTCTTTTTAACAACTTGAATAGCTTTTTTGGCTAAAAATTTTGCATCTGCAAACCATTGTTCTGTTAATAAAGGTTCGATAATTGAATTTGAACGATCGCCATAAGGAATAGAATTTTTTATATTATCAATTTTTTCCAATAGACTACTATCTTTTAAAATTTTTGTAATTTTTTCCCTAGCTTCAAATCTATCTAAACCAATAAATTCTTTTGGTGCATTTTTGTTAATCTTTCCATTTTTTTCAAATATATTTATAAATTCAAGTTTGTGCCTTTTCCCAATTTCAAAATCATTGAAATCATGAGCAGGAGTTACCTTAAGAGCACCCGAACCTTGTTCCATAGACACATAACTGTCAGCAATTATTTTTACCGATCTATTAACAACTGGTATTATTATTTTTTTTCCTACAAATATTTTATATCTATGATCTTTTGGATTTACAGCTACAGCTGTATCTCCTAGCATAGTCTCAGGTCTAGTTGTGGCAATTGTAATAAAATTATTCTCTCCTTCAATTTTATATTTTATGTAGTACAAGTTAGACTGAACTTCTTTTTGTTCAACTTCTAGGTCTGAAATTGCTGTTTCTAATTTAGTATCCCAATTTACTAATTTTGTATCTTTATAAATAATTTTATTCTTGTAAAGTTGAACAAAAGTTTTTATAACAGCCTCTGACAAATCTTTATCCATTGTGAATCTATTTCTAGACCAATCACAAGAACATCCTAATTTTTTAAGTTGATTTAAAATTTTATCTCCGGATTCTTTTTTCCAATTCCATACTTCTTTAATAAATTTTTCTCTTCCAATTTGATTCTTTCTAATTCCTTTTTCTAATAATTTTTTTTCAACTACTGCTTGGGTTGCTATACCAGCATGGTCAGTTCCTGGTTGCCACAAAGTTTCATATCCATTCATTCTATAAAAACGAACTAATAAATCCTGTAATGAATTATTTAGAGCATGCCCCATGTGCAAACTGCCAGTTACATTAGGGGGAGGTATAACTATAGAAAAATGTTTTTTTTTGTTCTTTATAGGTTTAAAAAAATTATTTTTTTCCCAGTAATTGTATATTTCGCTTTCTATGTTAATGTGGTTGTAATTTGAATTTTCCATCTTACCTAAACATATAATAATTTGGTATAATACAAAGAATTGATTGAATCAATTTTATTACAAAAGTGGCCACGTGGCGGAATGGTTACGCAGAGGATTGCAAATCCTTGTATCCCAGTTCGATTCTGGGCGTGGCCTCCAAAATTTTTTGTTGTTTTAATTAAAAAAAAAAGTATCTTGATCTAATTCCTCGGTAGCTCAGTTGGTAGAGCAGTTGACTGTTAATCAATTGGTCGCAGGTTCGAGTCCTGCCCGAGGAGCCAAAAAATTATCCAGTCTTTTCTAAATTACCAGTATTTCTTAAAACTTGTAATACTTTTTCTCTTTGGTGATCAGGTAGATTTAAAAATATTTTAGTTAAAAAAGAAAAGTTTAAATCTTCTGTAGTTCCTGCCTCTTCCTTGCTATCTTTATATCCTGGGTAATCTTCAAAAAAGTAAACAACTGGAACTTTTAAAAAATTTGCTAATTGCATAATTCTTAATGAACTTATTCCATTTGTACCTTTTTCATATTTTTGAATCTGTTGAAATGTGACGTTTATTGCCTGTGCAACCTTTGTTTGAGTTAATCCAAGTGCCAATCTTCTCATTCGTAACTTTGAACCTAAATGGCGGTTAAAATTAGCTTCCATCAATGTCTCCCTCTTTAAAATGTACCACGAACTGAAATTATTAATTGTTAAATTGAACATTATAATTTTATTTAATGCAACTACTTAATTAATTATTTTTGTAAAGATTAGGGGGTAATTTTGGGAGATTTAGGCCCAAAATTATATCACTTTTTACATGAACACAACTTGACAACAAAGGAAATTTTTACCAAAAAGTAAATTTTTAAAATTTTATTCTACTACAATTAATTTATATTCCCATTTTCCTTTTTTTTCGAAGCTTGCTTTTATCCAAAATAAAGTTTCTTTATCGTACCATATGTCTGTATTAAGTTTTTTTCCCTTTTTCAGCTTTTTGTCAGTAGAAGAAAAATTAAAATGAAGTGTTTTATAACTTTTTCCATTTATTTCAATTGTTTCTTCTCCTAAAAAAGTAACTTTTTGCTTAATTATTCTTCCAGAAACTGCACTAATTTGTGCTGGCGCTTTTACAATGCTATGATTCCACCATGTTCCGAGTAAATATTCCACAGGAACCTTACCTTTATACGAAGATCCATCAATCTCATATTCTCCATTTACTAATTTTAAATTAACGTACTTTTTTTTATCATTTTGATTAGTTTTTGAATTAAATTTTATTAATTTTCCATTATTATAGGTTTCAGTTCCTTCTACACTGTATTTGTAAAAAGAAATTCCTAATTTTTTAATTTCAAAATTAATTTTACTTTCTACAGATAGTTGTTTGCCTGATCTTTTAAAAGAAAAAATATGTTTTCCTATATGATCATTATTTCTATATATATCAAATTCAATACGATTTAATTTATCGTAATGTTGAACGTGAGCTTCTGCTACAAAAGTAAAGGTTAAAAAAATTAGAAATATTGCTTTTTTATAAAATTTTTGCATTATATTTTATAAAAATTATAAAATCTGACTTAAAAATAGTTTAGTTCGATCACTTTTTGGATTGGCAAAAAATTCTTTTGTTGGTGCTTTTTCAACTATCATCCCTTCGTCCATAAAAATCATTTGATCTGCAACTTCTTTTGCAAATCCCATTTCATGAGTAACAACTATCATTGTCATTCCACCCTTTGCTAGTTCAACCATAACATCTAATACTTCTTTGATCATTTCAGGGTCTAATGCTGAAGTTGGTTCATCAAAAAGCATTATTTTTGGTTTCATACATAGAGCTCTGGCAATTGCAGCTCTTTGTTGTTGTCCACCAGATAATTGACCTGGGAATTTTCTTGCTTGATCTGCTATATGAACTTGTTCTAATTGTTGTAAAGCTAATTGCTCAGCTTCCTTTTTTGGCATTTTTTTTACCCATATTGGAGCTAGTGCACAATTATCAACTACTGATAAATGAGGAAATAAATTAAATTGCTGAAATACCATTCCAACTTCAGCTCTTATTTTTTCAATATCTTTTGTTGCTTTTGTAAGTTCAATTCCGTCAACTACAATTTGGCCTTCTTGATGTTCTTCTAATCTATTAATACATCTTATTAATGTTGATTTTCCTGAGCCTGATGGTCCACAAACAACTATTTTTTGTTTTAATCCAACAGTTAAGTCAACATTTTTTAAAACTTGAAAATCACCAAACCACTTATTTACACCTTTTAATTCAATTATATTATCTGACATTATTTTCTTTCCGTACTAAATCTAACTTCTAAATTTTGACTATATCTGCTCATAGCATAACAGAATACCCAGTACACTGCCGCAGCAAAAACATACCCCTCTGCAGCAAACCCTAACCAATCAGGATTTGTTTTTGCAAGGTTAATCATACCTAGAAATTCTAATAATCCAACAACTAAAATTAGAGGTGTATCTTTAAACAATGCAATAAAAGTATTTGCAATTCCTGGTATAACTATTTTTAAAGCCTGAGGTAATATTATCAATGCATTCATTCTCCAATATCCCATACCCAATGATTTAGCTGCATCATACTGACCTCTTGGTAAAGCTTGCAAACCTCCACGTATAACTTCAGCCATATACGCAGCTTCAAATAAAGTAATACCTATAATACATCTGAATAATTTATCGACATAAGTATCTGCAGGCAAAAACATAGGAAACATTACTGAAGCCATAAACAAAACAGTAATTAAAGGAACGCCTCTCCAAAATTCAATAAAACCTATAGATGAATATCTAATTATTGGTAAATTAGATCTTCTTCCAAGTGCTAAAAAAATACCAAGAGGAAAACATAATAACATTGCAAAAATTGCCATTATAAATGTTAAAGAAAGTCCTCCCCAAACACGAGTATCAACTTCCTCTAAAATTGGTACATAAATTTCTAGAGATTCAATATCAATAGCAAAACCGCCCATTAACCAAGTAGCTAAAAATGGGAAGACAAATAATAAGAAAATAATTATATATTTTTTAATTTTAGGGCCAACAAAAATTGCTGTAATTACAGAAAAAATTAATATTAAGAAGGCTAAATTTATTCTCCATATTTGATCAACTGGATATAAACCATATATAAATTTTTCAAACCAAACACCTATAAAAATCCAGCATGCCCCATCACCATAACATTCATCTTTTGAACTTCCTTTAAAAGTTGCATCAAAAAATAACCAATCAAAAAGCATTGGAATAAATTTTACAAAAGCAAAAATGATAATTATTGTAATTATAGTATTAATCCAATCTGGAAAAAGGTTAGCTCTAGACCATTGATATATTTTATTTACATTCATTATTTTTCTTTCAATGCCATTTTTTGGTTATACCAATTCATAAAGACAGAAATTGTTATGCTTAATGTTAAATAAGAAAGCATTGTAATAGAGACAATTTCAATTGCTCTACCTGTCTGCATTAATGCTGTTCCTGCAAAAACTAGCACTAAATCTGGATAAGCGATTGCAGCCGCCAATGAAGAGTTTTTCGTTAAATTTAAATACTGGTTTGTTGTAGGGGGTATTATTATCCTTAAGGCTTGTGGCATAACTACTAGTCTTAAAGTTTGATTAGGTGTTAAACCTATAGATGCTGCGGCTTCTTTTTGGCCTTTACTAACACCTAAAACCCCAGCTCTTACATTTTCAGCAATAAACGTTGATGTGTATAAGCCTAATGCAAAAACTAGCGCTAACAACTCAGGTATGGCTCTTGAACCACCCTCGTAATTATAAACTGTTTCTGAAATTTGTTTTAATTCTGGACGAATAAACTCTAAATCAACCCCACCAGCAAAAATACTTAAAGTAGGAATAATTAATAAAACACCTAAAGAAACATAAAACCTTGGATACTGTTTTCCTGTCGACTCCTGCACCCTTCTAGCCCAAATAATAAACATTATGACGAAAGCTACTGATGCTATTATTGAATAAAATAAAGCGTTAAAATTAGTCCATATAAATTCGGGAATAAACAATCCCTTAATGTTTAAAATAAAAAAATCAAATAAGTGTACTGACTCCTTAGGTGGGGGTAACGCTCTTAAAACAGCAAAATACCAAAAAAATAATTGAAGTAACAAGGGAACATTTCTCCATATTTCCACATACCATTCTGCTATTTTTGAAACTAACCAGTTTTTAGAAAGTCTTGTTATCCCAAAAAATATTCCCAAAAATGTTGCAAAGATTATCCCTAAAACTGCTACTAATATGGTGTTTAATAATCCAACTAAATATGCGCGACCATAGCTCATGCTTCCGTCATAATCGATTAAATGAAATTGAATATCAAACTGAGCCTCGCTGAGCATGAAACCAAAGCCTGTGGTTAAGCCTTGCTCTTCCATATTAGCGCCAGCGTTATATGAAAAATATCCTATTATAAAAACTATAAAGAAAAGTGTTAATGCTTGAGGTAAATAATACTGAAGCCGAGGCCTTTCAGCTATAAAATCATTAATTTTTAAAATACTTTTTTTAAATTTCATTGAAAATTGAACATAAAAAAAAGGGCCAGCAAAAGCTAGCCCTTTTTTATTAAATTTAAAAGTCCCTATTTATCTAGTTGGATTAGCGTACAATATTCCACCATTTATCCACTGAGCATTTGGGCCTCTGCTTAAACCAACTGGTGTATCTGGACCAACGTTACGCTCGTAACTTTCGCCATAATTACCAACTTGTTTAATGATACGTAGACTCCACTCTTGATCTAAAGCTAAAGCAGCTCCAGTTTCTCCTTCTGCACCAACAAGTCTTTTAATCGCTGGGTTTTCAGAGTTTTTCATAGCATCTGCGTTAGCTGATGTTATTCCTAGCTCTTCTGCTTCAATCATTACGTTAAGAGACCATCTAACTATATCAGACCAATTTTCATCGCCCTCTCTTGTTACTGGGCCTAAAGGTTCTTTTGAAATAGTTTCTGGTAAAACTACGTGAGCTGTTGGATCTGATAGTTTAGTTCTTTGTGCTGCTAAACCTGATTTATCAGTTGTATAAGTATCACATCTGCCTGAATCATATGCTGCAACTACCTCATCTGCTTTTTCAAACACTACAGGTTCATATTTAAAACCTTTCGAGTTGAAAAAATCTCTCATGTTAAGCTCGGTAGTCGTACCAATATTAACACAAGCAGAAACACCGTTAAGTCCATTAACTGATGTTATACCTGAGGCTTTTGTTACCATAAATCCTTGACCGTCATAAAAGTTTACTCCGTTAAAAGTAAGACCAATACCGCCATCACGAGATAAAGTCCAAGTTGTGTTTCTTGATAAAACATCAATTTCTTTAGACTTTAATGCTGTAAATCTTTCTTTAGCACTTAGTGGAGTAAATTTTACTTTACCTGCATCACCAAGAACTGCAGCTGCTACAGCACGACAAACATCTACATCGATTCCTGTCCAATTTCCAGATGCGTCAGCATTAGAAAATCCAGGAACGCCTTGAGAAACTCCGCACTTAACGAAGCCTTTCTTTTTAGTCGTTTTAAGAGTCTTGCCTGCTTTTGCAGCCATTGCTTCTGTTCCGATCGCGAACACGAAAGCAAATACAGCTAAAAA
>CACLMO010000006.1 GCA_902608065.1 uncultured Pelagibacteraceae bacterium
AAAATAATTTTAGAATTATTATTAATATAAATATTGAAGAAAAAACAACTGTACCGTCAATAACAAAAATTTTTCCATCAGCTAACTGGATGGAAAGAGAAGTTTTTGACATGTACGGAATTACTTTTAAAGATCATCCTGATCTGAGAAGAATATTAACTGATTATGGTTTTGAAGGATATCCACTCAGAAAAGATTTTCCTTTAACTGGCTATTCAGAAGTTAGATATGATGAAGATAAAAAAAAAGTTGTTTATGAACCTGTTAATCTTGAACAGGAATATAGAAATTTTGATTTTGAAAGTCCATGGGAAGGAACTAAGTATATAGCAAATGAAAAAAAGAAAGAGAATAAGAATAAATAATGGCTAAACAAACTAAAACTATGAATTTAAATTTTGGACCACAACATCCTGCGGCCCATGGGGTTTTAAGATTAATACTTGAGCTGGATGGTGAAATTGTTGAAAAAATTGATCCACATATTGGGCTTTTACATAGAGGAACAGAAAAACTTATTGAACATAAAACTTACATGCAAGCAGTTCCATACTTTGACCGCCTAGATTATGTGGCCCCAATGAATCAAGAGCATGCCTTTGCTTTAGCTATTGAAAAACTTTTAAATATCGAAGTTCCTATACGAGGCCAATACATTAGGGTTCTATTTTGTGAAATAGGTAGAATTTTAAGTCATCTTTTAAATGTTACAACCCAAGCTCTTGATGTTGGAGCACTAACGCCATCACTTTGGGGTTTTGAGGAAAGAGAAACTCTAATGACATTTTATGAAAGGGTATCTGGCTCTAGGTTACATGCAAATTATTTTAGAGCTGGAGGAGTCCACAAGGATTTACCAAGAGGATTAAGCGATGATATTTTAGAGTTTTGCGAAACATTTCCAAAAATTATAGATGACCTAGAAACTCTTTTAACCGATAACAGAATTTTTAAACAAAGAAATGTTGATATTGGTATTGTAACAAAAAATGAAGCGTTAGAACATAGTTTTTCTGGAGTTATGCTGAGAGGGTCAGGAGTTCCGTGGGATCTAAGAAAATCACAAACCTATGAGTGTTACAAAGATTTTAATTTTAAAATTCCTATAGGAAAAAATGGAGATTGTTATGATCGTTATCTTTGCAGAATGGAAGAAATGAGAGAAAGCACTAAAATCATTAAAGATTGTATTAAAAAAATGCCACCCGGCCCCGTAAAGACTATTGATGGAAAAATTAGTTTTCCAAAAAGAAGTGATTTAAAAAAATCTATGGAAGCGTTAATACATCATTTTAAACTTTTTTCGGAAGGATATAGAGTTCCCAAAGGAGAAATTTACGCTGCTGTTGAAGCTCCAAAAGGGGAGTTTGGAGTTTATTTAATATCTGACGGAAGCAATAAACCATATAAGTGCAAAATAAGAGCTCCAGGATTTTCTCATTTGCAAGCTATGGACTACCTATTAAAAGGCCATATGTTAGCTGATGTTCCTGCAGTTTTAGGTTCATTAGATATCGTTTTTGGAGAAGTAGATAGATGAGTATTAAAAAAATAAGCAAAACACAACCTGACACGTTTGAATTTTCCAAAGAAAATTTCGAAAAAGTCGATATAGAAATAAAAAAATATCCCAAAAGCAAAAAAAAAAGTGCTGTAATAGCCTTGCTTTATTTAGCACAAAGACAAAATGATAATTGGATACCTTTGGCTGCAATAAAGTATATTTCAAAATTATTAGAAATGCCTTATATAAAAGTTTTTGAAGTGGCTACGTTTTACTCTATGTTTAATTTAGTTCCAGTAGGCAAATATTTTATTCAAATTTGCACAACAACACCATGTATGATTAGAGGGGCTAATAAATTAGTTGATATTTGCAAAAAACATATTTCTGAAAAACAAAATGAAATATCAAAAAATAAACTTTGTTCATGGACAGAAGTTGAATGTTTGGGCTCATGTGTAAGCGCACCAATGATGCAAATTAATCAAGATTATTTTGAAGATTTAAACGAAAATGAAACCGAAAAAATTGTTCAGCAGTTATTAATCGATAAATTTCCTAACCCAGGTTCAGCAAAAAATAGAAAAAATACTGCGCCGGAAAAAGAAAGAACAACATTGTTAGAGGTTAAAAATGCTTAAAGACGAAGATAGAATATTTAAAAATTTGTATAATGATTTTGGTTGGGATATTGATTCATCGATTAAAAGAGGAGATTGGTCACAAACAAAAAATTTTCTTCAACAAGAAAAAGAATGGATTATAAAAGAAGTAAAAAATTCAGAGTTACGAGGAAGAGGAGGAGCAGGTTTTCCAACAGGATTAAAATTATCTTTTGCTCCAAAAAAAATAGGTACAAGACCTCACTATTTAGTAATTAACGCTGATGAATCTGAACCAGGAACTTGTAAAGATAGAGATATATTAAGATTTGAACCTCAAAAACTTATAGAAGGGTGTTTAATAACAGGTTATTCGGTAAGCGCACACATTTGTTATATTTATATAAGAGGAGAATATTTTAGGGAAGGTCAAAGGTTACAAGAAGCAATAGATCAAGCATATAAAAAAAATTTTTTGGGAAAAAATGCATGCGGCTCAGGATGGAATTTTGATATTTATTTACATTATGGAGCTGGTGCATATATATGTGGTGAAGAAACCGCGCTTCTAGAAAGCTTAGAAGGAAACAAAGGTATGCCTAGACTTAAACCTCCGTTTCCTGCCCTTGTTGGTCTTTATGGTTGTCCTACAATAGTTAATAATGTTGAAACTATAGCTGTTATACCAACAATTCTTAGAAAAGGATCAAAATGGTTTGCGTCATTAGGAAAACCAAAGAACACAGGTACTAAAATTTTTTGTATTTCTGGAAACGTAAATAATCCATGTAATGTTGAAGAAGAGATGGGAATACCTTTAAAAGATTTAATAGAAAAACATGCTGGTGGTGTTGTAGGTGGATGGAATAATCTTCAAGCGGTAATACCGGGTGGATCTTCTATGCCGCTTCTTCCAAAAGATATATGCGAAACTATTACAATGGATTTTGATTCATTAATTAAAGTTAAAAGTGGGTTAGGTACAGCTGGAATTGTAGTGATAAACAAAGACCAAGATATAATTAAATGTATGGCAAGAATTGCTAAATTTTATAAACATGAAAGTTGTGGTCAATGTACACCTTGTAGAGAAGGATGTGGTTGGATGTGGAGAATGTTAGAAAGAATGGCAAAAGGAGAAGGAACATATAAAGAAATAGATCTTTTACATAATGTAACAAAACAAATAGAAGGACATACAATATGTGCTTTTGGAGAAGGATCTGCTTGGCCAGTACAAGGATTACTTCGTCATTTTAGAAAAGAAATTGAAAAAAGAAGTCACGAGGAACCTTTGATTAAAAAGAAATCAAACATTCCTTATCTTATTGATCAACATCTTTTGGAGAAAGATAGTGCCTAAAATTATAATTAACGATAAAGAAATAGAATTCGAAGATGGCATGACTGTTTTACAAGCGTGCGAAATGGCTGGAGCAGAAATTCCCAGATTTTGTTATCACGAGAGATTATCAATAGCAGGTAATTGCAGAATGTGTTTAGTTGAGTTGGAAAACTCTCCAAAACCAATAGCTTCTTGCGCAATGCCAGCAACGGATGGAATGAAAATTAAAACCAACAATTCTTTTGTTGATAAAGCGAGAAAAGGAGTAATGGAATTTTTGTTAGCTAATCACCCTTTGGATTGCCCAGTTTGTGATCAAGGTGGAGAATGTGATTTACAAGATCAATCTCTTTTTTATGGATTTGATAATTCAAGATTCACAGAAAATAAGAGACAAGTTACAGAAAAATATATGGGACCATTAATTAAAACACAAATGACAAGATGTATTCATTGCACTAGATGCATAAGATTTGCAACTGAGATCGCGGGAATACCAGAGTTAGGTGCTATTGGAAGAGGAGAAGATATGGAAATCACAACATATTTGGAAAAATCGATGGAATCAGAATTATCTGCTAACGTTATAGATCTTTGTCCTGTTGGTGCTCTTACATCGAAACCTTATGCTTTTGAGGCTAGACCCTGGGAACTTAAAAAAACAGAAACTATAGATGTTATGGATGCCGTAGGGTCAAATATTAGAGTAGATACTTATGGATGGGAAGTTAAAAGAATTCTACCAAGAGTAAATGAAGGAATTAACGAAGAGTGGATATCCGACAAAACTAGATATGCTTGTGATGGTCTTTTAAAACAAAGGCTTGATACTCCATATATAAGAGAAAATGGTAAATTACAAAAAACCTCATGGGATAAAGCTCTTAAATTTTTAATAAATAAATTACAATTATATAAACCCAATGAAATAGCAGGAATGGTTGGAGAATTAGCAGACTTAGAAATGATGTACAGTTTTAAATCTTTTTTTGAAACTTGTTTAGGTTCAAAAAATATAGAATGTAGACATGAAGGAATTTATCTTAACCCCAATAACAGAATGAATTATATATTTAATTCATCAATAAGTGGAATTGAAGAAAGTGATTTTATTTTACTAATTGGAACAAACCCAAGACTTGAAGCTACAATACTTAATGCGAGAATTAGAAAATCTTATTTAAAAAATAAAATGAATATTTTTTCTATAGGAGATCCTGGTGATCTAACCTATCCTTATACAAATATCGGAAATAATACTGCAATAATTCAAGAAATAGTTTCGGGAAATCATAAGATATCAGAAATGATAAAAAAATCTAAAAAGCCACTTATAATTATTGGTGAGTCAGCTCTATATGGAAAAGCTGGGGAATATATATTTGAAACAATAAAAAGTTTTTTAATAAATAACAATTTTATAAGAAAAGATTGGAATTCACTAAATATTCTTACACAGCAAGCTTCAAGAGTGGGTGGCATTGATTTAGGTTTATATTTATTGGAGGAGAAAAATAATTTTTTATTTTTTAATAAACTTATTAATAATGAATATAAATTTTTATATTTATTGGGAGCTGACAGTACAAATATAGATAAGGAAAATAAATTTATAGTGTATCAAGGTAGTCATGGAGACAGAGGGGCTGAAATAGCAGACATTATATTACCAGGAGCTGCATACACAGAAAAAAATGCTTTATTTGTTAATCTAGAAGGAAAAATGCAGAATGCATATAAGGCTTCTTATCCACCAGGTGATTCACGAGAAGATTGGATAATATTTAAAGATTTAGCAAACAGAATGAAAAAACCTTTGGATTTTAAAAATATAGATGAACTTAGAGAGCTCATAGTCAAGGAAATTAAAGCAAGTGAAGAAAAAAAATCAGAAAAAATAAAAAAAATCAATTTTATAGATAGTGATATTAAGGTTAGATCAATTGATTATTATTACACAAATCCAATTGCCAGAGCATCTAAAGTAATGAACGAATGTAGATCGATATCAAAAAAATATTTGTTCACTGGAATAGAAAAGGCTAGTTAATGATTTATATAAGCACTTTTTTTACTGAGATTTACAAAATAATGTTCTTATTAATACCTGTTTTGGTTTCTGTAGCTCTAATTGTGTGGTTAGATAGAAGAGTTTGGGCTTTCGTACAAAAAAGAAGAGGACCAAATGTTGTGGGCCCACTAGGTCTTCTTCAAACAATAGCTGATGCTCTTAAATACATATTTAAAGAAATAATTATTCCAGCTAGCGCTAATAAAGTTATTTTTATTTTAGCTCCAATTACTACACTAACTTTAGCATTAATAGCTTGGGCTGTAATTCCTTTCGATGAGGATTTTGTTTTAGCCAATATTAATGTAGGAATATTGTATTTGTTTGCTGTCTCATCTTTAAGCGTATATGGAATTATAATGGGAGGTTGGGCTTCTAATTCAAAATACCCATTTTTGGGAGCAATAAGATCTGCAGCTCAAATGGTATCATATGAAGTTTCAATTGGAATCATAATAGTTAATGTTTTGCTTTGTGTGGGATCTCTTAATTTAAGTGAAATAGTGTTAGCTCAAAAAAATGTATGGTTTATTTTTCCTCTTTTTCCAATGTTTGTTATTTTTTTTATTTCTGCACTAGCAGAAACAAATAGGCCTCCTTTTGATTTACCAGAAGCAGAGTCCGAGTTAGTAGCAGGTTATCAAACTGAATATTCTGGAATGATGTATGCTATGTTTTGGCTAGGAGAGTATGCAAATATTTTACTTTTGTGTGCACTTGGAACAATTCTTTTTCTAGGAGGATGGTTAAGTCCTATTAATATTTTTCCTTTTAACATGTTGCCAGGACCTTTTTGGATGATTTTTAAAATTTTAATATTATTTATTTTATTTTCTTTGGTAAAAGCTATAGTTCCTAGATATCGTTTTGATCAATTAATGAGATTAGGTTGGAAAATTTTTCTACCACTTTCCTTAGTATGGGTTGTTTTAACAGCAAGTTTTTTATTTTTTTTAGATATGTTGCCCAAATCGGGATAATTAAATAATGAAAATTAGTAGAATAATAAAAACAGTGTTTATGGCAGATTTTGCAAGTGGATTAGCAATTGCTATAAAAAAAATTTTTAAGTCAAAAAAAACTATAAATTATCCATTTGAAAAAGGAAAAATAAGTCCACGTTTTCGAGGGGAGCATGCTTTAAGAAGATATCCTAATGGTGAGGAAAGATGTATAGCATGTAAATTATGTGAAGCTATTTGTCCAGCTCAAGCTATAACGATAGAATCAGAAATTAAAGAAGATGGCAGCCGAAAAACTACAAGATATGACATAGATATGCTTAAGTGTATATATTGTGGTCTGTGCGAAGAATCTTGTCCAGTGGATGCGATTGTACAAGGTCCAAATTTTGAATTTGCGACAGAGACTAGAGAAGAGCTTTATTATAATAAACAAAAACTTTTGGAAAATGGAGATAAGTGGGAAACTGCTTTAGCTGAAAATATTAAAGCCGATTCACCCTTTAGATAAATGTTAGCACATTCTTTATTTTTTTATTTCTTTTCTACGATAACTGTATTTTCTGCAATTATGGTTACTATTTCCAAAAATACAGTTTACTCAGTATTTTTTTTAATCTTAGTTTTTGTGAGTGTTTCAATTTTATTTATTATGATAGGTGCAGAATTTTTAGGCATGATAATGCTTATTGTTTACGTAGGAGCTGTTGCAGTTTTATTCCTTTTTGTAGTGATGATGTTAAATATTTCTGAGCAGCTAGCAAGAAAACCAAAAAGAAAAGGTTTTATTAACAACATATCAGTAGGTTCAGTTGTAGGATCAATTATATTTTTAGAACTGTTGGTTGTAATCGGAGGTTGGAAATATAAAGATACATTTGTACCTTTGTCTAGCATAGATTTAAATTTTAACTTAAGTAATACACATGCTTTGGGTAGTATTTTATATACAGATTACATACATCTTTTTCAGATAGCAGGCTTAATTCTTCTGATTTCAATGATTGGTGCAATATCACTAACATTTGAAAAAAGAGAAAATATTAAAAGACAAAATTATTTTAAACAAATACAAAGAGAAAAATCTAGTAGTATTTCTTTAGTTGATGTTGAGAGTGGAAAAGGAGTTAAGCTTGATGAATGAAATAGGCTTAGGTCACTATCTAACTTTAAGTGCAATTATTTTTGCAATTGGAATTATTGGAATTTTCTTAAATAGAAAAAATGTAATTATTATTTTAATGTCTATAGAACTTATTCTTTTAGCTGTAAATATTAATTTGGTATCTTTTTCTATACATTTACAAGATTTGGTTGGACAAGTATTCACAATGTTTATTTTAACTGTGGCCGCAGCTGAAGCTGCAGTAGGTTTAGCAATAATAGTAATTTACTATAAAAATAAAGGTTCAATTCATGTTGAGCAAATTAATTCTTTAAAAGGTTAATATGGAATATGCGATTATATTTTTGCCTTTATTAGGCGCATTTGTTTCAGGTTTTTTTGGAAAAAGAATAGGTGATAAATATTGCCAAATCTTGACCAGTTCACTTGTTGCGGTTTCAGGAATACTGTCTTTATTTATTTTTTATGAAGTATTAACTCAAAATTATTCCAGTAATAAATTAATATATAATTGGATAAGTTCAGGAGATTTTCATGTTAATTGGTCTATACAAATTGACTCATTAACATCAGTGATGTTGGTGGTCGTTACTGTAATATCATCGATTATTCATTTCTATTCGATAGGCTATATGGACCATGATCCTCATAAACCAAGGTTTATGGCTTATTTATCCTTATTTACTTTTGCTATGTTGACATTAGTCACTGCAGATAATTTTTTACAATTATTCTTTGGTTGGGAAGGGGTAGGACTTTGTTCTTATTTATTAATTGGTTTTTGGTATAAAAAACCATCAGCTAACGCGGCGGCTATAAAAGCTTTTATAGTGAATCGTGTTGGTGATTTTGGTTTTGCAATTGGAATTTTTTTAATTTTTTATTTATTTGGAACAGTTAATTACGATGAAGTTTTTCTTAAAATACCTGAATTTATAAATAAAGAAATTTCATTATTGAACAATTCTCCACCTTTTGCATTTTTAGGAACAGCAGTTAAATCTATAGATTTAATTTGCCTACTTTTGTTTATCGGTGCCATGGGAAAATCTGCTCAAATTTTATTGCACACTTGGCTCCCTGATGCAATGGAAGGGCCTACGCCAGTATCAGCATTAATACATGCAGCCACAATGGTTACTGCGGGTGTTTTTTTAGTAGTTAGATGCTCTCCAATGTTTGAATATTCTCAAATAGCATTAAATGTTGTGGCGATAGTCGGAATGACAACAGCATTTTTTGCAGCAACAGTAGCTTTGGTACAAAATGATATAAAAAAAATTATTGCATATTCAACTTGTAGTCAATTAGGTTATATGTTTTTTGCTGCTGGCATTGGAGCTTATCATGTAGCAATTTTCCATTTATTTACACATGCTTTTTTTAAAGCTCTTTTGTTTCTTGGGTCAGGTTGTGTAATACATTCTTTCGAAGAAGAACAAGATATTCGTTCAATGGGAGGTGTATGGAGAAAAATACCTTATACTTATTTTTTAATGGTTATAGGAACATTAGCTTTAACAGGATTTCCATTTTTGTCAGGCTATTATTCTAAAGATGCTATTATTGAATTTGCATATTTAAAAGGTAATACCATTGGATACTATGCAGTTGTGACAGGAATTTTTACTGCCCTATTAACATCAATATATTCGTGGAGACTTATATTCAAAACTTTTCATGGAAAATATAACAATAAAAAAATTAACATAAATTCAATTAAAGATTCCCCATTAATTATGATAATTCCATCATGCTTGTTAGCCTTAGGGGCAATTGTGGTAGGAGCGTTATTTAAAGAAACATTTATAGGTTATGAAACTAGTTTTTGGAGTAATTCAATTTTATTTTTAAAAGGTTCAATTACTGACCATCCACCTGCTTGGTTGCTTTTTTTAACACCATTTATTGTTACCATTATAATACCAATCGCATATTATTTATTTGTATTAAACGAAAGAATTTTAAAAGATTTTGTTTTAAAATATCAAAAAGTTCATAATTTTCTCTTAAACAAATGGTATTTTGATGAACTTTACGATTTTATTTTTGTTGAACCGATTAAGAAAGCAGGAACTTTTTTTTGGCAAAAGGGCGATGTAAACACTATTGATCGTTATGGTCCTGATGGTTTAGCAAAACTAATCAAAAATATTTCTGATCGGGCTGTAAATTTTCAAAGTGGGTATTTATATCACTATGCATTCGTGATGCTTATAGGTTTTTCCTTATTGCT
The DNA here is from genome assembly GCA_902608065.1 of uncultured Pelagibacteraceae bacterium. The sequence goes on from CACLMO010000006.1 coordinate 9,847, forward strand.
AACTTTTTTAATTTTATATTAAATGAACTTTCCTATTTTATCCACAGTTATATTTATTCCTCTAATTGGAGCGTTATTTATTTTTATTACAAGAGGTACAGAAAAAACTATAGAAAAAAATTCAAAATATGTGGCAATTTTTACCTCTTTAGCTAATTTTTTGTTATCACTTTTTCTTTGGTTTTCTTTTGATAGTTCAAATTCAAATTTTCAATTTGTTGAAGAAAAAAATTGGATGAAAGGTTTTATTAATTTTCAATTGGGTGTGGATGGAATATCAATATTATTTATACTCCTTACTACTTTCATAGCCCCAATTTGTATATTTTCTGCTATTCAAAGTATCAAATTTAAAATTAAAGAATTTCTTATAGCTATTCTTATAATGGAAACTTTAATGCTGGGAGTATTTTGTTCTCTTGATCTAGTAATATTTTATTTATTTTTTGAAGGTGGACTTATACCTATGTTTTTAATTATAGGAATTTGGGGAGGTCCTAAAAGGGTTTATTCAGCTTTTAAATTCTTTCTATTTACTTTGTTAGGTTCTGTATTAATGCTTATTGCGATTATTTCTATTTATTGGATTACAGGAACTACTGACGTAATAAAGTTGTTAGACATAAGAATTTCACAAGAGTATCAATATTTACTTTGGTTAGCATTTTTTAGTTCTTTTGCTGTAAAATTACCAATGTGGCCAGTTCATACTTGGTTACCAGATGCACACGTGGAAGCGCCGACAGCAGGATCAGTTATTTTAGCAGCTATACTTCTAAAAATGGCAGGGTATGGTTTTATTCGCTTTTCTTTAGGTTTATTTCCAATAGCTTCTGATTATTTTACTCCACTAATATTTTCCTTAAGCATTATTGCAATAATTTATACATCACTTGTAGCGTTGATGCAGGACGATATGAAAAAATTAATAGCATATTCTTCAGTAGCTCACATGGGTTTTGTTACGCTAGGAATTTTTTCAATAACTAAACAAGGTCTTGAAGGAAGTATAGTTCAAATGATAAGTCACGGTTTAATTTCAGCCGCTCTCTTTTTATGTGTTGGAGTAGTTTATGATAGATATAAATCACGTATGATTTCTTCATATGGAGGATTAGTAAATATTATGCCAAAATACGCTCTAGTATTTATGATTTTTACTCTTGCAGCCTTAGGTTTACCTGGAACTAGTGGTTTTGTTGGGGAATTTTTAATTTTAGTTGGAATTTTTCAAAAAAATATTCTAGTCGCGGTTTTGGCAAGTTTAGGAGTAATTTTGGTCGCAGCATATATGCTTTGGCTTTACAGAAGAGTAGTTTTTGGAAAAATAACTAATTCTGAAACTAAAAATATGCCAGATTTGAACAAAACGGAAATAGGTATCTTTACATCATTAGTTTTTTTAATAATCTTTTTTGGTATTTATCCAGAACCATTATTGAACACTGTTGATATTTCAATCGATAATTTAATAGAAAAATATAACACAAGCTTAAATTTTTATTTGGCTCAAACAAAAAATTAGATGAACTATATAGTTTATATATTACCTGAATTATTTTTATCTGTAGCGATAATGTCTCTTTTAATGTTGGGAGTATTTATAAATAAAAGTTTTAAGTTAGTTAATTTATTGACAATGTTGAGTTTGTTATTTGCAGCTGCTTTAGTTTTAAATCAATCTGATACTACAGTTAAAATTTTTAATGAAAGTTATATTATTGATGAATTATCAAACTTTGCGAAAGTTCTTATTTTAATATTTTGTTTTTTAGTTTTAATAGTTTCAAAAGAATATATAAAAAAAAATGATATTGATAAGATAGAATATCCAATCATTATTTTGGCCGCATCTCTTGGTATGCTGTTAATGGTTAGTTCCTATGACTTAATAGTTTTTTATTTGGGATTGGAACTTCAATCTTTATGTTTATACATACTAGCTTCATTTAAAAGAAAAGATGAACGCTCGACCGAAGCAGGTCTTAAATATTTCGTTTTAAGTGCTCTTGCTTCAGGACTTTTACTTTATGGATGTTCTATTATTTATGGCTTTACCGGATCGACAAACTTCGAGACTATTTCTACAAATTTAGACAAAGAAAGCACGGGTGCAATTTTTGGAATAGTTTTTGTTATTGTTGGTTTAGCATTTAAAGTATCAGCCGTTCCTTTTCATATGTGGACTCCAGATGTTTATGAGGGTGCACCAACTTCGATAACTAGTTTTTTTGCATTAGTCCCAAAAATTGCTGCAATAACAGTTTTTATTAGATTTATGTATGTGCCTTTTATTAATGTAGTTGATCACTGGCAGACAATAGTAGTTTTTTTATCAATTGCATCAATGATACTAGGTGCAGTCGCAGCTATAGGACAAAATAATATTAAAAGATTGATGGCATATAGTTCTATTGGCCACATGGGTTATGCATTAGCAGGGCTTGCAACGGGTACAAATTCTGGAATTCAAAGTACAATAATTTATTTAACTATTTATCTAATCATGAATTTAGGAGCCTTTGGATGTATTTTTATGATGAAAAAAGAAAATATTTTTTTAGAAAATATTAGAGATTTATCAGGCCTTTCAAGAAATCATCCAATATTAGCTTTATGTTTTTTGATTATACTTTTCTCATTGGCTGGCATACCTCCTTTAGCGGGTTTTTTTGCTAAATTTTATATTTTTATGGCAGTTATAGAGGTTGAAATGTATGCCCTAGCAATTATTGGATTGATTACAACAGTAGTATCAGCTTTTTACTATATTAGAATAGTAAAGATAATTTATTTTGATAAACCAAAAAAACCTTTTGATGAAAGCTATGATTGGGGGCTTAAAATAGCTTTAGCTTTATCAAGTATAATAATTTTAGTTTATTTTATTTATCCATCAATATTATCTGACCTTGTGTCTCCAATTATTATTTATTAATGAAATTTGAAATATTTAAATATGAAGTTGTAACCAGCACAAATGATATTGCAATTGATTTGATAAAAGAGAAAAAAAAAGAAACTGGTTTCATTTGTTCATCAGAACAAAATAAAGGAAGAGGCACTAAAGGAAAGGAATGGGTTTCTGAAAAAGGAAATTTTTTTGGATCAATTTTTTTTCCTTTAGCAAATGCTTATCCACCTTTCAATGAGTTTTCAATAATTAACCCTGTTATAATTTCTAATGTTATTAAAAATTTTTGTGTAAATGAAAAAATTACTTTTAAGTGGCCCAATGATGTTTTGCTAAATGAAAGAAAAATTAGTGGAATTTTACAAGAATTGATTACTTTTAATAGCAAACAATTTTTAATTGTAGGAATAGGGATAAATATTATATCGAACCCTAATATAAATGCGGAATATAAAGCAACTAATATTTATTCTGAAACTGGAAAAAAAATAACTACCAAAGAAATTATGGATATGGTCATATCCTCTTATGAAGATTTTTTTATTAATTTAAATTCTTACAGTTACATAAGTTTTAAAAAAAAAGCAGATTTAATGGTTTCAAAATATAGAACATACACATGAATGCATTAATAGGTGATATAGGTAATACGATTACCAAAATTAGTTTGGTCAATCTAAAATCTTTTAAAGTAAAAAAAATTATCTATTTTGATAGTAAAAATATTTACTCCAAATATTTTTTAAAAAAAAAAATAAAAAAAATCGTTGAAAATAATACTTTAAATCGTATAGCTTTATTTTCTAGCGTTGTCCCTAAATATCAATTAATGATAAAAAATTTTTTATATAAATCTTACAGAATAAAATTAAAAGAAATTAAGGAAAAAAAAATTAAAAAAGTAGTGAAAATAAATATAAAAAGTAAAAAACAAATAGGTTCTGACAGAATAGCAAATGCCGCTGGATGCTACAAAAAATATAATTCAAATTGTATAGTTTTAGATTTTGGAACAGCGACTACATTTGATGTTGTTACTAAAAATGGTAATTATAATGGAGGAATTATAGCCCCAGGTGTAAATCTTTCTTTAAAAAGTTTAGTAAAATCGGCTGATCAAATACCTATTTTTTCAATTAAAAAACAAAAAAGAATAGTTGGTAAAAATACCATAGAAGCCCTACGTTCTGGTTTTTATTGGGGTTACTCGGGTTTAATTAACAATATAATAAAAAAAATTGAAAAAGAGACAAAAAAAAAATATAAAATTATATTTACTGGTGGTTATGCTAATTTATTTAAAACTACCATAATTAAACCTTTTGTTATAGACAAGAATATAACTATAGAAGGTATAATTGAGATTTTAAAAGTAAATAAAAAATATTTAATTAAATGAAAAAAGAAGAATTTATTTTTTGTCCTTTAGGTGGATCAGGTGAAATTGGAATGAATATGAATCTATTTGCCTATGGAAATCCGGAGAATAGAAAATGGATTATAGTTGATATAGGAGTGACCTTTGCTGATGACACAATACCCGGTATAGATTTAATATATCCTGATCCAGGATTTATAGTTGATAAAAAAGATGATTTATTAGGATTAGTTTTGACACATGCTCATGAAGATCATATTGGAGCGATAGCTCATATATGGCCAAAGTTACTTTGTAATATTTATGCAACGCCTTTTACAAGCGTTTTAATTCAAGAAAAATTTAAAGAAAAAAAAATTGATATAGGAAATAAATTAAAAATAGTAGAACTTAATGGAAATGTTCAGCTAGGCCCTTTTGAAATTGAGTTTGTTACATTAACTCATTCTATACTGGAACCTAATGGCTTAAGTATAAAAACACCAGTTGGTACAGTTTTACACACAGGTGACTGGAAGTGTGATCCCAATCCACTTATAGGAGAAACAATTAATGAAAAAAAATTAAAACAAATTGGTAATCAAGGAGTATTAGCAATGATTTGTGATTCAACAAATGTATTTAGCGAAGGAAGAGCTGGATCAGAATTAGATGTACGAGAAAGTTTATTAAAAATAGTAGAAAATAAAAAAAAAAGAATAATAGTTACTTCATTTGCTTCAAATGTAGCAAGAATGGAAAGTATTTTTTATTGTGCAAAAAAAACAGGAAGACAAATATCTTTAGTCGGAAGATCTATGCATAGAATATATAAAGCAGCAAGACAATGTGGATATTTAAAAGATTTAATTGAGCCTATAGATCCAAGAGAAGCTAAAAAAATTTCTAGAGAAAAAATTGTTTTTTTGTGTACAGGAAGTCAAGGAGAACCTAATGGAGCTATGATGCGCATTTCAAATTATATTCATCCAGACGTTAATATCGAATCTGGAGATACAGTAATTTTTTCTTCAAAAATTATTCCTGGGAATGAAAAAAAACTTTATAAACTTCACAACCAATTGGTAAAAAACGGTATAGAGGTAGTTTCTGAAGAAAATGAATTTGTTCACGTATCAGGTCACCCAAACAGAGAAGATTTAAAAGATATGTATAATTGGGTAAAACCAAAATCTGTAATTCCGGTACATGGAGAACATCGACATATGTTTGAACATATAAATTTTGCTAAAGAAATGCAGGTTTTGTTTCCTGTTAAAGTTGAAAATGGAGATATTGTTCAGCTTTATCCCGGAGAGAAACCAAAAGTTGTTGATAAGGCTCCTGTTGGAAGAATATATGTGGACGGGAATATTAGTGTAGGAGAAGAGTCTCAATCAATAAAAGATAGGAAAAATTTATCTTACAATGGTTTTTTAGAAATAACTATAATTATTAATGAGATTGGTTCAATAATTAAAAAACCAATTATTTCTTTTAAAGGAATTCCAAGTAATGATGAAAATAGTAACATTGTTTTTGCTTTAGAGGATAAAATTCAAAGTATATGTAAAACTTTTTCTTTGAGAAATTCTAACCAAGAACATAATCTAATTGAGGCACTAAGAACTAATTGTAGAAAAACTATTAAAGAAAAGACTGGAAAGAGACCTTATACAAACGTAAATTTAGTAAGAATTTAAAATTAGTATTTATGTATTTATCTAAATTATTTATTCCATTATTAAAAGAAACACCCTCAGAAGCGAAAATTAAGTCACATCAGCTTATGCTGAGAGCTGGAATGATTAAACAATCTTCAACAGGTATTTACTCATGGTTGCCTTTGGGTTTCAAAATTATGAAAAAAATTGAACAAATAGTAAGAGAAGAGCAAAACAAAATAGGCGCTCAAGAATTATTAATGCCAACTATACAATCGGCTGAAATTTGGAAAGAAAGTGGAAGATATGATGATTACGGGGAAGAAATGTTAAGAATAAAAGATCGCCAAGGAAAGGAATTGCTTTATGGACCAACTAACGAAGAGTTAATAACAGAAATTTTTAGATCTAGTTTTAAATCATATAAATCATTACCTCAAATTTTGTATCATATACAATGGAAATTTCGTGACGAATTAAGGCCAAGATTTGGTGTTATGAGATGTAAAGAATTTTTTATGAAAGATGCATATTCATTCGATTTAAGTGAAAACGAAGCAAGAAAATCATATAATAAAATGTTTTTTGCTTATTTAAAAACTTTTAAAAGGCTAGGACTAACTGCTATACCAATGGCTGCAGACACAGGACCAATTGGAGGAGATCTTTCCCATGAATTTGTAATTTTGGCGGAGACAGGGGAAAGTAAAATTTATTCTGATAAAAGAATTTTTGATATCGATATAAGTAAACATAATAATGAAGACAGTTCTATAAATCAATTAAGAGATAAATATGAAGAATTTTATGCTGTTACTGACGACAAATTTAAAAAAGATGAATTCGAGCAAAAGGTAAAAAAAGAAAATCAACTAATTACAAAAGGAATTGAAGTAGGTCACATTTTTTACTTTGGTGATAAATATTCTAAACCTCTTAAGTGCTCTGTAGATTTACAAGATGGAAAAAAAGTTGATGTGAAAATGGGTTCTTATGGAATCGGCGTTTCTAGATTAGTTGGAGCAATAATAGAAGCTAAATATAATAATGGTATAATGGAATGGCCTAATTCTGTTTCTCCCTTCGAAGTTGCGATAATACCAAGTTTACAAAAAAATGATAAAACTAATTATTTGAAAGCTGAAAAAATATACAATTTCTTAACAAAAAATAATATTGAAGTATTATTTGATGATACTGAAGAAAATTTATCTGCTAAATTTAAAAAATTTGATCTAATTGGAATACCTTATCAAATAATATTAGGTTCAAAATCCACAGGTGAAAAATTTGAGTTTAAAGAAATAAATGGTAAACCAGAAACTTTATCTTTAGAAGAAATTAAAAATAAATTAGTTAACAAAAGAAATTTAAATTGATTTCAAAAGTCGAGAGAATAGTAGCCTTTAGATATCTAAAACCTAAAAAAAAAGAAGGTTTTTTGAAAGTTATTTCTATTTTTTCTTTTACAGGAATAGCACTTGGGGTCGCAATTCTGATTGTGGTCATGTCAGTTATGAATGGTTTCAGAACTGAATTGATAAACAAAATTTTAGGTTTTAACCCTCATATAATTGTTAAACCTTTTAATGATAAAATAGATAAGAAAAATTTAAATAAAATTCAAGCACTAAAAGACAGTATATCAAGAACTGCTTTTACATTTAGTGGACAAGGAATTTTAATACACAAAGAAAATACGATTGGAATTTTAGTACGTTCTTACGAGAAAAATGATATTCATAAAATTAATTTAATAAAAGAAGGTATAATTGATGGATCTTTAGATTTATTTAAAAAAGGTACAATTTCTGTAGGAAAAGAATTAGCAATATCTTTAAATTTGACTGTCGACGATGAAGTTATGTTAATGTCAACTTCTAATTTGCAAACACCATTTGGAAACTTACCAATACATCAAAAGTTTAAAATTTCATCTATTTTTACCACAGGACTTGCTGATTTTGATCAAAATGTGATCTTTATGCCATTTGAAGATGTAAATTCCTTATTTGAATTATCCGATATTGATATTGATCTAGAAATATTTTTAAACAAACCAGATAAAGTCGAAACGGTAAAAGAAAAAATTCAAGAACTATATAGCAACCACTATGTTTACTCCTGGGCAGACTTAAACAAGTCCTTTTTTGCTGCGCTAAAAGTTGAAAGAAATGTTATGTTTATTATACTAACTTTAATAATAATTGTAGCAGCATTTAATATTATTTCAGGATTAACAATTTTAGTAAAAAATAAAACAAAAGAAATTGCAATACTTAGAACTTTAGGCGTGAGCAAAAATTCTATTGCTAAAATATTTTTTCTTACTGGATTTACAATTGGTTTACTAGCTACATTTAGTGGTGTAATTATCGGTATTTTATTTTCATATTATATAGAAGAGATAAGAATATTAATAACATCTATATTTAATATTAGATTATTTCCGGAAGAAATTTATTTTTTAAGTCAAATGCCTTCTGAAATTAATTTAAATTACATATTCATTATTTCTTTATTTTCATTATTAATTACTTTTTTAGCCACTATATTTCCATCTTTATCTGCGGCAAAACAAGATCCAGTAAAGGCTCTAAAATATGAGTAATGAAATAATAAAATTATCAAAAATATCAAAAAAATTTGTTGGAATAGGTAAAAACATAGTAGTTCTAAAAAATATTAATTTAAAAATTAATAAAGGAGAGTTAATTTCAATCACAGGTCCTTCTGGATCAGGTAAATCAACTTTATTACATATAATTGCCATGTTGGATAAACCCACTTCGGGAGAAGTTTTTTTCAAAAAAAAGAGCTTTTCTAAATCAAGTGATAATGAAAAAGATCTAGTTAGAAAAAGGGGAATTTCTATAATATATCAACAAAATAATTTACTTAGTGATTTTACAGCTCTTGAAAACGTTATGATTCCTTTAGTTAACAATGACCATTCTTTACAAGAATCTGAAAAAAAAGCTAAAAAAATATTAAATTTAGTTAAACTCTCAAGCAGATTAGATCATTTTCCTAGCCAATTATCTGGAGGAGAACAGCAAAGAGTTGCAATAGCCAGAGCATTAATCACCGAACCAGATTTAATATTAGCTGACGAACCTACCGGTAGTCTTGATAGGAAAACAGCCAATGAAATATTTTCATTATTTGCTAAACTAAAATCAAAAAATAGAGCGGTACTTTATGCAACTCATAATAGAGAACTTTCAAATAGAGCAGACTACAAGTTAAATATTTTAGATGGTAATATAGTAAGGAAAAATGAATGAAGTTGTTAAAAAAGAGTTTTCCCATATTAAAATTCACACACAATATTCTATATGTGAAGGAGCAGTAAAAACTTCAGATTTAGCAAAACACTGTAAAGAAAATAAAATAAAAGCAGTAGGTTTATGTGACAGCAATAACTTATGTGGGGCTTTAGAATTTTCTGAGAGCATAGCTAAATCTAAAACTCAACCAATTATTGGCACACAGATTAATGTTATATACAAGGATGAAATTGGAAAAATTCCACTATTTGCTAAAAATTTAGAAGGGTACAAAAATTTAATTAAACTTTCTTCAAAATCTTTTTTGGAAATAAATGACGAAGAAGAGCCGCATTGTAAAATTGAAGATATAGAAAAAAATAACAAAGGTTTAATTTTGTTAACCGGATCATTTGATGGATTAATAGGAAAATTATTTTTTAAAAATCTTACAGATGAAATTTATTTACTATTTAAAAAATTTAAAAAAAATTTTGACCAAAATTTTTATATTGAAATTCAAAGGCATGGTGACGATGGAGAAAAATTGTTCGAAAAATTTTTACTTAACGCATCTGATAAACTATCAATACCTTTGATAGCAACGCATGAAGTTTTTTACCTTGAGGAAGATATGCATGAAGCCCATGATGCTTATCTTTGTGTAGGTGAAAAAACTTATGTTAATGTAAAGGATAGAAGAAAATATACAAAAGCTCACTATTTAAAAACTTCCGAAGAAATGAATCTCCTTTTTAAAGATCTTCCAGAAGCCTTGGAAAATAATTTTAATTTCCCTTTACGATTTTCATATAGGCCAAAAAATTCATTGCCAGTTTTACCTAATATTCAAACAACTGAGGTAAAAAATGTTGATGATATATTAAAAAAGGATTCCAATGATGGATTGAATGAAAAATTAAAAGAATATGTTTTTCCTCACTCAAATGAAAAAAATTTAGAAGAGATAAAGAAAATTTACAATAATAGACTGAATCATGAAATTAATATTATTTGTAAAATGAATTATCCTAGTTATTTTCTTATAGTTTCTGATTACATAAAATGGGCTAAAAAAAATGATATTCCAGTTGGTCCAGGAAGAGGATCTGGAGCAGGCTCTCTAGTTGCCTGGGCACTTTCTATTACTGATATAGATCCAATTAAATTTGACTTAATTTTTGAAAGATTTTTAAATCCTGATAGAATTTCTATGCCTGATTTTGATATAGATTTTTGTGAAGAAAAAAGAGATCAAGTTTTTGATTATTTAAAAAAAAAGTATGGTAAAGGAGTAGCTCATATAATTACATTTGGAAAACTAAAGGCTAGAATGGCTTTTAGAGATATTGGTAGAGTTTTGGGATTACCTTATGGTTATGTCGATACTTTATGTAAAATGATTCCTTTTGATCCTTCTAGACCTCTTTCATTAGAAAAAGCTATAGCCCAAGAGCCAAGAATAAAAAGAGAAGAAGACAAAGATCCAAGAGTAAAAAAACTTGTTGAAATTTCAAAAAAATTAGAAGGTTTAAATAGAAATATGGCCACTCATGCCGCAGGTGTAGTTATTGCTGAAAAGAATTTGGCTGAGTTCGTTCCTTTATATAAAGATCACACATCAAATTTACTTCTACCATCCACTCAATTTGATATGTATTCATCTGAAAATGCAGGTTTAATAAAATTTGATTTGTTGGGTTTAAAAACTTTAACCGTAATAAATAAAACTATCTCATTACTTAAAGAACAAAAAAAGAATCTAGATATAAAGAAAATAAAGCTTGATGATCCTATGATTTTCGAACTTTTAAGCTCTGGCAATACAGTTGGGTTATTTCAATTAGAAAGTTCAGGAATGAGAGATGCTTTAGTAAATATGAAGCCAAATAAGTTTGAAGATATAATTGCACTAGTCGCTTTATATAGACCAGGTCCAATGGGAAATATTTCTGTATATAATCAATGTAAACATGGAAACAAAAAACCTGATTATTTACATCCAAAGCTTAAAAAAATTTTAGAACCTACCTATGGTGTTATTATCTATCAGGAACAAGTAATGCAAATAGCTCAAATTCTATCAGGTTTTTCAGCTGGTGAGGCAGATATTTTAAGAAGAGCTATGGGTAAAAAAAAGAGATCAGAATTAGAAAAACAAAAAGAAAGATTTATAAATGGAGCTGTAAAAAATGGAATAACAAAAGAAACAGCTATTTTTATTTTTAAAAAAATCGAACCTTTTGCTGAGTATGGATTCAATAAAAGTCACGCTGCAGCATATGCCATGATTGCTTACCAAACTGCATATTTAAAGACTTACTATCCAAATGAGTTTATAGCTGCATCAATGTCAAATGAATTATCAAATACTGATAAATTGAGTGAATTTTATGAAGAATTAAAAAGATTAAAAATAAAAGTACAACAGCCATGTATCAATGAATGTTTTGCAGAATTTGTACCTAAAAATAAAACTTTATTTTATGCTTTGGGAGCTATCAAAAATGTTGGTCATGAAGCAATTTCTCAAGTTGTTAAAGAGAGGGAAAAGAATGGAAAATACAAATCTATAAGTGATTTTATAAATAGAGTGAATCCAAAAAATATAAATAAACTTCAATTAGAGGGCTTGGTAAAAGCTGGAGCATTTGATGCTATATTTAAAAACAGAAAAGTACTTTACGATAACATACCTAATATTATTCAAAATTCTAAAAATATTTATGAAAATAAAATTCAAAATCAGACAAGTTTATTTTCAGAAGACTCTCAAAAAATTTCTTTTTTAATGAAAAGTAAAAATTCGTCAGATTGGACAAATGAAGAAATCTTATCTAATGAATTTAATTCGGTTGGGTTTTATATATCAAACCATCCGCTAATATATTATCAAGATACACTTGATCAAAATAAAGTAAAAACATTTAAAGATTTTGAAGATGGTCAAGAAAATCAATCTCTTGTAGCCGGATCAGTTTTGTCAATAAAAGAAAAAAAAACATCCAAAGGAAATTCTTTTGCTATTGTAAAATTCAGCGATTTGAGCAAAGTATTTGAAATTTTTTTATTTTCAGATTTACTTGAAGAAAATAGAAAAAAATTATCAGAAGGTAAGTCTTTTATATTGACCTTGGTAAAAGACAAAGACAATCAAGAAAATAGATTTAAAAGACTAAATGTAAGAAAAATCGTAAGTTTAGATAGTATTAAAAATCTAAGTTACGACAATGTTCATATAGAAGTAAATGATACCAGTAGTTTGGAAAAACTTTATGAAGTGATTAAAGAAAAGGGAAATTCTAAAATTAAAATTTCTATAAATGAAAACGAAAAAAATTATTTATTTGAGCTAAAAGATAAAAGAAAATTCGATTACAAGACATTTAAATACTTGAATAAAGAGCAATATATAAAGAAAATAAGTGTATAATTAATTATTGTGTTTTCTTAATTAAAACTGTAGAACATCAAACTTAAATACGCACACAATTGTTGGTTGAGAAACCTCCGGTCCTTAGATGGAAAAAATTGTGGAGGAATAACCGGGAAATTATGAATATACCAAGTATAACTATAAAACAATTATTAGAAGCTGGAGTTCATTTAGGACACAAAACTTTCAAGTGGAATCCTAAAATGAAAAAATTTATTTTTGGATCAAAAGATTCGATTCATATTATTGATCTTGTTCAAACATTAGAAATGTTTAAATCAGCCTTGCAGCAAATTCATAATTGTATTGCATCTGGTGGAAGAATGCTTTTTGTCTCAACAAAAAAACAAGGTTCAGAATCTATAGCTGCCTTGGCTAACGAAACTTCCCAATTTTATGTTAATCATAGATGGCTTGGAGGTATGCTTACAAATTGGAAAACTATATCAAATTCAATAAAACGTTATAAAAAACTTTCGGAGGATCTAATAAAAGAAAATAAAGGATTTACTAAAAAAGAGATACTAAAAATGGGAGTTGAAAGAGATAAATTAGAAAGATCATTAGGTGGTATAGCTGAAATGAAAAAGATACCAGATATGATTTTTATAATAGATACAAATGTAGAATCTCTAGCAGTTAAAGAATCTTTAAAGTTAAATATTCCAATTGTTGCAATTATTGACACAAATTCTGATCCAACAGGAATAAACTATCCTATACCAGGAAATGATGACGCAAGAAGAGCAATAAATTTGTACTGCGATTTAGTAAAGGAAACAATTTTAGATGCCCAGAAAAAAATAGTAGCAAAAGAAAAGATAGTTGAGGACAAAAAAGATTTAAATTTTAAAGATGATGTTAAAGAAAAAACTAAATCCACAAATGTTAAAAATAAAGTTAATAATAAAGTTGAAAAAAAGGCAAAATCTATCTTTTCCAAAATTAAAGCATTAGCATCAAAAAGTTCAAAATAAGAGAATAATTTTTATGTCATCAGATGATTTATTAACGAAGGTTAAAAAATTAAGAGAAATCACAGGCGTTGGTTTTAAAGATTGCAAGAATGCCATTGATGAAAATAAAGGTGATATTGAAAAATCTATAGAGTTTTTAAGAAAAAAAGGAATAGCTAAAGCAAATAAAAAAATGGAAAGAATTGCTTCCGATGGTTTAATTAGCATTCAAGAAAAAGAAAATAATTTTTCTATAGTAGAAATAAATAGCGAAACAGATTTTGTTGCAAAAAATAAAGAATTTATAAAATTTGTTGAGGAAATTTCCGAAATAACTTTTAATAACTCTGGCAAAATGGAAGATATATTAATTTCACAAATGAATAATAAAAAAAATGTTAAAGATAATTTAATATCTTTAATATCTAAAATAGGTGAAAAAATTACTTTAAGAAGATGTGATTTTATAAAAGGTGGAAAATTTTTAAATTTTTCATACGTCCATTCGGCGATAAAAAATAATTTAGGTAAAATTGGCGTTCTATTAAGTTTAGAAGTTAAAAATAAAAATCAAGATATTTTGAACTTTGGTAAACAGTTGGCTATGCATATAGCTGCCTCTTCACCTTTGGCTATAGATAAGTCAGGTTTAGATGAAAAAGTATTAGAAAAAGAAAAGGAAATAATCACAGAAGAATTAAAAAATAGTGGAAAGGATTCTAAGATTATTGATAAAATAGCTTTTGGTAAATTAAATAAATTTATAGATGATAATACTTTATTAAACCAAGAATGGATTATGGAACCAAAAAAGAAAGTAAAAGATATAATTAAAGAAATTTCACAAAATAATAAAATTGAAGTGAAAAAATTTATAAGATTTAAAGTTGGCGAAGGTACCTAAATATTTATGACATCAGAAGAGACAATACAGAATTGTAATTCAAAAATGAAAAAAGCATTTGATGTTTTTATTAATGACCTAGGTTCATTAAGAACAGGAAGAGCAAATGCTTCTATGTTAGATATAATAAAAGTTGAAGTTTATGGACAAAAAATGTCTGTAAATCAACTAGCAACAATTACAACACCTGAGCCAAGATTATTAACAGTTCAAGTTTGGGATCAAAATAATGTTACTTTAATAGATGCTGCTATTCAAAAATCTAATTTAGGTATTAACCCTCAAATCGACGGTCAATTAATGCGAATTCCAATACCAAGTCTTAATGAAGAGCGAAGAACTGAACTTAAAAAAATTATGGGAACCTTAGCTGAAAAAGCAAAAGTATCTATAAGAAATATAAGACGTGAAGCAAATGATAAATTAAAAAAAGACCTTAAAGATAAAAAAATTGGAGAGGATGAGTGCAAGAATTCGGAAAAAAAAATTCAGAATTTAACCGATGCACAAATTTTAGAGTTAGAGAAAAAACTAAAAGAAAAAGAAAAAGAAATAATGTCAGTATGAATAAATTAAACCATGTCGCTATAATTATGGATGGAAATGGGCGGTGGGGTTTAAAAAAAAAGGGCTCTAGAAATTATGGTCATTTAAAGGGCATTAAAACAGTTGAGGACGTAATTAAATCTTCACTTATTCAAAAAATTCCATATTTAACACTTTTCACCTTTTCAACAGAAAATTGGGGGCGACCTGATAATGAGATTAATTTCCTTTTTGATTTAATAAGAAAATCTTTAAAAAAAAAAATAAAAAAGTTAATTAACCAAGGCATTAAAGTTAATATTATTGGACAAACAAAAGGATTACCCAAAGATATTATTAAAATAGTAAAACAAATCGAAAAAAAAACACTTAAAAATAAAAAAATTACTTTAAATTTGGCTTTAAATTATGGATCCAAAGAGGAAATTATAAACGCTTGCAAAAAGCTTATCTCAAAAAAGAATAAAGAAGTTAATATTAATAATTTAGAAGAAGAATTGTATACCCACAATATACCAGACCCTGATGTTTTAATAAGAACTGGTGGGACTAAAAGGTTAAGTAATTTTTTATTATGGCAGATAGCATATACAGAAATATTTTTCATTGATAAATTATGGCCAGATTTTAATGAAAATGATTTTAATAAGATTGTATTTAAATTTAAAAAAATAAAAAGAAATTTTGGGAAAATTTGATGAAAAAAGAATTAAAAAAGAGAATAATTACTTCAATTATATTAATAGCAGTAGTTTTAAATTGCCTTTTTATAAATAATTATTCTTGGTTACTTTTACTATCTATAATTTCATTTATTTGTTGGTTTGAATTTATCAATTTAACTAAAAGAATTTGGAAAAAAAAGACTTTAATAATTTTTCCAATAATCTTAAGCTTTCTTTTTTTGTGTATATTTATACATGCGGCTTATAATTTTAGAATAGAAGAAGGAGAAGTTGAAATATTATTCGTTTTAGGAATTTGCATATTTTCTGATATTGGAGGGTATATAGTAGGCAAAAGCGTTGGTGGTAAAAAGTTAACAAAAATTAGTCCAAACAAAACAATTTCTGGAAGCATTGGCTCATTCTTATTTTCTTTATTCCCTTTAGGAATATTAATTATTCTGGGACTCGATAAAAATTCTTTAGAATGGATGATCTTTACATGTTTGCTTATATCTCTAGCGTGCCAATTAGGAGATTTAATTATTTCATATTTCAAAAGATTAGCTAAAGTAAAAGATACGGGAAAAATTTTGCCAGGACATGGAGGAATGCTTGACAGAATTGATGGAATAATTTTTGCTATACCAACATTGTTTATTATCAAACATTTACTATGAAAAAAAAAATTGCAATACTTGGATCCACTGGTTCCATAGGAAGTTCTACTTTAGAAGTTATAAAAAAAGATAAAAAAAATTTTGATGTAGTTTTATTATCTGCAAACAATAATTATAAAAAACTTATTAAACAGGCAAGGCAATTTAAAGCAAAGAATGTTTTAATAAAAAACAAAAAATTTTATTTTAAAGTAAAAAATTCTTTAAAAAACATAAAAGTCTACTCAGGTAATATTTCTATAAAAAAAATTGTTCATAGAAAATTAGACTATACAATGTCAGCTGTTGTCGGATTAGCAGGTTTGCAACCAACGATTGATGCTATTAAAATTAGTAAGTCAGTAGCTATAGCAAATAAAGAAACTATTATTTGTGGATGGCATATATTATCTAAACTTATAAAAAAATATAAAACTCAAATTATACCAGTTGATTCAGAACATTTTTCAATTATGGAGCTAACTAAGGGAGTGAGAAATGAAGATGTAAAAGAAATAATTATTACAGCTTCAGGAGGGCCTTTTCTAAATCTTCCAATAAATAAATTAAAAAAAATAAAACCAAAATCTGCAATTAAACATCCAAATTGGAAAATGGGTAAAAAAATATCAGTAGACTCCGCAAATATGATGAATAAAGTTTTTGAAATAATTGAGGCCTACAAACTTTTTAAATTCGATATAACTAAGTATAAAATAATGATTCATCCTCAATCTTATGTTCACTCAATAATTCATTTCAAGAACGGATTAATAAAGATGATTTTGTATGACACTGACATGAAGATACCAATTTCAAACACTCTTTATGATAGAAAAAATAATTTTGTAAAAACTTCTAATATAAATATTAGGAATCTTGATAATCTTAATTTTCAAAAAGTAAACTTAAAAAAATTTCCTTCTGTTAAGTTAATTAATAAATGTCTTTCTTTAGGATTTTCTACTCCTATAATCATTAATGCAGCTAATGAAGTGTTGGTTGATTTTTTTTTAAAGGGAAAAATTGGCTTTTTAGATATAGTTAAAACAATAAACAAGATTTTAAAGGGTAAAAATTTCAAAAAATATGCTAGAAGAAAACCTAGGACAGTAAAAGATATACAAATTACAGACAATTGGGCTAGATTGAAAACAAGGGCTATGTGTGTAAGATAACAAATATATGAGATACTTTAATAAAATATTTATCATTTTTCTTATTTTTTTCATATTTCTGGCAAGCAAGTCATATTCAGAAGTAGTAAAAAAAGTAGTTTCCTCTGGCAATGAAAGGGTATCTCTTGAAACTATAGTAATTTTTGGTGATATCACCATAGGAAAAAACTACGAGTCTGAAGACATTTCATTAATTATAAAAAAACTTTATGAGACCAATTATTTTTCTAGCATATCAGTAGAATTAGATAATGGTTTATTAAAAATCACAGTTAAAGAAAATCCAATTATCAATACAATAGAATTTCGCGGAGAAAAAGCAGAAAAATACAAGGAAGCTATTTCTGAATATTTATCACTCAGAGAAAAAGGTTCTTTCGTGAAAAATTTTATTAAAACGGATGTTGGTATATTAAAACAATTTTATAAAAATTTAGGTTTTTATTTTGTAAAAATTGAGGTTGAGATAGCTAAACTAAATAATAATAGAGTAGATTTAATTTATCTAATAGAAAAAGGTGAAAAAGCTAAAATTTCTAAAATCTATTTTTTAGGGGATAAGAAAATAAGAACTAAAAGATTAGCTGATGTCATTACATCTCAAGAAGCAAGACTTTGGAAATTTTTATCAAAAAATGTTTATTTAAATAAAAGTAGAATTGAATTAGACAAGAGACTCTTAAAAAATTATTATAGAAATAAAGGATATTACGAAGCACAAATTACATCAAGTAATGTTGAGTATTCTGAAGGAGAGGGTTTTGTTTTAACTTATAGCATTGAAGCAGGAAAAAAATATAGATTTAAAAAAATATCAGCTGAAGTTTCAAAAGCACTAGATCAAAATGCTTTTTTATCTCTAGAAAAAGAATTTAATAAGGTTATTGGCAAGAATTATTCTCAAAGAAGATTAACAAAGATTTTAAATAAAATAGATCTGTTAAGTGAACAGAAAGAATTACAATTTATTAATCATAGTGTTACAGAAACTTTAATTGGTGATGGAGTAGAAGTTAAAATTAATATTTTTGAAGGAAAAAAATTTATAATTGAAAGAGTAAACATAGTTGGTAATAACGTTACAAATGATTCAGTTATAAGAAGTGAATTGATAGTGGATGAAGGTGACCCTTATAGTGTCCTTTTAATTAACAAATCTATAAACAAGCTTAAAGCGAGAGGTATTTTTGGAAATGTTAAACATAGAGTAACAGAGGGATCTTCTTCAGATCTTAAAGTTTTAGAAATAGCTGTTGAAGAAAAGGCTACTGGTGAAATTATTGCGGGAGCTGGAGTTGGTACGGACGGAACATCATTTATGGCTTCAGTTGCTGAAAACAATTGGTTAGGAAGAGGAATTCAACTTAATACTTCACTAAATGTATCGGCGGCAAAAGTAAGTGGAAATATTTCTTTAACTAATCCAAATTTTAATTACTCTGGCAATACAGTTTTTACTACATTAGATATTTCTTCATTAGATGTGGCTGAAACTTCTGGTTATGAGTCATCAAAAACTGGTTTTTCATTAGGAACAGAGTTTGAACAATATGAAAATATATATCTTTCTCCTTCTTTCATAGCTTCTTATGAAGATATTGAAGTTAAATCCACCGCTTCCAGTTCAGTAAAAAAAATGGATGGATCTTACACAAATATGGATTTTAATTATGCAATTACTGTAGATAAAAGGAATCAAGCTTTTCAACCTACAGAGGGATATAGAACAAGATTTATACAAACATTACCTATGATCATGGATTCATCTTCTTTTTTAAACGGTTTAGAAATAAGTACTTACCATGATTTTAGTGATGATATAATCGGATCATTAAAATTTTATGGACGTTCAATACATGGGGTTGATGATGACGATGTAAGATTAACTAGTAGATTATTTCTGCCTCAAAAAAGATTAAGAGGATTTCAATATGGTAAGGTAGGACCAAAAGATGGAAGTGATTGGATTGGAGGTAATTACGCTTCTGCATTAGGATTAGAAGCTCAACTTCCAAACTTATTGCCAGAATCAACAAGAACTGACGTAAGCTTATTTTTAGACACAGGAAATGTCTGGCATGTTGATTATAATAATGCCCTTGATGACACAAGTAAAATAAGGTCAGCCTTTGGTCTTGCGGCAAATATGTATACGCCAGTTGGACCACTTAGTATTACAATAGCT
>CACLMO010000007.1 GCA_902608065.1 uncultured Pelagibacteraceae bacterium
TAATCTAGATGAACTACATGGTATTGATTTTAAAAAAGGTTGTTATGTTGGCCAAGAAAATACTTCGAGAATTAAACTAAGAAATAAACTAAGAAGAAGAATTTTACCTATTAAAAAAATTTCTGGTGAAATCTTAGAAAATGACATTATTAAATACAAAAATAATGAGATTGGAAAAATAATGATTAATAAACCATATTCTTTTGCTTTAATAAAAGTCGTAGATCCAGACCTAAATGAATTTAAGGATTCTGAACTAATGTGTGGTAGTTCAAAAGTGAAAATATTGAAACCCGAATGGATATAGCGATGGTGCGGCTAAAGAGACTCGAACTCTTACCGGGAAACCCCACTTGGCCCTCAACCAAGCCTGTCTACCAATTCCAGCATAGCCGCCTTTCTGCGTCAGAATAAATGAATGACAATTTATCTTCAAGTTGATAGATTTTATTTATGGAAATAACTAATCAAGAAATTAAAAAAGAAACCGATTTAATCTACAAAAAAGTTTCTAAAGTTATCCCTGAAGTAGAGTGGGCTTTTCATGCTCCTCTCATTCACAAAATAAATATGTTAAAAAAAGAGAAAAATGCTGTTGTGTTAGCACATAATTATCAAACACCAGAAATCTTTCATGGCGTTGCCGATATAGCTGCTGACTCGCTTGCTCTAGCTGTAGAAGCAGAAAAAACAAATGCTGATATTATTGTTTTATGTGGTGTGCACTTTATGGCTGAAACAGCAAAATTAATGAATCCAAATAAAAAAGTTTTGTTGCCAGATATGGGAGCTGGATGTTCACTCGCATCATCAATTACTGGAAAAGATGTAAGAATGCTTAAAGAAAAATATCCTGGCGTGCCTGTTGTAACATATGTAAACACGTCAGCTGAAGTTAAAGCAGAATCAGATATATGTTGTACGTCAGCTAACGCGGTTAGGGTTGTAGAATCTCTGGGGACAAATAAAGTTATATTTTTACCTGATCAATATATGGCAAAATACGTGCAAACAAAAACTAAAGTTCAAATTATATCTTGGATAGGAACTTGCATCGTGCATGAAAAATTTAGTGCACAAGAAATTAATGATATAAAAAAACAAAATCCCGAAATCAAAGTTCTTACGCACCCGGAGTGCCCTCCGGAAGTAATTGCAGCTTCTGATTTTACTGGTTCAACTTCAGGGATGAGCAAATATGTTAAAAATAATCAACCAAAAAAAGTAATGTTGGTTACTGAATGCTCAATGAGCGATAATGTTCAAGTTGATAATCCAAATGTACAGTTTATTAAACCATGTAATTTATGTCCCTATATGAAAACTATTAGTTTACCAAAAATATTAGAATGTCTTGAAAAAGAAAATAATGAAATTCTTATACCTGAAGTAATTATAAAAAAAGCTCAAAGAGCAGTTGAACGCATGGTTGCAGTAGGTCGTAGTCATTAAAACGTGATAATAAAAAAAATTGTAAAACAAGCAATGTCAGAAGATCTATACCCTTCTGGAGATATCACTACTCAACTCATCAAAAATAATAATAAAGTAAAAGCTAAAATTATTTCAAATGAAAACTGTATAGTTGGTGGACTAAATTTTGCAAAAGAAGCTTTTAAATATTCAGATAAAAAAATTATTTTTAAAGCAAAAACTAAAGATGGTAAAAAAATAAAAAGAGGAAAAATTATCGCTGCAATATATGGAAAACCTAAAGGAATTCTAAAAAGCGAAAGAGTAGCGCTTAATTTTTTAAGTCTTATCTCAGGAGTTGCAACAACAACAAAAAAATTTGTAGATAAAGTTAAAGGTAAAAATTGTAAGATTTGTTGTACAAGAAAAACAACACCAAATTTTAGATCTATACAAAAATATGCTGTAAAACTTGGCGGTGGGACTAATCATAGATTTAACTTAAGCGATGAAATTTTAATAAAAGATAATCATATTGCTATAGATGGAGATATTCGAAAATTAGTCAAAAGAGCTATAAAAAATAGAAAAGGGAAAAAAATCACAGTCGAGATAGACAATTTAAACCAGCTTAAAAAAATTATGGATTTAAAATTCAACAGAGTATTATTTGATAATATGAGTCTTAAAAATCTTAGAAAAGGGGTTAAACTGTCAAATAAACGTTATGAAACAGAAGCTTCAGGTGGAGTAAATCTTACTAATGTAAGAAAAATTGCTGCAACTGGAGTTGCAAGAATTTCTATTGGACAAATTACTCACAGTGCTCCAGCTACAGATTTTCAACTAACTTTTTATTGAAATGGACACTCTTGTTCCATTTTTTTAGGTAATTTCATTCTTGTATAAAAATTTATATTTCTTTCAGCATAATTGCTGTCTAAAGAATTTAAAATTTCGTCAAGTATAGAAATGTTAGAGTCAAAAAAAACTTGACGTGAAGATATTTCCATTAATTTAAATGGAGTATTTAAAATCACATATTGATTTTTGCTTATATCTCTATGTCTTAAGTCCTTTAATTCTTCGAAGTTTTCACTTAAGTGTCCTAAGTTGGTTTGTACCTCTAAAATATAACCTACACGACCTTTCCAAATAGCAAAATCATATGATCTTTCGTTTGGAAATAATGCTTCAGTTATAATATGTACATGATCTTCCAGCATTTCATTAAATGGAAAATCTTTTATGCATCTACCTACGTTTTTAAACCATTGTCGATGAGGTGTTTTACCTGCATCACCAATTTTACCAGTCATTCTTTTAGATGACCAGCTGGAATGAAAACAAAAAGGTTGTTTTCTATCTAATAACTTCTCAAAAAGTTTCAAAGCAAATTTTCGATTTGAAATAGCATCAGTTGAGCATTTTAATCTTTCAATTAAACTTTTGTGCGCCTCAACCCTAGTTGAGTTAAAAGCAGCTACATCTTTCTCAAAGGAATCTTCTCTCATTTCTACTGTTACTTCAAAATCATTTTTTTGAAGGTTGTTAGAATTAACCTTTATTACATTCATTTTTTGTTTCCTCCTTTCTTAAATATATATAAGGAGAAAAAAAAAAATTTACAAACTATAAATGTGATTTTTTTAAAAAGACATCCCCCGGCGCCATTCAATGCCATTCTAACATGGAAAAAAATTTTTGCAATTATAACATTTATTAATTTAAAAAAAAGTTACAACTCTTAAAAGAAAAAAAATTTTTTTTAGAATTATATTTTTTTTAAACAACTCTTAATAGAGATATCGGAGATATCTGAGATATCTGAGATATATTTATCAACTTTAAATTGATGATATCTAAATTTATTTACAACTTGAAATTACTTTTTTATTACTACTCTTAATAGAAATGTTTAGATTTAAATAGTTTTCTGTGCTTAGTTATTCTTCCCCTCACTCTTTTTCTCCATAAAAGGTAGCTTTTTTTTTTAAGATTTGTTCTCATAATTTTAATAATCTCTTTTTCGCTTAAACCTGTCTTCTTTTTTATTTCTTCAAAAGATATTCTATCAGCCCAAGCCATTCCTATTACGTCCTCGTTTGACATGAAATTATTTCTTTTTCTTTAAATAAGCTTGAGCGGCAGCTAAACGAGCTATTGGAACTCTGTAAGGAGAGCAAGAAACATAATTTAATTTAGCCTTTTCACAAAATTCAATACTTGATGGGTCACCACCATGTTCTCCACAAATACCTAGTTTAAGTGTTTTCTTTTCTAAACGTCCTCTTTCAGAGGCCATTTTAATTAGCTCACCCACTCCTCTTTCGTCAATACTAACAAAAGGATCTTTATTAAAAATTTTATTTTCAACATAATCATTAAGAAATTTTCCTGAATCATCTCTACTTATGCCAAAAGTAGTTTGGGTCAAATCATTTGTTCCAAAACTAAAAAAATCTGCATATTTTGCTATATCCTTAGCTCTTATTGCAGCACGAGGAAGTTCTATCATGGTACCTACGTAATATTTTATTTTCATAGAATATTTTTTCTGAATTTCAGCAGCTGTTTTATCAACCAATTTTTTTAGTATTTTGATTTCTACCGCAGTAGAAACTAAAGGTATCATTATTTCAGGTATAACTGATTTTATCTTTTTATTTTTACATTCGACCAAAGCTTCAAAAATTGCTGTGCATTGCATCTGGTATATTTCGGGATAAGATATACCTAATCTACATCCTCTATGTCCTAACATTGGATTTTGTTCATGAAGCTCAACTATTCTGGATTTAATATCATTATTAGACATATTTAATTCTCTTGCAACATCAGCAATATCCTTTTCGGTTTTAGGTAAAAATTCATGTAAAGGAGGATCAAGTAATCTCACAGTAACAGGCAAACCATTCATAATTTTAAAAATTTCAAAAAAATCATTTTTTTGATAAGGAAGTAATTTTATCAGAGCAGATTTTCTGTCGTCTAATGTTTTAGAAAGAATCATTTGTCTAACTGAAACAATTCTTTTTTCATCGAAAAACATGTGTTCTGTTCTACACAAACCTATACCTTCTGCTCCAAAATCTCTTGCTACTTTGGTATCTGCTGGAGTTTCTGAGTTAGTTCTCACTTTAAGCTTTCTAAATTTGTCAGCCCAATTCATTACCTTGGAAAAATCACCAGAGATATCAGGTTTAACTGTTGGAACTTTACCAAGCATAACTTTTCCATTTCCTCCATCTATGGTAATAACTTCACCTTCTTTAATTTTATGATCTCCTGATTTAAATTCTTTTTTTTCATAATCAATTTTAATTTCACTTGATCCTGAAACACAAGGTTTTCCCATACCTCTAGCAACTACAGCAGCATGGCTAGTCATTCCTCCTCTTGCAGTAAGAATACCTTTGGCTGCATGCATTCCATTTATATCTTCTGGTGAAGTTTCAACTCTCACTAATATTGTATCTTGCATCTGCTCCTTTAATTTTTCTGCCTCATCAGCTGAAAAAGTTACTTTACCACTTGCTGCTCCTGGAGATGCAGGAAGTCCGGTTGCGATTATTTTTTTTTCAGCTTTTTCATCTAATGTGGGATGTAACAAGGTATCAAGTGTATTTGGGTCGATCCTTAAAACTGCTTCTTTGTTTGAAATCAATTTTTCCTGAACCATGTCAGTTGCAATTTTAATCGCAGCTTTAGCTGTTCTTTTTCCTGATCTTGTTTGTAACATCCATAACTTATTATTTTCAACAGTAAATTCAATATCTTGCATATCTTTGTATTTTTTTTCTAATTTAATAAAAATTTTTTTTAGTTGCTGGTAAATTTTGTTCATAGATTTATTCATAGAAAGTAAATTTTCAGGAGTTCTTGTTCCTGCTACAACATCTTCACCTTGAGCATTAATTAAATATTCTCCAAAAATTTCCTTTTTTCCAGTAGATGGATTTCTTGTAAAAGCAACACCAGTAGCACAGTCATTTCCCATATTACCAAATACCATAGCTTGCACATTAACTGCTGTACCCCAATGATCAGGTATGTAATTAATTTTTCTATAAGTTTTTGCTCTTCTGCTATTCCAAGATAAAAAAACTGCAGATATTGAGCCCCATAATTGTTCATTCACATCTTGTGGAAAATTTTTTTTTGTTTTTACTTTAACTACGTCTTTAAAATTTTCTATCAGACCATCCCAATCCTCTTCTTCAAGCTCAGTGTCCTGTATTACCCCTTTGGTTAATTTATAATTTTCAATTAATTCTTCAAAAAAATGAGATTCAATTCCAAGCACAACATTTCCATACATTTGGATAAGTCTTCTATAACTATCTTTTGCAAATCGCCCGTTGCCAGTTTTTTTTTTGAGCCCTATAACAGTTTTATCGTTTAATCCTAAATTTAAAATTGTATCCATCATACCAGGCATAGATACTCTTGAACCTGATCTTACAGAAACTAGTAATGGATTAGTTAAATCTCCAAATTTCTTTTTAGAAATTTTTTCAATAACACTAATTTCTTTTTTAACTTGTTGAATAATCTTTTTTGGAATTTTTTTATTATTTTCATAAAAGTATTCACATACTTTAGTTGATATTGTAAAACCTGGCGGAACAGGCAAGCCCAATTTAGCCATTTCTGCTAAATTTGCTCCCTTGCCTCCAAGAATCTCTTTGGAATTTACACCCTTTTTAATACCTTGATTACTAAATCTAAAAATTAATTTATCCAATTAAGCACCTTCTACTTTTGAAAAATCTATAAAATTATTGTAAGTCATACAAAACATTTGCAATAACTCCAAACGATTTTTTTTTATATCTGAATTTTCATCATTTACAATTACATTATCAAAAAAATTATCTGTGGTAGATTTTGCTTCTGCCAATACTTTTAACGTCTCATCATAGCTTTCTCTTTTTTTAGAACTATAAAAATACTGTCGTATCTCATTTATTTTATTATATAGGTGTTTTTCCTCCTCTTTTTTAAATAAAAATGACTCAGGTTGCCCTGATATTTTTTCATTCTTATTTTTTAATTCCTGATCAATTATATTTGAGGCTCTTTTATATGTGCTAATTATATTTTTACATATATCTTTTGAAATATTTTTATTAATTATAGAACATTTTTTATACAGGGCTAAAAAATCATTACTTACATTTGAAGCATCTACAGCCTCAATTATATCATTTCTTATTTTTATATCTTTTAAAAGATTTTTAAACCTTTCTCTTAAAAAAAATAACACATCTTTTGTAATATTTTTATTTTCAAATTTTATATCCTGCTCTTCGTAAACAACTACAGAGTAGTTAATTAATTCTTTTAATTGGATTACAATTTTGTTTTCAATTATAGTCCTTAATAGTCCTATAGCAGTTCTTCTAAGAGCAAAAGGATCTTTAGAGCTAGTTGGTTTTTCATTAATTCCAAAAAAACCAACCAGAACATCAATTTTATCAATCAAAGATACTGCTACGCTTATTGGCTTTTTGGGTACTTCGCTATTAATACCGATAGGCAAATAATGATCACTAATTGCCATAGAAACATCTTGTTCAAACCCTTGCTCGATTGCAAAATACTTTCCCATAACTCCTTGTAGTTCAGGATATTCTCCTACCAAATCTGAAACTAAGTCTGATTTACAAATAGATGATGCTATTTCAATTTTCTCTTTATTTAAATTTAATTGATCAGAAACTTGACTTGCGAGTCTTCTCAATCTCTGCGTCCTATCATAAAATGTTCCTAGTTGGTCAAAAAAAGTTAAGTTTTTTAACTTGCTAACCTGTTTAACTAAACTTTGTTTTTTATTCTTTTCCCAAAAAAATTTAGCATCAGACAATCTAGCTTCAATAACTCTTTGGTTTCCAGTTTTTATGTAACCCTTCGTATCGGACAAATTTGCAACTATTAAAAATAAATTAGTTAATTTATTGCTATTATCAAACAAAGGAAAATATTTTTGATGTTGTTGCATTGTTATAATTAAAATTTCTTGAGGTATATTTAGATAAATTTCATCAAACTTTCCTAGTATAATATTTGGTTTTTCTACTAAATTAACTACTTCTTCTATTAATCTTTCATTAAAATTATTTTTTAGTTTTTTTGTTTCGCAAATAGAATTCATTTTCCTTAATATAATATTTTTCCTCTTATCCTGATCCAGTACAATATTTCTAGATTTGAGGAGACTTAAATATGAGTTAAAATTTTTTACTTTTGTTATTTTGTCTTCTTTTATCCCATCTATTGTAGTGAAATTACTACTTTGAAGATGAAAAAAATTAAAATTAATTATTTTATTATCCAGTAGTGCAATAATTGACTTGAGTGGCCTTCCCCAACTTAAATCATGCGCTGACCATTTCATTGATTTTTTCCAAGAATAAGTCTTGAGCACTTCTGGAATAGTTAATTGAAGCTCTTTCAAAACATCAATGGTTTTTGGTTTAATTTCAGCAAAATAAAATTCTCCTTTTTCTATACTTTTTTTGTATAGATCTTGCTCTTTTAAATTATTTGATTTTATAAAACCATCTAGAGCTCCTTGTGGGACTCCAACTTTTGGTCCTCTAATAATCTTTTTTTTTTGTTCTATCTTTTCAGGAATATTTTCTATAACAAATACTAATCTTTTAGGTGTTGAAAAAGATTTGCTTGATTTGAAAATTATTTCCTTTTTTTGAAGTTTTTCCTCAATTGCTTTTTTAATTTTTATCCTAGCGTCTATTTGGAGTTTTGCTGGAATTTCTTCACTAAATAATTCTATAAACAATTCTGACATCGTTTACTTTTGACTTTCTAACCAACTTTGTCCCGCACCTTTTGCTAGCTCTCTTATTCTGGATATATATTCAGTTCTTTGCGCTACGCCAATTACCCCTCTTGCATCTAAAAGATTAAAAATATGACTTGCTTTTAAACATTGGTCATAAGCTGGTAAAGAAAGTTTTTTTTCTAGCAATGACTTGCATTCTGTTTCTGCAATTTCAAAATTTTTTAATAAATATTCTGTATTTGCAAATTCAAAATTATAGGCTGAATATTCTTTTTCAGCTTGGTGAAATACATCTCTGTATTTAACTCCGTCGTTATTCCAAAGAAGCTCGAACACATTATTTTTTCCTTGTGTAAACATACATATTCTTTCTAATCCGTATGTAAGCTCTACTGAAACCGGTTTGCATTCGATTCCTGTCATTTGTTGAAAATATGTAAATTGAGTAATTTCCATTCCATCGCACCAAACTTCCCATCCACGACCTGCGGCACCAAGCGTTGGACTTTCCCAGTCGTCTTCTACAAATCTTATATCATGTTCTTTATGATTTATTCCTATCGTTGATAAACTTTTTAAAAATACTTTTTTTATTTCTTCAGGAGAAGGTTTTATTATTACTTGAAATTGATAGTAGTGTTGAAGACGATTTGGATTTTTTCCATATCTTCCATCGGTAGGTCTTCTTGAAGGCTGAACATAAGCAGCTTTCCAAGGTTTAGTTCCTAACGATCTTAAAGTTGTCGCTGGGTGAAAAGTTCCTGCTCCAACTTCCATATCATATGGTTGTAGTATAACACAACCATAATTTCCCCAAAACTTTTGTAAATTTAATATTGTGTCCTGAAAATTTACTGGAGTTGGTTTTCCTTTTTTTTTATTTAATTTATTTTTTTTGACCATTTATAAACCAAATTTTTGCCATTGAGCTCTTTCCTCTAAAACGTTTGCAATATTATCAATTTGATTATCAAGTGATGTTGATAATTTTTTAGCAATAAAACTTTTTGGTTTTTCAAGTTTTTTAATTACAACATCTTCGCCAAATTTTTCTTTTAAAATTTGATCAGCATTACCAATTCCATCTATTAGTCCCAATTTTAAAGAAGTAGAACCTGACCAAAACTCTCCTGTAAAAGTATTATTTTTCTCAGTATCTAGAAGTTTTGATCCTCTGCTAGATTTTACAACATTAATAAAGTCTGAATGCAACTCTAATTGTATTTTTTTTAATCTTTGAATATCTTCTTCTTTTTCTTCTTTAAAAGGATCTAGAGTGCTTTTATTTTTACCCGCAGTATAAACTCTTCTTTCTACTCCAATTTTTTTAATAGCATCTTGAAATCCAAAAGAAGCAGAAATTACACCTATTGAACCTACAATCGAACTTGAATTTGCGTAAATTTCATCTCCCGCACAAGCTATAAGATATCCTCCTGATGCCGCCACATCTTCAGCAAAAACTAAAATTTTTTTGTTATTTTTTTTTGCTAATTTTTTTATGTAACTATATATTAAGTGTGACTGAACTGGTGATCCTCCTGGAGAATTTATAGATATTGCAATAGCCAAAGCTTTTTTAATAGAAAAGGCTTTATCAATAATTTCTTGTTGACCAGCAAAGCTTATGCCCTGTTTAAATCTTCCTACAGAACCAATAATCCCTGATAATCTAATATGAGGTACTATCCTTTTCTTTTTAAAAATTTTAAATATTGAAAACATGCGCTGATTTATATTCTAAATACCATAGTTTTTAGATCCTTTAAAAGTTTAAGTAAAGTTTTAAAGCTACCTTGGGTTGTAATTTTTAGGTGCGTCACTAGTGATCAAAAGAGTTTTTTTTTAATGTAAATTAAACGCTATAATTCTTCACATGGGATCAGTAATACCTTTAAAAAAAGAAATAGATAATTCCTACCTAAAGTTAAAGAGTCTTGTTGGAAACAAATTAGATGAGGTTAGCTTAAGGATAAAATATAAGCTCGCTAGCGAAATAAACCTTATTCACAAAATGACAGATTATCATGTAAAATCTGGTGGAAAAAGAATCAGGCCTTTATTAACGTTAGCTTCAGCAAAATTATGTGGATACAAAGATGGCAGTAGGGATGTTAACTTAGCTGCATGCATTGATCTAATTCACAACGCCACACTATTACATGATGATGTAATTGATAATAGCAAACTTAGAAGAGGGGTTAAAACAGCAAATTCAATTTGGGGAAATCAATCTTCCATTTTAGTTGGAGATTATCTTTTTAGTCGTTGTTTCGAAATGATGGTGGAAGATGGATCTCAAGAAATATTAAAATTGTTATCTTCAACTTCATCAAGAATAGCTCAGGGTGAAGTTTTGCAATTAGAACATAAAGGCGAAGTAGACTTATTGGAAGAAACTTATTTTAATATTATAAATATGAAAACGGCTACCTTATTTGCTGCAGCAACTAGAGTTGGTGCTTGCCTAGGAAACAAAAGTAAAAAAGAAAAAGATGCTTTAGAGTCTTATGGAAAAAATCTTGGATTGGCATTCCAAATTGCTGATGATGCATTAGATTATTTTTCTACAAAAACAATTTTTGGAAAAGAAATTGGTAAAGATTTTTATGAAGGAAAAACAACTATGCCTTTAATTATAATTTTTCAAAGAGCAAATTCTGAAGAAAGAAATTTTCTTAAAGAAATATTTAAAAAAAAAAATAGAACTGAAGATGATTTTAGTGAAACTTTAGCACTAATAAACAAATATAAAGCCGTGCAAGCAAGTTTTAAAAGAGCCGAGCATTTTGTGAATGTTTCTTATGATGCTCTTGGTATATTTCAATATAGTGAAGAAAAAAAAATTTTACAAGATTTAACTGAGTTTAGTCTTAATAGATCTTTTTAAGGGTATAAAATTTCTCTTTTCCATTTATCTGAAACTTTATTATATTTTAATCTTTCATGAATTCTATATTTGTCACCTAACCAAAATTCGATTGAAGAAGGATTTAGACACCAACCTGACCAATGTTTAGGTCTAGGTACTTTTTTTTCATCTTTATGTTTTTTTTTAAATTCTTCTATTTTTTTTATGAGGTCGTCTCTTTCATTCATAATCTTTGACTGATCAGATGCCCAGGCACCTATCCTGCTTTCATATGGTCTACTATTAAAATAGATATCTGCTTCTTCGTTTGAAACTTCACTGACAATTCCTGAAATTCTTATTTGTCTTTGAAGACTTTTCCAGTGAAAGCACATTTCAGCTTTTGGGTTTTTTTTAAGATCATTACTCTTTGGGCTATTTAAATTTGTATAAAAAACGAATCCTTTTGAACTCAAACCTTTTAAAAGAACCATTCTTACGCTAGGTTCATTTTTACTGTTTGTTGTAGCCAAAGATAGTGCGTTTGGATCATTTATCTCCTTTTTTTCAGCTTCAACTAACCATATTGTAAATAACGCCAATGGATCTTCTAAATCCTTAAAACAAGAGTCTAATCCTAATGAGTTTTTTTGATTCATAAAATAGTCAAAATAATCTATATAATACAATTTAATGTCATTTAATACTTTTGGAAAGATATTTCGTTTTACAACATGGGGCGAATCTCACGGTCCAGCCATAGGATGCGTTGTGGATGGCTGTCCTCCTAATATATCTTTGTCTGAAAAAGATATAATGGTAGAAATGAACAGAAGACGCCCTGGTAAATCAAAATTTACATCACAAAGAAAAGAATCGGACAAAGTTGAAATTTTATCTGGTGTTTTCCAAGGCAAAACTACCGGCACACCTATTTCGATGATCATCTATAATAAAGATGCAAAATCTAGAGATTATGAAACTATTAAAAATAAATTTAGACCTGGGCATGCTGATTATACTTATTTTTTAAAATATGGAATTAGAGATTATAGAGGTGGAGGGAGACAATCAGCAAGAGAGACTGCTTCTAGGGTAGCCGCTGGAGCAATTGCAAAAACTGTTCTTGCTAAATTAATAGGTAAAAAATTTAAGGTTGTTGGAGGAGTAACTCAACTAGGTATACTTGGTTGTAATAAAAATAACTGGAACGAAAAACAAATAAGAAAAAATCCTTTTTTTTGTCCTGATCAAAAAGCAATAAAGCTTTGGGAAAAATATTTACTTTCTATAAGAAAAGCTGGAACTTCATGTGGAGCAATAATTGAACTAAGAGCTTCGGGTGTTCCTGCGGGATTAGGAGCTCCAATCTATTCAAAATTAGATTCGGACCTAGCAAGTGCTCTAATGAGTATAAATGCTGTTAAAGGAGTAAACATTGGAGCTGGAATGAGTGCAGCAATTCTAAGTGGAGAGGAGAATTCTGATGAAATAAAAAATTCCAAAGGCAGAACTAAATTTAAATCTAATAATGCTGGTGGAATATTAGGTGGAATATCTTCTGGTCAAGAAATTATAGCTTCTTTTGCTGTAAAGCCTACTTCATCAATTCTTACTAGTAGAGAAACCATAGATAAAAAAGGGAAGAACACTAAAATTTCCGTCAAAGGTAGACACGACCCTTGTGTAGGAATTAGAGCTGTGCCAATCGGCGAGGCAATGATGTACTGCGTGTTATTAGATCATTATCTATTAAACCGATCTCAATGTGGTTAATTTTAATATTTTCTTTCTAATATAAAATTTACAGCCTCTAACAATCCATCAGATTTTGCTCCATATTTTTTTATTTGTTTATCAATTTTTTTTTTTAGATCTGTAGCAAAATTTATTGTTTCCTTATAACCTAATAAATTTATAAGTGTGGCCTTACCTTTTTTTTTATCACTTTTAGTTGGCTTTCCAACTATTCTACTATCACCCTTATAATCAATTAAGTCATCAATAATTTGAAATAACAATCCAATACTTATTCCAATTTCTTTAAGTTTTTTTCTTTTTATATAACTTAAACCTTTAATAATGCCAATGCTTTCACAACAAAAACCAAAAAGTT
The DNA here is from genome assembly GCA_902608065.1 of uncultured Pelagibacteraceae bacterium. The sequence continues at coordinate 13,189 of CACLMO010000007.1, forward strand.
CACCAGTTTTTTTCTTTTGCATATTAATAATATTTTTTTTTAATATTTTTTTATTTTCAAAAGTTAAATCGAAATACTGACCGCCAGCAAGTCCAGAATGTCCAGCACATATTGATAAAGTTTTTATTAATTCATTTTTGTAATTTTGTGATATTTTTAAATCTTTTCCAGTCAAAATTTCAAAAGCTAATGTAAGCAAAGAATTGCCGGCAAGCATTGCTGTAAATTCATTAAATTTTTTATGTACTGTTGGTTTACCTCTTCTTAATTGATCATTATCCATTGCGGGTAAATCATCATGAATTAATGAATACGAATGCACACACTCTACTGCTGAGCCAATTATAATTAACTTTTTATAATCTACATCGTAAATTTTTCCAGTGTTTACAACTATTGCTGATCTAAATCTTTTTCCTCCAGAAAAAACTCCATATTTCATGGGGCTTAATAAATGGGAATTTTTTTTTTGCTTTGAAAAAAAACTACCTAAATAAGAATTTGAATTATTTGCAATTATATTTAATTTTTTTAAAAACAATGACATATATGAAATTCAATTTTTTAATTTTTCTTTTTTATTCTTTGTAAAGAAGATTGATTAATTTCTTTAGCTTTTTGTTTAAATAAATTTTGAATATGGATGTTCAACTTCATCATTCTATCATATTGCTCTGTTGAATTTTTTAAGTTTATCTCTCTATTTTCTAGTTTTTCAATGATTTCTTTAATTTCATTTTGAGCTTCTTTTATTGATTTTGTTCTTATATCAGCTGGAATATTTTTTGATTTCATATTATATCCATATACTAATAAATTTATGAAAAATATCTATTTAAATATATATAACGCAAATTCTATTAATTTAATAAAAGCAAAAAAAAACCTGGAAAATAATAACGTTATTGGAATACCAACAGAAACTGTGTATGGCTTAGCTGGTAATGCTTATTCAAATAGATCTGTTAAAAAAATTTTCAAAATAAAAAAAAGACCATTTTTTAATCCTCTTATAATTCATTTTAAAAATTTAGAAAATTTAGAAAATGACGTAGAATTAAATACTGATTTTAATAAATTATATAATGCTTTTTGTCCGGGACCAATTACTTTTATATTAAAAAAAAAAATAAAATCAAAAATTTCAAAATTTGCAAGTGCTGGAAAAAAAACAGTAGCGGTCAGAATTCCGAAACATAAAGTTGTAAGAAGTTTATTAAAAAAGCTTAATTTTCCACTTGCTGCTCCCAGCGCAAATATTTCATCCAGACTTAGCCCAACCTGCGCTAAAGATGTTAAAGATGAATTTGGAAAAAAAATAAAATTTATACTCGATGGTGGTCATTGCAAAATTGGTTTAGAATCTACAATAATAGATTTGACAAGCAAACCAACAATTTTGAGACAAGGATCAATAACTTTATTAGACATTAATAAAATTTTAAAAAAAAAAATTATAATAAAAAAAACAGTAAAAAAAATTAAATCCCCAGGTCAATTAAAATTCCATTATTATCCTGGAATACCAGTTATAATGAACAAAAAGTATCCTGAAAAAAAACAAGCGTTAATTTGCTTCGGCAAACAAAGCGGAAATGGAAAAAATTATTTTAACCTGAGTAAAAATGGTAACTTGAAAGAAGCAGCAAATAACTTATACAAAACTATGAGAAAAATAAAAAATAAAAAATTTAAATCAATCGCAGTAGTCAAAATACCTAATGTTGGAATTGGTTGTGCAATAAATGAAAGACTAAAAAAAGCTTCTAGTAAATGAATCCTGCAATAATTGAAATTAATAATTTAAGCAAGAAATATAAAAATACTTTAGCTGTAAAAAATATAAATTTAAAAATTCCTAAAGGAAAAATTATAGGTCTTTTAGGACCAAATGGTTGTGGCAAAACAACAACGATAGGTATGATGTTGGGGCTAATTAAACCTACATCAGGTACTATTTTTATTAATGAACTAAATATCGAAAACGAAAACAACAGAACTAAAATATTAGAAAAGGTAAATTTTATTTCTCCATATGTTGAGTTGCCAAAAAAACTTACTGTTGAAGAAAATCTTAAAGTTTATGGAAAATTGTATGGTGTAAATAATTTACAAGATAAAATTTCAGATTTAATGAAACAGTTAAATTTATTTGAATTTAAAAAAAGAAAAACTGGTGAACTTTCTTCTGGACAAAAAAATAGAGTTTCTCTAGCTAAAGCATTAATTAATGATCCTGAAATACTTCTTTTGGATGAACCAACTGCAAGTCTAGATCCAGATGTAGGTGATTACATTAGAACCTACTTAGAAAGTTTTGCGTCAAAAAAAAACACCACCATTCTATTAGCTTCGCACAATATGAATGAAGTAGAAAGGCTTTGCAGTGAAGTGATGATGATGAAGAATGGAAGTATAATAGATATGGATACTTGCGAAAATTTAATAAAAAAACATGGAAGAGAAAATTTAGAAGAAACTTTTTTAAAAATAGTTAGGGAATAATATGAAATTTCATAGAATGTATGCTTTGTCTATTCGTCATCTTTATTTAATCAAAGGTTCATTTCCGAGAATTTTAGATTTAATTTATTGGCCAACAATTCAAATAATTCTTTGGGGTTTTATTTCGCAATTTTTTACCCTTTATAGCGACTATTATAATAATACCATTGGTGTTATTTTAAGTTGTGCAATTCTTTACGATTTTTTATTTAGATCTAGCATAAGTTTCAATATGCTATTTCTTGAAGAAATTTGGAGTAGAAATTTTACCAACCTATTTGTTGCTCCAATAAAAATTAGTGAAATTATAACTGCTCTTACGTCTACAGCTTTACTAAGAACATTAGTAGGAATAGTTCCAGCTATAATTCTTATGAGTCCATTATTTGGAGTTTCTTTATTAAATATGGGACCTCCATTATTTTTGCTTTTTTTAAGTTTGTATCTTTTTGGAACGACGTTAGGATTATTAGTTACCGCTGGACTTTTGAGGTTTGGGCCTGCATTTGAAAATATTGCATGGTCATCACTGTTTCTTTTGGCTCCATTAGGTTGTGTTTACTATCCGCTGTCAATTTTACCTGAATGGCTTCAAATATTAGCTAAAGGATTGCCATTGGTTTATATATTTGAAGAAGCAAGAGCTATTTTGGTAAATAATGTAGTAAATTATAAAAATATAATAACTGCTTTAGCATTAAATTTATTTTATTTTGTGGCCGCTATTGTTGTTTTTTATTTAGCTTTTTATGGGGCAAGAAAAAAAGGAACATTGGTTAATATGGGAGAATAACCTATGAAACATATACATTTAGAAAAAATTAAAAGTTTGGAAGCCCCACCTAAAAAAGTTAATATTTTTACCGAAAAAGAAATAAAGATGATTATAGAATTCTATAATGATCTACCTGAAACTACTTTTAATAAAAAACAAAATGTTAAAAAAAAAGCTTGGATACAAAATATTAATAAAGAGTTGGACAAAATATATTTAGATAAACTAAAAGGTGTATTAGGTGACTATAAAATGGATACCTTAAAATCTGAAAGTGGTGAAGATTATTATGGGCTCTTTCATGAAAGTTTTTCTCCTCTTCCATTGCATGTGGATTCTGGGTTTGAAGAAAATGCTATAATTTATAAACAAATAATTACACCTTTAATAGCTCCAGGAGACACAATTTTTTTTAATAAAAGATGGTACGGAAGTTCGGCTACTTTTACTATAGATGAAGAAGAATTAAAATTTAATCCCAAACCAGGTCAAAATCAAAGAACAAAAGATCATTTAGGAGATGAAGAGTTTGATAAAGAAATGCATAAAAAGTATTTAACGCACATAAATATAAATAATCTTAAAGGACTTAAAGTTGAAATGATATATAATTGGAAAGTTGGAGAGAGTCTTATTGTAGATAGAACTCATATTCATTGTGCATCCTCAAGAATTGTTGGAAAAAAATTAGGATTAACTACATTTACTAAAAAATGATTTTAAGATTTTTGTATCGTATGGTGTGTAAAATTGCATATCTAATTATTCCTTTTATAGCAAAGATACTTATATTGTTTAAGATTCAAAATAGAGTAATCAACCAACTAATTAATTTACGTTTGAAAGCAAACAGTAACAAAAATTATGAAAAATTTGTATCCAAAATATTGTTGGATGAAAAAATTGTGGCTCTTGATATTGGTGCACAAGGTGGTTTTAATGAAAATATATTTCCAAAAAAATATGATAAATTTTTTTTACCTATTTTAGTAGAACCTATTAAAGATGAGGCAGATAAACTAAAAAAAGAAAACTATTTAGTTATACCTAAAGGAATCTGGAGTAATAATTGCAATAAAAAATTATATATTGCTAAAAAACGATTAGGCAGTTCTTCTATGTATAAATTAAATAAAAATGCATTTCCTCTTTATGATATTAAAGAAAAAAATTTTCCCCTATTTGAAACTTATAATGAAATTGATGTAAACTGCTCAACAATTAATGAGAGTTTGGAAAATTTAAATATAAAAAAACTCGATTTTTTAAAAGTAGATACCCAAGGCGCTGAATTAGAAATCTTCAAAGGATTAGGTAAATATTCTCCTCTTCTTATAAAAACAGAAGCACAAATTATTCCAATGTATGAGAAAGTTCCCGATTGGAGTGAGTTATTAAATTTCTTATACAAATTAAATTATATGACTTGTGAATGGGAGGAAATCGGAACTCATGCAACTCATACACCCGCAGAAATAGATATGCTATTTATCCCGAATTATTTAAATGATCGAGGAAAAGAACTAATAATATCTAGAAAAAGAGAATTTATAAGCCTTATGCTGATTTTTGGACAAATTAAGCTTTTACAAATAATTTCTGCTAAATTGAATTTCTCTGAAAAAAATGAAATACAAAAATTAAAGGATAAGTTTTTTCATTAATAAATTCAATTTTGTTGATTGGAAAAAATAATTAAATTATATTTTCTTATGGCCATTTACGACTGTTTTCAATTTTTTAATGAAGAACATATTTTAGAATTAAGACTAAATATACTAGATGAATTTGTTGATTTTTTTGTTATTACTGAATCAACGTGTGATCACCAAGGAAAGACAAAAAAATTAAATTTTCAGCCTGAAAAATTTAACAAATTTAGAAAAAAAATTATTTATATTGTGGTTGAAGATACTGCTGAAATTATAAAAAAAGAACATAATTGGGGAGAATCTCTAGTGGAACAACATCAAAGAAATTCTATTATGAAAGGTTTAAAAAAATCTTCCGACGAAGATCTAATTATATTATCTGACGTTGATGAAATTCCAAATTTAAAAAAACTTCATCTTTTTGATAAAAAAAATAAATATGCTGTATTTTCTCAAAAAATGTTTAATTTTAAATTAAACTTATTAAATGAAAATGAAAGTAATTGGCATGGATCAAAGATGTGCTTAAAAAAAAATCTTAAATCTCCACAATGGCTTAGAAATTTGAAATTTAAAAAATACCCTTTTTGGAGAATTGATAAACCAAAAAATCTTCAAATTATAGAAAATGGAGGTTGGCACTTTGCCTATATACAAACTGCAGAAAATATTTCAAAAAAAATCAAATCATTTTCTCATGGAGAATTTAATACCTCTGATTTTACAGATGAAAAAAAAATAGAAGAAAAAATAAAATTATATAAAGATATTTTTAATAGAGGTTTTAAGTATAAAAAAATTGAGTTAGATCATACCTTCCCAAAATATATATTAGACAATAAGGAAAAGCTTAAACAATGGATTATATAATGTTTATTATTTGGTGCGCCTGGAAGGATTTGAACCCTCAGCCTTCTGGTCCGAAGCCAGACGCTCTATCCAATTGAGCTACAAGCGCTTTTATGTTTTGATTATACATTATATTGAATAATTAATGAAAAAAAAAATATTTCAGATTACAGTTTCAAAAATTTATCACGGTCATCGTTTAGATAAATTTTTACAATCTCAATTAAGTGAAGAAAGTAGAAGTAAATTACAAAATTTAATTCGTATAGGTAACGTTAAATTAAATAATAATCCCATTAAAGAAACATCAAAAAAAATTAAAAATGAAGACAAAATTGAAGTAAATTTTCCAGCTCCTGAAAAAACTCATATTGTAGCAAACAAAATTGATTTAGATATTTTGTATGATGATCAAGACATAATAATAATAAATAAATCTCCCGGGTTAGTAGTTCATCCTGGCGCAGGTAATTTTGAAAATACAATAGTTAATGGACTTTTATATATTTACAAAAATAATCTTTCAAGTGTAGGTGGAAAATTAAGACCAGGTATAGTTCATAGAATTGATAAAGGAACTAGTGGAGTTATTGTTGTAGCTAAAAATGATAATGCACACACTAGTTTATCAAAACAATTTAGTGAGCACACTATTAAAAGAACTTATGAAGCTCTAATTTGGGGAACTATCAGGCCTTTAAATGGAAAGATTATAGAAAATATTTCTAGAAGTTTTAAAAATCGACAACTAATGACTGTAAGAAAAGATAAAGGAAAAAAAGCTATAACGAATTATAAAACATTAAAAATTTTTCAAAATAATGATTTACCAAAAATAAGTTTAGTTGAATGTAAACTAGAAACGGGAAGGACACACCAAATTAGAGTGCACATGAGTTTTAAAGGAAACCCAATTTTAGGTGATAAATCTTATGGTAAAAACAAAAAAAAATTCAAAAAAATTGATAGCAATATAGAAAATTTAATTAATAATTTTGATAGGCAAGCATTACATGCAAAAAATTTAGGTTTTATTCACCCGCGCACAAAAAAAGAAATTTTCTTTGAGGCAAAAAGACCAAAAGATTTTGACTTGCTTATCAAAAACCTTAATAAAGCAAGCATTTAGACACCTTGTATTTGCCTTAATTTAATAATACATATCCTAAAAATCATGAGTTCAAAAACATACGAATCAAATTTACCAAGAATAGCTGTAGAAGGAAGTTTAAGTAATTATTTAACGCAAATTAAAAAATTTCCCATGCTTTCTTTAGAGGACGAGTACATGTTAGCTAAAAGTTGGAAAGAAAGAGGAGATCTTAAATCTGCTCATAAATTGGTGACTAGCCATTTAAGATTGGTAGCAAAAATTGCTATGGGATATAGAGGATATGGACTGCCTGTAAGCGAATTAGTGTCAGAAGGAAATATTGGCTTAATGCAAGCTGTCAAAAAGTTTGATCCAGAAAAAGGTTTTAGATTAGCCACATATGCAATGTGGTGGATTAAAGCTTCAATGCAAGAATATATATTGCGCTCTTGGAGTCTTGTCAAAATGGGAACAACAACTGCACAAAAAAAATTGTTTTTTAATTTAAAAAAATTAAAAAATCAATTATCCGCAAACAGTTCTGGAGATCTTAAGCCGGAACATGTGAAAGAAATATCTCAAAGATTAAATGTTAAAAAAGAAGATGTTGTCTCAATGAATAGAAGACTTCATGGAAAAGAAAAATCTTTAAATGATCCAATAAATAATGAAGATGGTGTTGAATGGCAAGATTGGGTTGTAGATGATAAACTTGATCAAGAATTACAGTTGTCACAAAACCAAGAGTTTAAAGAAAGAAAAAAATTGATGGATTCAGCTATGGATATTTTGAATTCTAGAGAAAAAGAAATATTGATTGCTCGTAGGCTATCAGAAAATGTAGCTACTTTAGAAGAGTTGAGCAAAAAACATAAAGTAAGCAGAGAAAGAATCAGACAAATTGAAACAAAAGCTTTTGAAAAATTACAAAAAGCAATGCTAATTGCAGCAAAATCTAATAACCTACTTCCAAAAAACTAACTTTGTTTTTTAAAGGGATTTTCTAAAAGGATAGTATCTTCTCTTTTTGGACTTGTCGAAATACTCGATATTTTAACTTTACAATAATTACTAATAAAATTTATATATTTTTTAGTATTTTTCGGAAGATCTTTCCATTTTTTAATTCCTTGTGTATTTTGTAACCAACCATCTAATCTTTTATATATTGGTTTTACCTTTTTTTGATCTCCTAGAGCGCTTGGAAAATAATCTATTTTTTTACCATTAAGTTTATAACCAATACATACATATAAATATTTAAATTGATCTAAAACATCAATTTTTGTTAGAGCTATTCCATTTACTCCAGATATAATGGAAGTTTGTTTAACTAAAACTGCATCAAACCAGCCGCATCTTCTTTTTCTATTAGTTACTGTCCCAAACTCTTTACCTTTTTTTCCAATTCTATTACCTATTTCATTTTTCAACTCTGTCGGAAAAGGACCTTCCCCTACTCTAGTAGTATACGCTTTAACAATGCCCAGAATATAATTAATAGTATTTGGACCACACCCTGTGCCAGATAATGCTGCTCCTGCGACTGTATTTGAAGATGTTACAAAAGGATAGGTTCCGTGGTCTATATCCAAAAGCATACCTTGAGCTCCTTCAAAAAGAATCTTTTTATTTTTTCTTTTTAATTCATCCATTTTTTTCCAAACTGGTTTTGAATATTTAAGAATTTTTGAAGAAATTTTTCTTAATTCGCTAATTAATTTTTTTTTATTTATTTTGCTTCTGCCTAAACTTTTTCTTATAGAATTGTGATGGAACAACATTACATCTATCCGTTTTGATAAATTATTTTTTTTTTCGAGATCCATAACACGAAGCGCTCTTCTTCCTACCTTATCTTCGTAAGCAGGACCTATACCTCGTCTTGTTGTCCCTATTTTATCTGAATTTTTTGCGTCTTCTCTTATTCCATCTAATTCTTTGTGTAGTGGTAAAATTAATGTTGCATTTTCAGCTATATATAAATTTTTATTTGTAATTTTTATTCCTAATTTTTCTATTTGTTTAATCTCCTCTAAAAGAGCCCAAGGGTCTATAACTACACCATTGCCAATAATCGAAATTTTGTTTTTTCTTACTATTCCTGAAGGTAATAATTTTAACTTATATGTAACATTATTTACAACAAGGGTATGACCAGCATTATGACCACCTTGAAATCTAACAATCACATCAGCTTTTTCAGAAAGCCAGTCAACAATTTTTCCTTTTCCTTCGTCTCCCCATTGAGAACCTATAACAGCTACATTAGTCATTGATTTTTTTTAAATTAAATGAATTTAAATGATTTAATGGTCCAAAACCTTTTCCGTATCCTGGAGCTGATTCAATTGCCTTGTTTACATACTTCAAAGATATTCTACATGATTTCCGTAGATTTCTTTTTTGGGATAAACAGGTTGCAAGTGCTGAAGAAAGTGTACAGCCAGTTCCATGAGTATTTTTAGTTCTAATTTTTTTTTTAGAAAATATCTCTATACTTTTTTTTGTTACCAATATATCAAAAATCATTTTATTATTAAGATGACCGCCCTTTAATAACACATTTTTTGCTCCCATGTTTAGAATTTTTTTTGCAGCCATAATCATATCTTCTTTATTTGAAATTGAATATCCAGTTAATACTTCAGCTTCAGGAATATTGGGTGTGATTAATGTACATAAAGGAAATAATAATTTTTTTAAATGTTCAATTGAACTGTTATCAATTAATTTCTCTCCTCCTTTAGTTACCATTACAGGATCAAGAACAACTTTTTTTAAATTATGTTTTTTTAAAATTCTATAAACACTTTTTATTATAGTTGCATTGTGAAGCATGCCAATTTTTACAGCATTAACTCCTATATCTTCTAAAACCATTAGAATTTGTTTTTGTACATTCTTTGGAGAAACTGAAACTATCCCTTTAACACCTTTAGTATTCTGCGCAGTAATGGCTGTCACAGCAGTCATTGCGTAACTGCCAAGTGCTGTTACAGTTTTAATATCTGCTTGTATACCAGCCCCACCTGATGAATCAGAACCAGCTATTATCAATACTTTGGATTTAGGTTTCACAGTTTTATTGAATTTTTAATTATTTTTATACATCTTGATATTAATTTTTTATTGTATGATTCTCCCATAATTCTAATCTTCGGTTCAGTACCCGATTTTCTAATTAATAATCTCCCATATCCACTCATTAATTTGTTTGCTTTTTTAATTGCTTCTCTGCATTTGTTTTTACTAATAATATTTTTATCTTTAACTATTACGTTTTCTAATATTTGCGGCAAGGGTTTAAAAACGTTAAGTAAATGACTTGCTTTTTTACCTTTTCTTAAAGAAAAAAGAACCTCCAAAGCTACCATTAGGCCATCTCCTGTAGTTGCAAATTTTCCAAGAATTATGTGCCCTGACTGCTCTCCTCCTAAGTTAAAATTTAATTTTTTCATTTTTTCTTTAACATATCTATCTCCTACATCTGTCCTGGAAAATTTTATTTTTTCATTTCTCAAAAAACTTTCTAGTCCGTAATTCGACATTAAGGTTCCAATTACACCACCTTTTAAAATTCTTTTTAATTTCCATCTTTTGGCTAGCATTGCAATAATTTGGTCGCCATCAACTATTTTGCTGTTTTCATCACACATAATGATTCTGTCTGCATCACCATCAAAGGCAATACCAACATGTGCCTTATATTTTCTTACAAATGTTTGAATTTTGGATGGATAAGTTGATCCACATTTTTCATTAATATTAAATCCATTAGGTTTAGTTCCAATTGAAATAACTTTCGCGCCAAGATCTTTTAATAATTTAGGGGCAGCTTTGTATCCCGCTCCATTTGCACAATCTAGAACTATTTTGGTTCCTTTTAAGCTAAAATTTTTAGGAAAGTTTTTTTTTAATATTTTAATGTATCTATCATTGCCATCCTCGAGTCTTTTTACTCTGCCTAATAATTTAGGGTTCGTAAGCTGCTTTGTATTTTTTGTATCAATTAATTTTTCAATTTTTTTTTCTATTTGATCAGATAATTTTAATCCATCTGGCCCAAATAATTTTACTCCATTATCATAATATGGATTATGAGAAGCTGTAATCATAATACCCATATTTGCTTTCATCAATTTTGTGAGCATTGCAAGTCCATTTGTTGGCAAAGGTCCCAAAGTAAAAATATGCATTCCACCTGATGTCAAACCGGATACCAAAGCTGGTTCTAAAGTATATCCTGATAATCTTGTGTCTTTGGCTATTATGGCAATTTGTTTAGTTTTTTTTTGATTTTTAAAATAAGTAGCTGCAGCTAATCCAAACTTAAAAAATTTTTCTCCAGTGATATTTCCTTCATTGACGGTTCCTCTTATGCCGTCTGTTCCAAAATACTTATTACTCATGAATTATTTTGTGTTTAAAATTTTATTAAAAACTAATATTCCTTGATTAATTTCTTTAACATTGTGTACTCTGAATAGCTGAACTCCTTGAGAAAGTCCATACAACACTGATGCCAATGTACCTCCAGTTCGGTCTGATGTATCAAATTTTGTTACAATATGTTCTATAAATCTTTTTCTAGAAGTACCAATTAATATTGGACAGCCTAGACTATGGAATGTAGAAATTTTAGACATAATTCTTAAGTTATGATCTAAATTTTTTCCAAAACCTATTCCTGGATCAATTATAATAAGATCTTTTTTATAATTTTTTTTTACACAATAATTAATTTTTTCTTCAAAAAAATCATAAATGTCTAATAAAGCATCGTCATATTTTGGATTTTTTTGCATAGTTTCAGGTGTACCCTGCATATGATGCAATATAAAAGGAATTTTTTTTGAATTAATTAAATTAAATGAATTTTTATCAAAATTTAAACCTGAAACATCATTAATAATATCTACTCCAGATTCTATACCTTTTTTCATTACATAAGATTTTCGCGTATCTAAAGAAATAATCTGACTAGCATAATTTTTTTTTAATTTAGTTATTAAACTTTCTATTCTTTGCCATTCTTCTTTTTCATTAATAATTTTTGAGCCAGGTCTTGTTGATTCTCCTCCAATATCTATTATTTTTGCTCCACCATTTATCATCACATTGGCTTGTTCATATGCTTTATTTTCTTCAAAAAATAAGCCTCCATCAGAAAAACTATCTGGAGTTACATTGAGTACTCCCATAATTTGAGGTGTATCAAATTTTATACCTAATATATTTTTTCTTTTGCCAACTATTTTTTTTAAATCTGATTTAATCGTGTTTTTTTTTTCTTTATCAAAAGAGCCTATTTTTTCTATGGAACATATATTGCTTTCAACCACTTTTTTTCTTCTCTGGAATATTTCTAATTGATCAAATGCTATGTTTAAATTACCTGTTATAGGCAAAGCTTTTTTTGCTTTAATAAGTTTTTTTGCGTAATTTCCATAATAGAAATTACACGGTCTTGTGTAATATTTTCGCATTAAAAATTATAGAGCTGGTTTTGGTTTTAAACCTAAAGATCCTAGAGCTGAAGATGATTCTTTTTGATCATCTTTGCTTTCTGCTGTTTCTCTTTTTGGTTGAATATTTTTTAATATTAAATCTTTTATTTCTTCACCGCTCAAAGTTTCGTAAGCAAGCAAAGCTTTAGCTAATTTATGTAGATCATCCAGTTTTTCTGTAAGAATTTTTTTAGCTCTTTGATATCCCGCATCCACTATTTTTTTAACTTCTGCGTCTACCTTTTTGGATGTTTCTTCGGACATATGTTCTTGTCTAGCTATTTGTCTTCCAAGGAAAATTTCGTCTTCATTAGCTCCATATGATAAAGGTCCTAATTCATTGCTCATACCAAATTTTGTGACCATATCTTTTGCTAATTTAGTAGCCATTTGAATGTCAGAAGAAGCGCCTGAAGTAACTTTATCATGACCAAAAATCATTTCTTCTGCAACTCTACCTCCCATAGCTTTTGAAATATTTGCCTCCATATATTCTCGAGTATGTGAGTACTTATCCCTTTCAGGTAAAGTCCATACTACTCCTAAAGCTCTTCCTCTCGGTATTATTGTAGCTTTATGAATTGGATCTGAAGCTTTTTCATTTAAAGCAACAATAGCGTGGCCACCTTCATGATATGCAGTAAGTTTTTTATCATCTTCTGTCATTACCATAGATCTTCTTTCAGCTCCCAACATCACTTTATCTTTAGCTTCTTCAACATCTGACATTGTTACAATTCTTTTATTTTTTCTAGCAGCAAGTAATGCCGATTCATTTACTAAATTTGCTAAGTCTGCTCCAGAAAAACCTGGTGTGCCTCGTGCAATTGTTCTTAATTTTACATCTGGACCAGTAGTAATTTTTTTAATATGAACTTTTAAAATAGCTTCTCTTCCAACTATATCTGGATTTGTAACAACTACCTGTCTATCAAATCTTCCTGGTCTTAATAAAGCAGGATCTAAAACATCTGGTCTATTAGTTGCGGCAATTATTATTACTCCTTCGTTTGTATCAAATCCATCCATTTCAACAAGTAATTGGTTTAATGTTTGTTCTCTTTCATCATTACCACCACCAAGTCCAGCTCCTCTGCTTCTGCCAACGGCATCTATTTCATCTATAAAAATTATGCAAGGCGCATTTTTTTTTCCTTGTTCCATCATATCTCTAACTCTTGAAGCACCGACTCCAACAAACATTTCTACAAAGTCGGACCCAGAAATTGTAAAAAAAGGAACATCAGCCTCACCTGCTATTGCTCTTGCTAATAAAGTTTTTCCAGTTCCAGGAGGTCCTATCAAAAGGGCACCTTTAGGAATTTTTCCTCCTAGTCTTTTAAATTTTCTTGGATCTCTTAAAAATTCAACAATCTCTTCAACTTCCTCTTTTGCTTCATCAATGCCGGCAACATCATTAAAAGTAACTTTTCCCCTAGCTTCAGATAACAATTTAGCTTTTGATTTTCCAAATCCCATGGCCCCGCCTCTTCCACCTTGCATTTGTCTCATGAAAAATATCCATACTCCGATTAATAAGAGCATTGGAAACCAAGATAATAAAACTCCAAGTAGGGAAGGCATTTTATCTTCTATTGGTGAAGCTGTTATGTTAACCCCTTTTGAAGTTAATTTTTCTACTAGATTTGGATCGTTTGGAGCGTAAGTGTTAAATGTTGTTCCATCAGCTAATACACCTTCTATGTTATTACCTTTTATATCAACTTGAATAACTCTACCATCTTCAACATTTTTTAGAAAACTTGAAAAAGGAACATTTTCTGAAACCATAGTTCTTTTTGGATTCTGGAACAAATTAAACAGTCCCACCACGAGAAGGACTATAAGACCCCACATCATTAAATTTTTTAAATTCATATAGTTATAAGATAATCATTATTTTTCAGTAAACAAGTAGCATTTAGCCACAATATTTGAAAAAAACGCTATTTTCTTAACTCATTAGTTGCTTTTTTTTTCATCCCCTGTTCTTTTGAAATAGAAACAAAATCATTATTTTTTTCAATAATACAACCTCCTAAAGTTGACTTTTGGAACTTTGATTTTTTAAGTCTATTAATTAAATTTAAAACCTTTTTTGAACGAGGTGGATAGTAAGTTCCAGATATCAAAGACAAAATATCAGAAAAAGATTTAAAAACAATTTCTCCAGATTCTTCATTAAATATCTTTTTACTAATAAAGCATTTGTTTTCTGATAAAAAAGAAACATGTTTATGCAATGCTTTATTTTTGTAAAAATTTAAGCTTTTGTTTGCCGATAAAAGATTGTTCACACTTTTAATAATATTGTCCGTATCAAGTCCTTCTTTTTCCATTTTATCTCTATATTTTCTTACTTTTACACGTAAAAATTTATCATTATCATTTGATGGATCGTGTATGTATGTTTTAAAATAATTTAAAGTTGCGTTTTTTAAATCCTTTTTCTTAAAATTCAGGAAGGGTCTAATAATTTTTAAATTTTTTCCATAATTTACACTTTGTGACATTGATGATAGACCTGTTAAACCACTACCCCTTAATAATCTAATAAAAAAATTTTCTATTTGGTCATCAGCATGATGAGCTGTAACCAAATATTTAATATTATTTTTTAAGCAATAGCTGTTAATTAAGTCATATCTCATTTCTCTAGCATTTTTTTGAATATTGCTTTTGGGTATTTTTCCTTTCCAGACCAAAACTTTGCTTTCTATACCTTTTTTAACTAAAATTTTTTTAACTTGTTGTGCCTCTTTGTTAGATTCTTTTCTAAGTTTATGATCTACAATTAAAACATGCATTTTATTTTTAAATTCTGATGTGTATAGTTTGCTAAAATATGCTAAACACAAACTATCCGAACCTCCAGAAACACCCAAGGCAAAGTCTTCTCTATTAAGATTTTTGTAAATTATCTTTTTGAATTCTAAATAAATTTTTTTAATTTGATATTTTGTATCTAATAAAAGATTATCTTTAACTTTTCTTTTCACAATTAAACTTTTTCTTTTCATACTCTGCTTTTTGAATAACAGACTGATTCACTTTTGGATATTGTTCTTTTACACCTAAGATCATTGTGCAGCCTTGATCTTTTTCCCCAATTTGAACTAACATTACACCTAGCTTAAGAAGGTTAACTGGTGCTTTGCTACTTTTGGGATATTTTTGATAACCATCTAAATAAGCTGTAGCGGCATCTTGATATAATTGTCTGACTCTGAAAGTTTCACCATACCAATATTGAGCATTACCAGCCAACTCATGTTGTGGATTTAAATCTACAAATTGTCTTAACGCATACTCGGCAGTTTCATAATCTCCTACTTTCAAAAAACTTATAGCAAATTTATATTGTTCTTCTGGTGGACCTTCTGGAAGAATTTTTTCTGTTCTTTCAGCAGTTTCAGCAATAACTGTTCCTACTGAATCTATAGATTGAGTTTTTTGCATTTGCTCCACGGAAGCCACCTCTTGGTCTGAAACATTTCCTAAATTTTCTCCAAAATCTTTAGGTTCATCACTTCCAGGTAATTTCTTTTTTTTCTTTGTTATTTTTTTCTCTCCTGAATTTAATTGGTCAGTTTCTAGATCTTG
>CACLMO010000008.1 GCA_902608065.1 uncultured Pelagibacteraceae bacterium
TACCAAAAAATTTAGCTGTATTAAGAGATTTTGACGATAGGCTGTATTTAAAGGAAGATGCTGGTAAATTACTAGTCGGAATTTTCGAGGGAAAATCAATTCCAGCTTTTGAAAAAACAAATAAAGTTCCAAATGATTTTTCATTTGGTGAATTTCCTGAAAACCTTGATCATTTTGAACCTTATTTAGAAGCATCATTTAAAAGAGTTCCACTATTAGAAAAAGCAGGAGTTAGAAAATTTTTTGCAGGACCAGAATCTTTTACACCAGACACAAACACATTATTAGGAGAGGTCCCAGAAATTAAAAACTTTTTTGTTTGTTGTGGGTTTAACAGTATTGGAATTGGGAGCGGAGGTGGAGCTGGAAAGGTAACGGCAGAATGGATGATGAATGGCTACATCAATGAAGATTTGTTTATATATGATATAAAAAGATTCCAAAAATTCCATTCAGAAATTAATTTTATCAAGGAAAGAATAACTGAAACTTTAGGTGATTTGTATGGAATGCATTGGCCATATAAACAACATAAAACTTCAAGAAATAAAAAATTATTTCCATACCACGAAGAGTTAAAAAAAGAAGGTGCCTGTTTTGGCGTATCTTCGGGTTACGAAAGACCACTATGGTTTACTTTAAATAATGAGAAACCAGAACTTAAATATAGTTATAATTACCAAAACTGGTATCCGTCAGTAGAACATGAAACAAAAAATGCTAGAAAAAATATTGGTTTATTCGATTTAACAGCTTTCTCTAAGTATGATTTAAAAGGGGAAAAAGCTCATAGTGAACTTCAAAAAATTTGTACAGCAAACATCAAGAGAGAGTCCGGGAAAACTACCTATACTCAAATGTTAAATGAAGACGGTGGAATCGAAACAGATTTAACTGTTATTTGCATAAATGAAAAATATTTTAGAATTATCACTTCAGCAGCAAATAAAGAACATGATAAATTTCATATATTAAAACATTTATCAAAAGAGGTAACGCTTGAAGATGTAACAGATGAAATTGCTTGTTTGGGTGTATTTGGTCCTAAAAGTAGAAGTTTAATGTCAAAATTATCAAATGATGATTTTACTAATGAAAATTTTAAATTTGGTACAGGAAAAGAAATTAAAATAGATAACAAAAAAATATGGGCGCAGAGATTGTCGTATGTGGGAGAATTAGGATATGAACTTTATATAAAAATGAATGAATCAAAAGAAATATACAATTTAATAGTTAGCAAAGGTAAAGAGTTTAATATTTCACATTGTGGGATGTTTGCTATGGACACAATGAGAATGGAAAAAGGATATCTGCATTGGGGGCATGATATGTCGCCAGAAGAAAATCAATATGAGGCAGGCTTAAAATTTGCAATAAGTTTTAAAAAAAATATTGATTTTGTTGGAAAAAAAGCGATTGAGAAAATAAAAAACAAAAAAATTAAAAAAATGATGGTTATGTTAACTTTAAAAAATAGTAAGCCAGGAGAACCATTATTGCTTCACGATGAACCTATTTATTGTGAAGATAAAATAGTTGGTAGAACAACCTCAGGAAATTACTCATTCAATTACCAAAAAAATATGTCTTTCGGATATTTAAATTTAACAACTCCAATAGAGGAACTATCAAAAAAAACTTTCTTTATTGAAGTTGAGAAAAAAAAACATGAAGCTATTCTTCTAACCAAACCGCTTCATGATCCAGAAAATAAAATAATAAAAAGTTAAATAGGAGGAAAGATGAAAATTGGTTTTATAGGCTTAGGCAATGTAGGAGGTAAGCTTGCTGGAAGTTTGTTAAGAAATAAATTTAATTTAACTGTTTTAGATTTAGACAGTAATTTAGTAAAAGAATTTGTTTCCAAGGGATCTACAACGGCGAAATCTCCCAAAGAATTAGCAGAAAAAGTTGATTTAATAATAACATGTCTTCCTTCTCCTAAAATTTGTTCAGAAGTCATGGAAAAAAAAGATGGAGTGATAGAAGGGTTATCAATAAATAAAATTTGGCTAGAAATGAGTACGACAGACAGTAGAGAAGTGCAAAGAATAGGTGAACTCGTAAAATCAAAAGGAGCAGTTCCACTAGATGCCCCTGTAAGTGGAGGTTGTCATCGTGCTGTGACAGGAAATATTGCTATATTTATAGGCGGAGAAAGAAAGTCTTTTGAAAAAATATTACCTGCCTTAACCGCAATGGGCAGAAAAATTTTACACACAGGAGAGCTTGGTTCAGCATCGATTTTGAAAATTATTACAAATTATTTGGCATCAACTCACTTAGCAGCTTTAGGCGAAGCTTGGGCAGTGGCAAAAAAATCAAACTTAGACATGAACAAAACATTTAAAGGCATTCAAATCTCATCAGGAAATTCATTTGTTCATGAAACAGAAAGCCAAGTAATTCTAAATGGATCATACAATATAAATTTTACTATGGATTTAGTGGAAAAAGATATGACTTTGTTTAACAACTTATCAAAAAAACTAAATATACCATTAGAAATTTCACCTTTAGTTTTGAATATTTTTAAAGATGCTCACAAAAAATATGGATCAAGAGCATGGTCATCAATGGTAGTTAAAAGGTTAGAGGATATTTGCAAAATAAACTTTAGAGCTAGTGGATATCCTGAGGAATTAGTTGATAATGAAAAAGAAGAAAAAGGTTATGAAATATAATTTATGTGATAATAGTAATTCAAAATGTTAGATAAAAGAAATTTCTACATAAATGGAAAATGGGTGAAACCTTCAAAATCAAATGACTTTGAAGTTATAAACCCTTCAAATGAATCTCCTTTTGCTGTTATATCTCTAGGATCTAAAGAAGATATAGATTCTGCAGTAAAAGCGGCAAAAAAAGCTTTCGACAAATGGAAAGAAACTTCAAAAGAAGAAAGAATAAAACTTTTAGAAAAATTACTAACAATTTATAAAAAAAGATCTAAAGAAATGTCGGAGGCAATTTCAATGGAAATGGGCTCTCCTATAGATTATTCAATCTCAACTCATACTCTTTCTGGCCAATCTCATTTAGAAGATTTCATATTAAGATTAAAAGAATTTAACTTTGAAGAACATTTTGATTCAAAATCAAATAACCATATAAGTTATGAGCCAATTGGAGTTTGTGGTTTAATTACTCCGTGGAATTGGCCAATTAACCAAATAGCTTTAAAAGTAGTTCCAGCTTTTGCAGCTGGCTGCACAATGATACTCAAACCATCAGAGATAGCACCTATTTCAGGAATGCTATTCGCTGAGATGATAGATGAAACAGGATTTCCACCAGGAGTATTTAATTTAGTAAATGGAGATGGTGCGGGAGTCGGAACAAATATATCTGGCCACCCTGATATTGATATGATCTCTTTTACAGGATCAACAAGAGCTGGAAAATTAATTTCAAAAAATGCAGCTGATACAATTAAAAGAGTTTGTTTAGAATTAGGAGGCAAAGGTGGAAATATTGTTTTTGCAGATTCTTATCCTAATGCAGTTAGAGACGGAATCAGAAATGTAATGAGTAATTCTGGACAATCATGCGATGCCCCAACAAGAATGCTCGTAGAGAAGTCTATTTATGAAAAAGCAATTAAAGAAGCAGCGGATGAAGCAAATAAAATTAAAGTAGATGTTGCGTCAAAAAAAGGAGATCATATAGGCCCCGTAGTTTCAAAAGTTCAATATGATAAAATTATTAACTTAATTAAAAGCGGCATTGATGAAGGCGCTACATTAGCTACCGGAGGTCCTGATCTTCCAAATAATTTAAATAAAGGTTATTTTATTAAACCAACAATCTTCACAAATGTTACAAATGATATGGAAATAGCAAAAAAAGAAATTTTTGGACCAGTCCTTTCAATAATCCCATTTGAAACAGAAGAAGAAGCAATTAAAATTACTAATGATACTGAATATGGTCTTGGAAACTATTTACAAACTGAAGATAAAGAAAAAGCAAAAAGAGTAGCAAAAAAGCTAAGATCTGGAATTGTTTATATTAATGGAAAAGGCGCAGATTCCGGAACACCTTTCGGCGGATATAGACAATCTGGAAATGGGCGTGAAGGCGGTACGTGGGGACTAGAAGAATACTTAGAGGTAAAAACAATTACCGGATGGAAATAAAATGAAGAAAAAAGATAAATTAAATTACTATAAATTTTTAAATTCACTCCCTAAAAAAATTAATAAATTATACTTTGGAAAATTAATAGGTAAATTTAAACTAAATAATAAATCAAGTAAAAAAAATGGTTTTGATCCCGTAACAAATATTGATAGAGCTCTGGAATTATTTTTAAGAAAGGAAATAACAAAAAAATTTCCAAAAGACGGTATAATTGGAGAAGAATTTAAAGCAAAGAAAACAAGGAGTGGATTTTCATGGATTCTTGATCCAATTGATGGAACTAGATCTTTCATTATAGGAAGCCCTACATGGAGTAATTTAGTAAGTGTAAGTTATAATAATGAACCAACTTTAGGCTTGGTCAATTTTCCAATGCTAAAGAAATACTATATTACTGGAGTTAACAATAATTCTTACTTAGTAGAAAACAATAAATTTAAAAAACTTAAGGTAACAAAATCAAACTCATTAAACGATTCAAAAATTGCAGGAAATTTTTTTGGTTGGTTAACTCTTAAAGAGCAAAAAAAAATTTCAAGATTAACAAGGTTGATGAGATATCCTTGTTCTGATGCTTTAAGTTATTGCCAACTATGTGAAGGAAAATTAAATGTTGTGCTACAATGCTACAATAAAATTTGGGATATACATCCAATGATAACTTTAATTAAAAATGCCGGAGGTTATATTCATACTTGGAAAGGAAAAGATCCAAAATTTGGTGGAAGTATAGTTGCAAGCTCAAGCAGCATATTACATAAAAAAGTTCTTAAAATGTTAAGACCAGTAGCATAATTTAAATTTGTTTTTTTAAAAAATTTAATCTTCCTAAAATTTCATCTCTGTCCATATAATATCCCTGCAAATGCCTATGTCCTGAATTTGGTTTAAAGGCCGTTCTTCCATGCAAAAGTCTTCTATTATTAAATGAAAAAATGTCTCCAGGTTCTAATCGAAATTTAATTTGAAATTTATCGTCATGTAAAAGATTTCCAAATCTATGATGAGCTTTGTAAACCTTATTCATTATATCTGGGTGACAATCTAGTGCATCCATAGTAGCAACGCTAAATCTTATATCATTATAATCACCATCCTTAGTTAAACTAATTGCTGGCGCGTGAAAACTTCTATGTACATTTTGAGTGTAGTCTTTATCTCTAAATTTTAAAGGTACACTTACTAGAGTTTTAAAAATTTCTTTTTCATTTTTTCTTAAATAATCTGCAACTGCAAAACCATCTACTACTGAAGAATTTCCTCCTTCCGTGGCATTAATTAAGCAATGAAGGAATTGATAGCCCGGCGGATTTTCAAACCATGGCAAATCCATATGATTTCTTAGGGCGTGTGCCGTGTAAGCGGAATTATTAGGTTTTGGAACATTTACAACTTCAAAAGGTGTTTTAAAAAAGGTTTCTCTTGTATGACTAATTTTATTTAATAAAGGAAGCGCAGAATTTTTTTTTATAGGTGAATTTTTAACTATTGCTATTCCTTTATGGTGTAATAATTCTAACCATTTAATCAGCCCTTCCTCAGAATTTATAATTTCATCATGTTCTATTTTTATTGATTTAAAATTATTTAAAAGTGAACTATCCCACAATTCATAAGGAGAAACATATTTTTTTTTATTTTTTAAAGTGTAACAATTTTCTCTTAGCCAACTTGGTTCGTAACAACTTATATGTTTACCTTCACTCCATTCTATTTCAAGCTTTCCATCTGAACTAATATTATATTTTTTTGGGCTGATATTTTGGGAAACTTTAAGAATATTAAACATTCTATGTCTTGAATCTTTGTCATGAGCCGTTGGACAATTATCTCTTAACCACATGAAATTAAAAATACTTTTTTTTCCATCATTCCATACGATTTCTAACTCTGAATCTTTTTGACCAACTTTTGAAATAATAAATTCAGTCATAATAATATGATTAGTTTAATTAATTAAATTTTCAATTCAATTGATAATTGAATCTTTTTTTTAAAGCTATTTACCAAGCTATACTTAAAAAATTCAAGAGCATATAAGGGTTGTTTTTTCTTTCATTTCACGTTGTAATCGAAAAAAAATGGCACAAATTGAAGTAAAAAACGTTTACAAAATTTTTGGAAGTAATCCTCAGAAAATCCTTCCTATGGTTCAAGAAGGAGGTACAAAAGAGGAAATTTTAGAAAAAACAGGTCATACAGTTGGTCTCGACAACGTTTCTATAAGTGTTGAGGCAGGTGAAACTTTTGTTTGTATGGGTTTATCCGGATCAGGAAAATCAACTCTTATTCGTCACATAAATCGATTGATTGATCCAACCTCAGGAGAAGTTTCGGTTGATGGAACTAACGTAATGAGTTTAGATCAAAAAAATTTAGTTGAGTTTAGAAGACATAAAATGAGTATGGTTTTTCAACGTTTTGGATTATTTCCTCATAAAACCGTCATACAAAATGTTGGCTACGGACTTGAAATTCAAGGAAAAGATGAAAAGGAAATAAATAAAACAGCAATGGAAAAGATCGAGGCAGTAGGTTTGAATGGTTTTGAAAATCAATATCCAAATCAGTTGTCTGGTGGTATGCAGCAAAGAGTAGGCCTTGCTAGAGCCCTGGCTACTAATACTAATATAATGTTGATGGATGAAGCTTTCAGTGCACTAGACCCACTTATCAGAAGCGATATGCAAAAACAGCTTCTTAATTTACAATCTGAATTAAAAAAAACGATACTATTTATTACTCATGATTTAGATGAGTCTTTAAAGTTGGGTGATCATATAGGAATATTAAATGCTGGCAAATTAGTTCAAGTAGGCACTCCAATTGAAATTATTATGAAACCGGCAGATGATTATGTTTCAGCTTTTGTAAAAGATGTAAATCGTGCAAAGGTTATCAAAGCCAAAATAATTATGATAGAAGCAAATAAATTTAATGGATCAAAAAAAAACAAATATGATTAAGGTTAATGAAGATGCTTTTTTAGAAGAATTTTTACCTAAAATTTGTTTAACACCAGCTACTGTTGAGGTAATAGATAAAAATGGAAATACAAAAGGATATATAACCGACAAAGAAATATCCAAAGCTTTATCCAAAAACCAAACTAATGGCAGTATCAAATCTTAAAATTATATTTAATGAATATTATTTTAAAAACAGAAAAAGTAATAAAAGAATGGACTGATTATAATGCCCATTTAAATGTAGCTTTTTATGTACATATTTTTGATATAGCCGCAGATGTAATGTTAGATAATTTTAATATGGGAGGAATATCTGCAAAAAAAGATAAGAAAACAACCTTTGTTGCTGAGATGCACACAACCTACAATCAAGAAGTTAGATTAGGTGAAGAAGTAGAAACACATATAACTCATGTTGATCATGACAAAAAAAGAATTCACTATAAACTCTCTATGTTTCATAAAGAGAAGAAATATCTTGCTGCCACTAACGAAGTGTTATCGCTATATGTTGATTTAAGTAAAAGAAAAGTTGTTAATTTTGACGAAGATAGGTTAGCTCTTATGGACGATTTCACAAAAAAAAATTCGTCAAAGCTCAGTTCAGATAACTTAATTTTTACAAATAAACTTAAAAAGGTTTAAATGATTTCAAAAGAAGATCAAATAATGATGGAAACTTTATATTGGTGGGGTATACCAACTTTATTCAGGTGTAAGAATGACCCAGATCCAAAAAATTGTGATATTGCTTTAGTAGGTGTTCCACATAGTACTGGAAATGGCACAACAGAACGAGATCAACATTTAGGACCAAGAGCTGTAAGAAATATTTCGGCTATGTTAAGAAGATCTCATCTTCAATATGGTATTGATCCATGGAAGCAAAATAAGATTCATGATTTAGGTGACGTACCATTTCCAGAAGCAAATGATAATGAAAAATGTATTGAAAGAATTTCAAGTTTTTACGATCATATTGAAAAAGCTGAAAAGCCAGTAGTATCAATTGGTGGTGACCATTCGATTACAGGAGGAATATTACAAAGTTTAGGAAAAAAAAATTCGAAATTAACCAAAGGTAAAAAAATTAGTATTGTTCATTTTGATGCACATACAGACTGTTATGAAAAATTAGATCATTTTTTAGGTGCAAAAAAATCCGCAGCACATTGGGCTTCATATCTTGTTAAACAAGGAAATGTTGATCCGAAAACTAGCACACAAATTGGCATAAGAGGAAATCCAAGAACTTTAGATTGGCTGCAAGCAAGTTATGATATTGGATATCAAGTTATAACTATGGATGAATATAATGAACTAGGATACAAAAAATGTTCTAAAATGATTTTAGATAGACTAGGTGACAATCCAATTTACGTCACTTTTGATTTAGATTGTTTGGATCCAACTGTAGCTCCAGGAGTTGCAAATATAGAATCAGCTTTTAGAGGATTTAATATGGATGAAGCTAGAAAATTAATTCAGTGTTTAAAAGGCAAAAATGTTATAGGAGGTGATGTTGCGTGTTTGATGCCTACAAAAGATAGTCCAAATAATATAACCTCAATGGTTGCGGCAGCTATTATGTTTGAAATAATCTGTCTTATTAGTCTTAACATAAAATAGTGATAAATAAGTTAACTTCTCATTTTTCCACCATTAGCATCGTACAAAGGTTTTTCTGTTACACGAGCAGCATATAACTTGCCATTAATTTCTACTTCTAAAGCTGTATCGTGTTTAGATAATTCTGTTGGAACGTAACCAAGAGCCATACTTTTTTTTACGTGGTGGGCATAACCTCCTGAAGTTATATAGCCAACACACTTATTATCTTTTAAAATTGCCTCATCATTTGTTACGTCAATATCTTTTGTATCAATGCTCATCGTAACAAGTTTCTTTTTCGGACCTATTTTTTTTTTCATCCTTAGCTGCTTTTTTACCAATAAATTCTTTATCCCAAACAATAAATGTATCTAATCCAGATTCAGCAGCAGTAAAATCAGGTCTAAAATCAAGCGTCCACGCTCCCCAATTTTTTTCCAATCTTAAAGACATTAAAGCTCTCGATCCATAGAGTTTTAAGGATAAATCTTTTCCATGAGCTTCAATTTCTTCAAATAGTTTTAACTGAAATTGTGGAGCTACATATATTTCATATCCTAACTCTCCTGAAAAAGAAATACGATTTAATATTGCGGGAACCCCTCCAACAAAAGTTTCTTTGGTGTCTCTAAATTTAAACATTTTATCAGATACATCATCTCTACAAATTTTAGATAGTAATTTTCTTGAGTTTGGTCCTGAAATTGCAATACCATGAAAATCATCTGATCTGTTTTTGTAATTTACTTCATCTTTTGGTAAGAATTTTTCAAACCATCTTCGATGCATTTCCTGTGCTGCTCCAGATCCAAAAATCATAAATTTCTCTTCATTTAAACAAGCAACGGTTAAATCACCATATAATTTTCCTTTGGGCGTTAGCATGGGTGTTAGGATAATTCTACCTGGCTTAGGTATTCTACCAGCCAAAATATAATCAAGAAATTTTCTAGTTCCTTTTCCTGTAAATTCATGTTTTGCAAAATTAGCTATTTCTGTTGCACCAACTGAGTTTCTAACAGCTTTTACTTCCTCAGCTATATAATTGTGACCTCTAGAACGTTTGAAGGTAGGTTCTTCATGAGCGTCTTTTAGGTTTTTTGCAAACCAAAGAGCATTTTCTAAACCAAAAGAATCTCCCATTACAGCTCCCCTTTCTACTAAACGATCATATAAAGATGTTGTTTTTTGCTTTCTTCCTTTTGGTAAAGTTTCATTTGGAAAAGTCATTATGAATCTTCTTTCATAATTTTCAGAAGATTTTGTTGTTCCATAATCTGGTGATGCATAATTTCCAAAACGTGCCACATCCATTGCCCAAACATCTATTGAAGGTTCACCATCAATTATCCATTCAGCAATACATTTACCAACACCTCCGCCTTGACAAAAACCAGCCATGACTCCAACAGCAACCCAGTAATTTTTCAATCCAGGAACTGGACCAATTAACGGACTTCCATCTGGACCAAAGGTAAATGGTCCATTAACAATATTTTTTATTCCAGCTTTTTCTAACGCTGGTATTCTTTTAAATCCTATTGCTAGTCTATCTTGAATATTTTCTAGTTTTGGTTCTAATAGTTCGTGTCCAAAATTCATAGGAGTTCCTTTTACTTTCCAAGGAGTAGATTTTTGTTCGTAAGTTCCAAGTAACATTCCTTTTGCTTCTTGTCTAAAATAAATGTTTCCTTCAAAATCAGTTCCTATAGGCAATCTTTTATCTTTTCCCATTGCTTCAATTTCTGGTATTGCCTCAGTAATTAAATAATGGTGTTCCATTGGTTGAACTGGTAAATTAATTCCAGCTAATTGACCCACCTCTCTTGCCCAAAGACCACCAGCATTAATAACAATTTCTGTATTTATATTTCCTTTATCTGTAATTACATCCCAAGTTCCATCATTTTTTTGTTTAGTATCCGTTACAACTGTGTTGGTATAGTATTTTCCTCCATAAACTTTCGCTGCTTTTGCAAAAGCATATGTTACGCCAGAAGGATCAACTTCTCCGTCGATGGGGTCCCATAAAGCTAATAGATATTTTTTAGGATCTATTAAAGGATGCTTTTTTTTAACTTCTTCTAAAGAAATAAATTCTTGATCTAAACCCATATACCTAGCTTTTGATCTTTCTCTTTTTAAGTAATCGGACCAAACTTCGTTGGATGCTAAATAAAATCCTCCACTTGGTTTAAAACCAGTTGAATGTCCAGATTCTTTTTCAATTTCTTTATAAAGACCAATTGTGTATGCCATCATTCTTGATATATTTGGATCTGATGAAATTACGTGTACATTTCCTGCCGCATGCCAAGATGAGCCGGAAGTTAATTCTTTTCTTTCAAGTAATATGCAATCTTTTAATCCAAACTTAGATAAATGGTAAAGTATTGAGCAACCAACTACTCCTCCACCTATAACAACTACCTTGGCGTGTTTTTCCATATTTAAATTTTATTTTACTTTTTGTTTTTGTGATCCTAAACCATCGATTTGAAGTTCCATTTCGTCATCAGATTTTAAAAATATTTGAGGCTTTCTTCCAATTCCACACCCGGGTGGTGTGCCAGTTGTAATAATATCACCAGGTTTTAATGTCATAAAAAAACTTAGATAAGAAACAAGATGGTTTACTCCAAAAATCATACTTTGCGTGTTTCCTTTCTGCATAATCTTACCATTCAATTTAAGTTGTAAGTTTAAATTTTGTACATCTTTAATTTCGTCTTTGGTAACAATATAAGGTCCTATGGGCCCGAAAGTATCAAATGCTTTTCCTTTATCCCATTGTCCACTTGATCTTTCTAATTGATATTCTCTCTCACTAATATCATTAACTATACAGAAACCAAAGATGTGATCCATAGATTTATCTTTAGATATATTTTTTGTTTGTTTCCCAATTATTACACCTAGCTCAACTTCCCAATCAGATTTTAAAGAGTCTTTTGGTAAATAAACATCATCATACGGTCCACAAATAGAACTGATGGCTTTAAAAAATACTATAGGTTCTTTTGGAGCATTAGCATCAGTTTCCTTTGCATGTGCAGTATAATTTAAACCGATACCGACAAATTTTTCAGGGATAGAAACGCAAGGCCCTATTCTTACGTTTTTTTTAATTTCTGGTAGTTTGCTTAAATCTTCTTTTTCTATCTTTTCAATTGTACTATTATTCAACGTATTTGGAGTTAAATCAGGAATGATTGTAGATAAGTTTCTTATTATTCCTTTTTCATCCAAAACAGCTGGCACTTCATTCTCTACATTTCCACATCTCAAAAGTTTCATTATTAATTATAATGTTTTTGCTGCGTCAGTATTATGTTTTTTTAAAGTTTTATCTGTGCCATGCGCATAATGCTTCGACATGTCTGGGTAGTATTTATATGAAATAGGTTTTCTGCCTAAAGCAACTGCCATTTCACGTACATGATGGGGTTCTGCGCCACAACAAATTCCAATAAAATTTATTTTTTTTTCAGCACATTCTTTTGCAAACTCACCCATTTCAAATCTATTACAATACAAATTATCTAAAGCCACAGGAAAAGCATTTCCTCCAGGAATACAATTACATCCTTCATCTATTTGATTTAAAAATCCTGGATTTTTTTCTGTTGTTCTATAAGGAACTGGAAGAGCTGCAACATGACATGAAACAGATTTTCTTATTTCTGGCAAAAGTTTTATCGTCATTTTTGGTCCTCTAAAACAATTTAGTCCTACTACATCAGCTCCATTGTCTTCCAACATTTTACTGGCTTCACCAGGAGAAATACCTTCTCTCGTCTTGCCATCACGTCTATATGCATAATTACAAACCGCAATTAATCCAGCATCTTTAATAGCTTTAAGTGCAATTTTCATTTCTTCAACCCAAGTAATTGTTTCTGCAATAATAAAATCTACACCAGCTTCTTTAGCCCACGCAACTTGTTCTTCGAACATTTTTTGACATTCAATATTGCTTTTTTTATCTTTTGGATCATAAATATTTGTGTTTGCAACATCACCACAAACCATCAAATCTAAATCTTTGAATTCATTTCGCGCATCCTTCGCTATTTGTAAAGCATTTTTTTGAAGAGGTTCAAGAAGTTTTTCTTTTCCAATTATTCTTAATTTTTCTCTATGCCCATAATAGGTAAATGCTTGTATAACATCTGAACCAGCTCTTATAAATTCTCTGTGTAATTGAGAAACTACCTCAGGATGTTCTAAAACAACTTCTGGAACAAAAGCTCCAGCTTGTAAATATCCTCTTCTTTCCATAGCAAAAAGATAACCTTCTGCACATAGAACTGGACCTGCATTAAGTCTTTCAATTAAATTTTTACTCATTTAATATCTAACCATATTATCAATGATTTGAAAATATAATTGTTTAGTAGCAAAATTACTGTTATTTTTAAGCATGAATAAAAAAGACGTGAGCAATAAGGTTCCTATATATAAACTTAAAACCACAAAAGAAATAATGCAGCACTATGATAAGTGGGGAAATAAATATGATCAAGATATGGTAGATTGGAATTACACAGGACCAAAGGAAACAGTAAATATATTTAAAAAATATGCTACAGGTAAAGACATAAAAATATTTGATGCCGGTTGCGGTACAGGCCTTGTTGGAATCGAATTAAAAAAATTTGGTTATGTTAATATTGATGGTGCAGATTTGTCTAAAAAATTATTAGATTTGGTCCCCAGTGGTTTTTATAAAAAACTTGAGCAAATTGATTTAAATAAACCTTTAAATAAAAAAAGTAATATTTATGAAGCCGTTCTTTGTGTGGGAACTTTCACTTTTGGACACGTAAAACCTCCAGCCTTAGATGAATTGATTAGAATTACAAAAAATAAGGGTTTAATTTGTTTTACAATCAATGAAGGAATTTATGAAGAATATGGATTTGATAAAAAAATCGATGAACTTAAAAAGCTGAAAAAATGGAATATAAAAGAGTTCTTCAAATCTGACTATATTAAAAGCAAAGACGTAAACGCCTGGCTATGTTTGGCCGAAGTAATAAAATGATTAAAATAAAATTATTTTAAAAATTTTCTATAAGTAATTATTACAGCAAACACTATAATTAGGGCAGCTATTCCTGAGTCACCAAGAGTATTTAGTAGTGCAACTAAATTTTTTGTAACTTGCGAACCTAGAAAAGCTACATCTGGACCAAATAGTATTTCAGCAAGAACCGAAACACCTAATAAAAGAACACCTAACTCAATAAACTGTCTTAAATAATTTCTTATTTTAACTATCCATGCATTCATAATGCTCCTTTCACTTATTTAAACTCAATACCCTAGCCCTACAATTCTGGGCTAGGGTACCTAGGTTTTTAAACGTTAGTTAATTATTATTAAGAGGGAAAAAAACTAACGGGATTTAAATACCTATTTGTAAAAACCTAATATAATGATAGCCGCTATTAAGCCGACTATTCCTGCATCACCTAGTGACTGAACTAAACCAACAATGTTGTCAGCTATGCCACTTACAAATGGAACATTTCCACCAAGAAGTGATACAACGATTCCTAATCCAAGTAGCGATATTACTACGTGAGTTAGGCTTCTTACTGTACCTGAGAAACCTGCAAGCATTTTCATACTTAACACCTCCCTTTAGTTACCTGTTTAAACAAGTGCCACCGAATCAACTATCGATAGCGTATGGGTCTTAGTATCATACCATATATAGATATCTACATAATAATGGGAAGAAAATGCAGTAAAATGGGGTTTTTTTTCCTTTTCCACAGCGTTTTTACCCAAATAAAATATAGCAAAAATGAATGACCTGACTTTAAACCCTATATATAAAGTATAGCTTATTATGAATATTAACCTTACCTTTGCATACATATTTTTAGCTATGGCCATTGTTCTTGAAATTACTGGCACTAGTTTTGTTAAAGATACAGCTGGATTTACCAAGTGGATCCCTTCAATAATATGTTTAGGAACAATATGTTTTTCTTACTATTTAATGTCACATGTAGTCAGCTTTATCCCAATAGGAATTACTTATGCCACTTGGTCAGGACTTGGAATTGCTGCCATAACTATTATAGGAGTCTTTAAATATAATCAAATTCCAAACATTCCAACAATAATTGGGTTAATTTTAATTATAGTAGGCGTTGTTATTATTAACACAATGAATGACATTAAGGTAAATTAGTGGAACAAATATTTCATGAAATTAAGATAAATACAAATGGTCAAGGTTTATATGACTTTACTAACCAAACTGTTTCGTGGATTAATGAGCAAAAAATTAATAATGGAATTTTGAATATTAATATTTTGCACACTAGCGCTTCATTAGTTATACAAGAAAATGCTGATTCTGATGTATTATATGATTTAAAGAATTTTTTTGATAAATTAGCACCTATGGATAATAAACTTTATAAACATACAGTAGAAGGCAAAGATGATATGCCGGCACATATTAAATCAGCGCTTACAAATAATCAGATTACTCTAAGCATAAAAGATAAAAAATTAATGCTTGGCACTTGGCAAGGATTATATTTATTTGAACATCGTTTGAAAAATCATACTAGAATTTTGTCTCATCACTTAATAGGAAATTAAAAATGTATAGTAGATTTGGTCAATTTATAGATGGGAAATGGCAGCAAGCAGAAAACAAGGAGACTTATGATGTCATCAATCCTGCCACTGAAGAGGTAATTGGAAAAGCATCAAAGGCATCCGCACCAGATGTTAATAAAGCACTTAAGTCTGCCGAAAAAGGTTTTGCTGTTTGGAAAAAATTTTCACCATGGGATAGAGCAAAAATTATTAGAAAAATTGCAGATTTAATGAGAGAAAAAAATAAAGAATTAGCTAAATGGATGACATTAGAAACTGGAAAACCAATGACAGAATCTTTAGCGGAGGTTAGTGGTTCCGCAGATATTTTTGAATGGAATGCTGAAGAAACAAAAAGAATTTATGGACAAACTATACAAAGTAGATTTGAAAATACGAGAGTTATTATTAATTACGAACCAGTTGGTGTAGTAGCAGCCTTATCACCATGGAATTTTCCTCTTGTTTTAGCTTCAAGAAAAATTTCAACTGCTTTAGCAGCTGGATGTTCTGTTATTTGTAAACCCGACGTTATTACTCCAGGAACAGTTATGGAGTTAGTAGATATTATTAATCAATGTGGGGTTCCTCCTGGTGTTGTAAATTTATTGTCAGGCGATCCTCCATCAATAGCATCTCAATTAATTTCTTCAGATATAGTGAAAAAAATCTCTTTAACTGGATCTACTAGAGTTGGTAAAATTATTTTAAGACAAGCTGCTGAAAAAATACAAAGAGTTACAATGGAATTAAGTGGTCATGCACCATTTATAGTTCACGAAGATGCCGATGTAGAAAAAGCGGCCGATATTGCTATGACAGCTAAATATAGAAATAATGGTCAAGTTTGTATTTCACCAAGTCGTTTTTATATACACGAAAACAAAAAAGAACAATTTACTAAATTATTTGTCGACAAAACATTAAAATTAAAAATAGGAAATGGAATGGATAAAAATGTTCAACTTGGTCCTATAACTACAAAAAAAAGATTAGAAGAAATAGAGAAGCTAGTTGAGATAACAAAAAAGGAAGGGGCCAAGGTACTTTGTGGTGGCAAAAGACCATCGGAGTTTAATAAAGGGTATTTTTATGAACCAACAGTTTTTGATAATGTAAAAGATGATTTTAAAATTATGACTGAGGAACCATTTGGCCCTTTGACACCATTATTAACATTTAAAAACTTTGATGAAGTAATAAAAAAAGCCAACAATCAAGTAGCTGGTTTAGCAGGTTATGTTTGCACAGGTTCAATAGAATTGGCTAATAAAACTTCGGAGGCTTTAGAAACAGGAATGGTAGCGGTTAATACACCATTTATTTCCAGTGCAGAAACACCTTTTGGAGGAATTAAACAAAGTGGATACGGTAGGGAAGGTGGTTCAATTGGTATTAAGGATTATCTTAACATTAAATATACTCACCTAGGCATTTATTAAATTATTTAAAATGAAAAAAATTCTAGTAATAAAAAAAATACATGAAGCAGGTATTCAAATTTTAAATAATAGAAAAGATTACAGTTTTGAAGTAGTGGAAAATCTTGAAAATGATTTTTTAAAAAGTAAGTTGAAAGATTGTGATGCAATTTCTTTAAGGACCTCAAAATTTAGTAAAGAATTAATTGAATCATCACCTAAATTAAAAATAATTTCAAGACACGGCGTTGGTTATGATAATATAGACTTAATTACTGCAAAAAATAAAAATATTAAAATTGCAATAACATCTAATTCTTTGGCAGCCACAGTCGCAGAACATGTTTTTTTTATGATGCTTAGCATTTCGAGAGGAGCAGATTTATATGATAAAATTGTAAAAGAAGGAAATTTTTCTAAACGAAAAAATTTACCTTTGGCAAAAGAACTATGGAAAAAAAATATACTTATTATCGGATTTGGAAGAATAGGCAAGAATTTAATTAAAAAATGTGTTGGTTTTGATATGAACATATTTGTTTATGATCCATTTGTTGAAGAAAAAATAATATCTGATTTTGGTGGAAAAAAAACGGAAAATTTTTATGAAACTATTAAAGAAATGGATTACATTTCTATCCACACTCCATTAACTGAAAAATCAAAAAATTTAATAAATATAAAAGTTCTTAATTCTATGAGAAAAAATTCAATTATAATTAATACTTCAAGAGGGGGAATTGTTAACGAAATGGATTTAAATGAAGCGTTAAATAAAGGAATGATCTTTGGAGCTGGATTGGATGTTTTTGATAAAGAACCTCCAGATAATAATAATCCTTTATTAAAAAATAAAAAAGTATTTTTAAGTCCTCACACATCTACATTTACTGAAGAATGTGCTGAACGTATGGGGAAAGAAACTATTCAAAATATAATTGATTTTTTTGAAAATAAATTACCAAAAAATAAATTTATTAACTTATAACTTAACAATCTAAAGTATTTGTTTTTTCCCACTCAGTTATGGGTTCTTTTTTTGAAAAAGTTTCTTTTAAATTAAAATCTTTAAGTTCTTTTTCTTTAAGTTTTAAATAACTTGTTATATTTTTTTCTCCAAAAGCTGTTATTAGAACTTCATTATTGCTTAAGAACTCTAAAGCATTTTCTAGATCTGAAGGAAGCTTTTTAAGATTTGGATAGTTATCACCATCTGTATACATATTTACAAACAAGGCTTGACCTGGATCTCGTTTTTTTTCTATACCGTCTATTCCCGCAGCTATTATACCAGCTTGAAGAAGATATGGGTTTGCTGAGCCGTCCATTAAACGCAGTTCAAAACGTCCTGGGTCTGGTATTCTAACCATATGAGTTCTATTATTTCCTGTGTAAGATACTTTACTGGGAGACCAAGAAGCTCCAGAAAGCGGAGAGGGAGCATCAATTCTACGGTAGCTATTAATCGATGGGTTGAAAAAAGCACTTAAAGCTTCAGCAGAATGCATAACTCCTCCTAAAAAATTATATGCGAATCTTGTAAGTCCTAATTTATCTCCTTTATCTAAGAACAAGTTTTTATTTCCTTGCCATAAGGATATATGAGCATGACAACCGTTTCCTGTGAGATGTTCAAATGGTTTTGGCATAAAAGTAGCTCTCAAATTATGTTTTTCTGCAATACTCTTTACCATAAACTTAAAAAATACATGTCTATCTGCTGTTGTAAGTGAATCGCTATAGTCCCAATTCATTTCAAATTGTCCATTAGCATCTTCATGATCATTTTGGTAAGGATTCCAGCCAAGTTGAAGCATTGCGTCACAAATTTCTTTAATTAAATCGTATTGCCGCATAAGAGCTGATTGATCATAGCAAGGTTTTGACTGTATATCTCTTTTATCAGCTATACTTGTTCCTTCTGGATTAATTAAAAAATACTCACATTCCACACCAGATTTTAAAATCATATTATTTTTTTTGAATTTTGAAATTTGTTTTTTCAACATAACTCTTGGAGAAGCTTCAACTGGTTTTCCGTTCATGTATAAATCTGAAGCTAACCAACCTACTTCTTTTTTCCAAGGGAGTTGAATTAAACTATCTGGATCAGGAATGGCAAACATATCTGCATCTGCTGGTGTCATATCCAACCAAGTTGCAAATCCAGCAAATCCAGCTCCATTTTTTTGCATCTCTTTAATTGCTTCTGTAGGAACTAATTTTGATCTTAAAACTCCAAACAAATCTACAAAACTAATTAAAAAATATTTAATTTTTTTTTGTTTCGCTACTTTTGATAAATCTTTTGCCATAAAATTAATTATTTATAATATTAGATCTTTGTAAAGTATTAATAAAACTAAAATAATAATAAATATAGCAAGATAAAGTCCATATTTAGATTTTGGCCAAACAAGTTTAGCCATTTTATGTGGAACTTTATTTTTATTATTATCGTTTTCTTCCATAACTTTAAAAATTTAGTAAAAAAAAGGGCGCTAAGCAAGTTAGCGCCCAAATTTTTAGTATTTTATATTACCACTCAGTAATATTCTTTTTATAGTCGTTAGCACTTGGTCTTTTTCTAGCTAACTTTTGCTGCTCTTCAGCTTCTCCAGCTCCAGTAGAAACATGGAACCAAAGCCAAAAAACTATCGCAACTGTTAACCACATCCACTCTGCGCCAACCATAGGATAAATGTCAGCGACTTGTACTCCTTCAGTTGCTGAATCAACATCAGTTGTTAGATGTTTTATCCAATCTGTTACTTGTGCCATAATTTATTCCTCCCTATTTCCTGTTTAACCGACTGATCTTTCATCTTTTCTAGCCGATTCCATTATATTGTAGTCCAGTCCTGCTAACTCTACTTCTCGCGGTATACGTAATCTACCTGCTCCATGAAGTATTTTAGCTAAGATCCAACCTGGTAAGAAACCAAGAAGACCGAACATTATTATAGCTCCGATAATCATTCCTAAAGGATTAATTGGTGCATAATCTGTACCAACCCACATTGATCCTACACTGTATCCAGATGAAGGATATCCCCATAAAACGAAACCACATATAACAAGTCCGACAACACCAGCATAACCATGTACAGCTACTGCACCTACCGCATCATCAATTTTGAATCTACGTTCAACCCAATAATGCATTTTGTATGCAATGTATGTACCAACTGAAGCAATCATCATCGCTTGCAGAGGATGATATAAATCATTTCCTGCAGATGCAGTGATAATTCCTGCTAGTCCACCAGAGTAAGTCCAGAACGGATCTCCTTTAGAAACCCAATAACCAGCTAACAATCCTCCTGATAGTGACATCAAGAAGTTCATTGTAATACCACTAAGCGTAGTTGGTGTTACATAAATACTTGTTGCGGTATAGAAAGTTACTCCTTCCATTCCATATTCAGGTCCAAGATCGAATATAGGTATATTACATGCTGCGTAGAATCCCCAGAAACCTGTATAAATCAAGAACAGTCCGATTGCTACGAACCATGGGTTTCTTGGTCCAATGTTTCTTGGTTCTCCACTAGATGAAAATTTTCCTATACGCGGCCCTAAAACAGCCAAAACTCCTAATGCAAATCCTCCTGCTATGGCATGAATTACTCCCGATGCGTATGCGTCGTGATAACCTAATAATTTAAGCATCCAACCATCAAAGTGCCATCCCCAAGCAGCATCGATTGTCCAGAATACAGATCCTATTGCTATGGCTAAAATACCAAAAGCAAATGTTGTAATCCTTTCAATGATTGCCCCGGAAACGATTGATGCGGCAGTCCAAGAAAATAAAAGGAACGCAGCCCAAAATACTCCACTAATGTGGTCACCTAAATTAACCGCCATTAAGTTGCTTGTAGGTACGTACCATGCAGCACTAAACAAACTGTCGTCTGTAATTAATGCAGCGCTTTCGTTCATAATTGAAGGCGCTAGTCCTGGTCCTGTTGGAAATGCCCAATAAATCCACCAACCAAAGAAAAACCAGGTTACTGTTACCAACGGTATCAGTAATGTGTTTTTCATAAGAGTGTGTTGGTGATGTTTGTAACGTGATGCTCCAACTTCATACATACAAAATCCTACGTGGATCAAAAACATAAGTACTACAGTGATCCAGTAATAAAATTCTGTGAATATGGTAGTTAAAGCTCCCAATCCATCAGTCATATTTTTCCTCCCTTAATAAAATTGTTAAATATTCTATTAGGTGCGACAAGCACTACAAGTGCCCAGAGTCTTTAATTACCAACGTTTTTGATTTCTTAAACAACTTGAGATTGTATTATTTTTAGAATTTCTTGTAGGCCTTTTTTAAATCTACAAGTGGGTGTTTTGGAGACATTTGAAACTTAATTAATAATTCTCGAGCAATCATGTCTCTATCTTGCTGGCTTTCAGGCAATTTTATTTTTTTTGGAATAGTTACCCATCCATTTGCATTTCTACAAAACACGGCCGGACGACCTTCTTCATAACCCATATGAACATCTTCTAACCAATTTAGGTCATCCCAACCCATATGTTCAATATATTTTTTAAGAAAAGGTGTTACTTTTTTATAGTCAGGCAACAAGTTTACATCATATCGGTATCCAATATGCTGACCTATCATTTTTTCTCTAGAACTTTCCTTTTCTTTTGGTTTAGAGATTTTTTTTATTTTTTTATTTTTTTTCTTAGCCATATTACCTAAATTTTATGGAAATCATCCACTCCTACAGTATGATTTGTTCCCGTTAATGGAACTTTTGCTAAAGCCGATGCTTCCATTGTTAAAGCTGCTAAATCTTCCGGTTCTAAAGAATGAACATTAGTTTTACCGCAAGCACGAGCTAACAATTGTAATTCTAAAGCCATCGAATGTAGGTAATTATAAACTCTCAACGCCGCATCATCAGGATTTAATCTTTTCCTTAATTTTGGATTTTGTGTTGCGACACCAACTGGACAACGTCCTGTATGACAGTGATAACAATGACCAGCTTTAACTCCCATTTCTTTTTCAAAATCAACTCCTGGAATTTCTTTATTACAATTTAAAGCAATCATCGAACCCGTTCCTATTGCAACAGCATCAGCTCCTAACGCTAAAGCTTTTGCTAAATCAGCGCCATCTCTTACACCGCCAGCATAAATTAAAGTTACTTTTCCGGTTTGCCCAACATCATCCAAAGCTCTTCTTGCTTCACGAATTGCGGCTATACCAGGAATTCCTGTATTAGCTGCAGCTATATGAGGGCCTGCGCCAGTAGATCCTTCCATACCATCTAAATAAATTGAATCAGGATCACATTTTGCTGCCATACGAACATCATCATAAACTTTAGCAGCTCCTAATTTTAATTGTATTGGAACTTGATTATTTGTTAGTTCTCTCAACTCTTGTACTTTTAAAAAAAGATCATCTGGTCCTAACCAATCAGGGTGTCTTGCTGGTGAACGTTGATCTATTCCCGAAGGTAATGAGCGCATTTCAGCAACCTGATCGGTTACTTTTTGACCCATTAAGTGTCCGCCCATTCCAACTTTTTGTCCTTGTCCTATAAATACTTCTATACCATCAGCTAATTGTGCATGGTGTGGATTAAATCCATATCGCGATTGTATACATTGATAAAACCATTTTTCTGAATATCTTCTTTCATCCGGAATCATACCACCTTCGCCTGAACATGTAGCACTTCCGGCCATAGTTGCTCCTCTAGCTAATGCAGTTTTAGCTTCATAAGAAAGAGCTCCAAAACTCATTCCCGTTATGTAAACAGGAATATCTAATTCAATTGGATTTTTACATCTTGGGCCAATAATTGTTTTGGTTTCACATTTTTCTCTATAACCCTCAATAACAAATCTTGTAAGTGTGCCTGGTAAAAATACCAGATCATCAAAAGTTGGTATTTTTTTCATTAAAGCCATACCACGCATTCTGTAACGACCTAGCTGGGCTTTAATATGTATGTCGTCAATAACTTCAGGTGTAAAAATTGAATTTTGTCCTAATAAACTTTTATTTCTACCTTTAGTAACTTTAAGACTATCATTAGTTTTTTTCTTTTTAGCCATTTTAAATTGCTCCTTTTTTTTCTGAAGGTTCTAAAGCATCATAATTCCAAAGTTTTTTACCTGCTACCACTTTAGTCATTTTACTGAAATCAAAATCAGATCCTATTTCCGCAACTTTTAATTTTCTTTTTAACCAAGATATATCATCAGAAGTTATTTTTGATTTTATAGCATCGCTACCAAACGATTTAATTTTTCCGCCAATAAAAATTGTACCATCATACATAGAGTCTCCTAAGTTAATACCTGCGTCACCTAAAACAATTATTCTTCCTCTTTGCATCATGAATCCTGTGAATGCTCCAGCATCTCCACCCACAATGATAGTTCCACCTTTCATATCAATTCCAGTTCTTGCTCCAACACTACCTTTACAAACTAAATCTCCACCTCGAATAGCAGCACCAAAACAAGATCCAGCATTTTTTTCGATAACAACTTTTCCTGCCATCATGTTTTCTGCGCAAGACCAACCAACTCTTCCTGTTATTCTTACTACCGGACCATCAATAGAGCCAACTCCGAAGTATCCAAGCGATCCTTCAAAAATTAAATTTAATTTATTTAGAATACCTACTCCTAAACTATGTTTACCTTGAGGATTTTTAACAACAACTGAACCGAAACCTTCTTTCATTAGAGAATGCAATTTATCATTAAGTTGTGCTGCAGTTAAATCCAGAGCGTCAATTTCTGTTCTTTTATTAAAGTCAACATCGTGAGCTCCATAGTAGAAAAAGTTTTCTGCTTCTTCGGGATTAAAAAATACCTGTTGTGTTCTTCCTGTAAGAACTTCTTTATGTAATCCCATAGATTTAGATTTAGAATTTTTTAGATTTGCCATACTTTTACTTCTCCATCATAAGGATCATAAGTATCTATTTCTTGAGGTAACAAAGTTCTAATAGCTATTTCCTCAGAGCCTAATGCTACCAAATCTTTAGATTCATATAAGACCATGGGTTTTGCCGCCATAGTATCTTTTGCCATACCCAATGAATCTTTTGTCGCCACTAAATATGTGAAAACTCCATCTAGTTCTTTTAAAGAATCTTGCATGCCATCTTTTAAAGATGCTCCGCTTCTCATTTTTTGGGCCAAATATACAGCAATAAGTTCAGAATCGCATTCTGACATAAAACGCATTCCTTTATTTTCAAGAGCTCTTCTATTGTTCCAATAATTTGTTAATTGACCATTGTGAACTACTGATACATCGCTAAATGGATAGCCCCAGAATGGATGAGCCGAACGTATATCAACACCAGATTCTGTGGCCATTCTCGAATGTCCAATTGCATGCGTGCCTTTTATTTTATCTAATCCATATTGTTTAGATACAACGCCAGCATCACCGATATCCTTTACTAACTCTAAACTTTTTCCAAGAGATAATATTTCTGTCATTTCTACACTTTCAATTTTTTTAGAAAATTCCATTAAGTCTTTGTCATATTTGATACAATATCTAAATGAATATGGTGTTAGCTGTGCATCGTTAACTATGCTTCCACCAAGATCTCTTATATGTTTATCTACTTCTTTTCTTCTTGCATCATAAACTGATTTTTCTTCATTTACTGCAGAACTACCTTCAGCAACATTTTCTCCAACTTTAAAACGCATTATATAATCTCCTTGATTATTACCTTGGCCATATAATGCAAATCCTGTTGAATCAGGCCCTCTATGTTTAAGAGCCTGCAACATATCTTGTAATTCTTTACCGATATTTACAATTTTTCCTTTATGAATTAATCCTGCTATTCCACACATAATTTATTTCCTTCTTAAGACTAAGGTAAACAATCCAAATAGGTATCAAGATCCCATTGAGTGGTAGCACCTAAGAATTTTTCCCATTCGTCATTTTTATACCAATGAAAAACTTTATACATTTCATCTGGCATTGCTGATTTAATAACTTCATCTTCAGCTAGTCTGTCTAAAGCTTCTCCAAGACTTAACGGAAGTTTTTTGACATCTTTACCAGCTTTTTTCGCCTCATAAATATTTCTAGATTCAGGTTTACCTGGATCTAATTTATCTGTAATTCCATGGTCAAAAGCTTTTAACAATCCTGCTCCCATTAAATAAGGATTATGCATTGAGTCTACTGATCTATATTCAAATCTTCCTGGAGCAGAAACTCTAAGTCCACAAGTTCTATTTTGATATCCCCAATCAGCATATACAGGAGCCCAAAAACCTTGATCCCATAATCTTCTGTAAGAATTCACCGTAGAAGATCCAATTGCTGTTAGTGCCGCCAAATGTTTCATTACTCCTGCAATTGATAATAAACCAGTCTTTCCTGGTAATTGCATATCTTTTGTATCTGGCATAAATGTATTTTCACCACCCGAAACATAAGTAAAGACATCATCAACACCCGGGAGTGATTTATGACCAAGTTTATTTACAGAATCTTTTCCACCTTTCCATAAAGACATATTAGTGTGACAACCGCTTGCAGAAACACCCATAAAAGGTTTTGTCATGAAACATGCAATCAATCCATGCTCTCTAGCAACTTGCGCGCAGATTTGTCTGTACGTTGATAATCTGTCCGCATTTCTTAATACATCGTCATACGTCCAGTTTAATTCTAATTGTCCAGGAGCATCTTCATGATCTCCTTGAATCATATCTAATCCCATTGCATTAGAATATTCTATTACTTTCATGAAAACCGGTCTCAATGATTCAAATTGGTCGATATGATAACAGTATGGTTTTGAAAAACCTTGGCCTGTTGGTGTGCCGTCTTGATTTCTTGTTAACCACATCATTTCAGGCTCAGTTCCTATTCTAAGTTGCATTCCATGCTTTTTCTTAAATTCATCATGAAAAATTCTTAAATTTCCTCTGCAGTCAGAAGTTAAATGACCTCCTGGATTTTCTCTTTCTTCTCTATTTCTAAAACATGTACAAAAAACTCTTCCAACTCTTTTGTCCCAAGGCAATTGAACAAAAGTTTCTGGATCTGGAATGCCTACTAATTCTTTTGCTTCTGGTCCGTACCCAATATAATTTTTATGACGATCAACAAAAAGGTTCGCGGTCGCTCCATAAACTAACTGAAAGCCTTTTTCTGCAGCTCTTTCCCAATGTGCAGCAGGTATACCTTTACCCACAACTCTTCCTGTAACGGAAATAAATTGAAAAAATATATATGTAATTCCTAATTCATCAATTTTTTCTCTAACTTTTTTAACTAGTTTATCTCTACCTGGTTGATTAACGTGTTTTTCTAGATCTGTCATAAAATCAATCCTCCCTCAAAGATTAATCGAAATTAATTTCTTAAATTTAGAAATATGTTAGCTGAAAAACAAATACTCGTCTAGATTTAGCTCCAAGGAAAAGGACTACTAGATACGGGGTGCAATTCACCTTTCGCGTAACGATTGAATCTAAATGGTTTAAGAAGAGAACTTTCTTTGCCGAGAATCTCATCAGCTACAAGATCTCCGACACCAATCATCTTATATCCGTGGTTGGAGTCAGCAATTATATAAACGTTTTCACAAAATTTATCGAAAATAGGAAAAGAATCTGGCGTAAAACAACCAAGTCCTCCTGAAGGACCTTTATGGTAAGTTTTGATTTTACCCTTAAATCTTTTTTGACAATGAGCCAAAGCAGAACACCACATATGAGCAAATTCAGGAGTAGTTTGAAATTCAGGAGAAGCAGGTCCATAAGGATCTACTTTAACATCATCCACCGGTCTCATAATTTTATAAGGAGCAGACCCACCTTGGACACCTTTGAAATTAAAATCAGGTTTATAATAAATACCCCACATTTTGTCAGTAATTAATGATCCATCGACGTCCGAGAATAAGTGAGCATCACTATCGACATGAATTACTGGAGGCATTTTACCATCATCAGTTTTTTGCATATTTGGATCAACTCCTAACACTCCCTCTGTCAACATCCAGTAAATCCACATTGGATAATCTTTATGAATTTTACCCTTTTCATCTTTAATTGAAATTTTTTTAGGCAATTCAAGCATATCCCAAAAACTTTTTACCCAAGGACCAGCTCCTACAATTACTTGTTCGCAATCAATAGTTCCTTTTGTAGTTACTACTCCAGTTACTGCTTTGCTATTACTTCCTCTTTTAAACCCAGTAACTTCTGTTCCAGTTAAAATTCTTACACCAAAACTTTCAGCTTTATTTGCTAATCCATAAATAGAAGCAGTATTGTTTGCGTATCCGCCTCTTTTTTCATGTAATACTGAAGTTATTCCTTTTGCTTGCCAATCATGAAACATATTTTTCATATATTTCATTGAGTCATTTTTTCCCTCAATAAATTTGGATTCATAACCTATAGATTTTTGTTGCTCATAAATACTAGCAACATCTTTATGCATACTTTCTGGACTTATCTGCATGTAGCCAACAGGATGATAACTAAAATTTTTTGGATCACTTTCCCATATTTTAACACTGTGCATCATCAGCTCTCTCATGGCAGGTTGGAAATAATTATTTCTTACCACTCCACATGCAACACCACTTGCGCCAGAAGCTATGCCATCTTTATCGATAACAACAATATCGTTATTTGCGCCATTGCCATTTTTTTTCTTAAGTTTTTCTGATAAATGCCAAGCGGTACTTAAACCGTGTATACCAGCTCCGATTACTACAAATCTCGCTTTTTTTGGAAATGCCATATTATGATTTTACTTTCGTTTTTTCCGGGTCATAAAAAGGAAATTTAACCACCTTTGCAACTATTCTTTTTTGATGACCATCAATTTTTCCAACCTCAACTTTAGTTCCTATTTCTGCATATTTAACATCCATTCTACAAAGAGCAATATTCTTATTTAGCACAGGGGATATCATTCCGCTTGTTATTACACCAACAGTAGCTCTTCCAACGTGTACTCCATCTCCATTTGCTGCTTGTTCCTTGCCTATTAACTCCAAACCAACAAGTTTTTTTTGTGGAGAAGCTTTTCTTTTTAATAAAGCTTCTTTTCCGACAAAATCATCTTCTTTAGTTTTGAGAGCAACAGAAAAACCAATACCCGCTTCAAATGGATCAGTTTGGTCATTAAATTCAAAACCTCCAAAAATTAATCCAGCTTCAATTCTTACCATATCTAAACCTTCAAGCCCCATTGGAGTTATTCCTAGATCTTTACCGTGCTCCCAAACTTTGTCCCAAATCTTAGGCGCATCTTTTGGGTGACACCATAACTCAAATCCTAATTCACCAGTATACCCTGTTCTAGAAACCATTAATGGAATCCCTAAATGATCATCAACTCTTCCTATGGTAAACCTAAACCATTGAAGTTCATTTATTGTTGGCTGAGCAGGTGGAGTCCAAACAAATTTTTCGAGGATTTTTCTACTATTTGGACCTTGAACAGAAATATTATGAATTTGATCTGTAGAAGATTTTACCCAAGCTTTGTAATTTTTTTTCTTTGCCAATTCTCTTAACCATTCACCACCATATTCCTGGCCACCAATCCATCTAAACATATCTTTACCAAGACGGTAAATTGTACCATCATCAACCAT
>CACLMO010000009.1 GCA_902608065.1 uncultured Pelagibacteraceae bacterium
TGAACTTTCATTCAATAATTTATATTTTTGTAAATAGTTTTTCGTATCAAAAGTTGTTGGTTCGACAGATTTTAAATTATTCTTTTTATCTTTTTT
The DNA here is from genome assembly GCA_902608065.1 of uncultured Pelagibacteraceae bacterium. Next base: position 97 of record CACLMO010000009.1, read on the forward strand.
TTCATCAATTTTATCTATGGATGTTTCTTCAACATCTTGGTTGGGAACAAAAACATCTTGCACTAAATCTAGCGTGTCTGTATCTGCTAGTAGATTTGAATTTAAATCATAAAATTGAACACGATCTAAATTTTGAAACAAGAATCTTGTTGATAATAAAAATTCTGTTACTCCCTCTTTTGTAAATTCATAATTTAATCTATTAATATGATCAGAAGTATTATTTATCACTCTTACATGTTGCTGTGATCTATTTTTAACTAAATTAGGCTTTATATCTTTAAGATATAAAAAAGTAAAAATACCTAGAATTAAAAAAATAATAAAATTAAAAATTAAAAATTTTCTTAGAATTGAACTTGAGCTAAAAAAAATAGATTTCATCAGCTAATATTCCATCTATATCCACTTCCATATCTTGTCTCGATAGCAGAAAAATTTTGATCAACTTTTTTGAATTTTTTTCTAATCCTTTTAACGTGGCTATCTATAGTCCTATCTTCTATGTCATTATTATCTTTGTACGCAACATCCATTAACTGGGCCCTCTCCTTAATAATTCCTGGTCTTTTAGCTAATTCTCTAACTATTAAAAATTCAGTTGTTGTAAGTTTATCTGGTAATGATTTTCCATTCCACTCACACTCTAGTTGTGCAGAATCAAGTTTTAATTTTCCATGAGAAATTAAATTTTTTGAATCTTCAGTATTAGTTGTTTTCTTTCTTAACTGAACTCTAATTCTTTCAATTAATACTTTGATAGAAAATCCACCTGATTTTTTTATAAAATCATCTGCACCGAGTTTTAATCCTAATAATTCATCAACTTCTTCATCTTTGGATGTTAAAAATAATATAGGTATAGTCGTTTTTTTTCTTAGCCTTTTAAGTAATTCTTCTCCATCCATCCTGGGCATTTTAATATCTATAACTGCTAAATCCGGAGGATTTCTGCTAATGCCTATTAGAGCACTTTCCGCATCAATATAAGTTTGAACTTTAAAACCTTCGTTTTCTAATGCCATACTTATACTAGTAAGTATATTTCTGTCATCATCTACCAATGCAATTGTCTGACTCATAGCTATATATTCACCTCATATAGAAATACTAAATTGTCAAGAATTGGGCAAGCATTAGAAAACTAATGTGCTTCACCCCAATTATTACCAGAGTTTAGATTAACTTCTAATGGAATTGAAAACATGTGATGTTCAGATTTTGAAATTGATACCATAGCTTCTTTGATAGTTTTTTTAACGTATTCTTCATCTTTTTCTGAACATTCAAATATAAGTTCGTCATGTATTTGCAACAACATCTTTGTTTGCAATTTTTTATCTTCTTCAATTAATTGATTTATTTTTATCATAGCTAATCTAATTATATCTGCTGCGGAGCCTTGTATTGGAGCATTAATTGCTGCTCGTTCTTGAAAACTTCTAATACTAAAATTTTTGTCATTAATTCCTCTAAGATGAATTCTTCTACCGAAAATATTACTAACATAACCTTGTTTTCTGCACGTGCGTATAGTTAAATTCATATATTCTTTTATTTGGGGAAATTTTTTAAAATAAGCGTTTATAAAATCTAAAGCTTCCTGATTTGATACTGAAATTTGTTTAGCTAATCCATATTGAGTAATTCCATAAATTATACCAAAGTTAATTGTTTTGGCTTTTCTTCTAAGATCGTCGTTAACTTTATTAATTGGAACATTAAACACCTGACTTGCAGTCATGCTATGAATATCTTCATTATTTTTAAAAGCTTTTTTTAATTCTTTTACATCGGCCATATCAGCTAAAATTCTCATTTCTATTTGATTGTAATCTGCAGAAATTAAAACATTTTTTTTATCAGCAATAAAAGCTTTTCTAATTTCTTTTCCTTCCTCTGATTTAATTGGAATATTTTGTAAATTTGGATTACTAGAAGCTAGTCTACCAGTATTGGTGGCTGCTAATAAAAAAGATGTATGCACTCTTTTTGTTTTTTTGCTTATATGATCTTGCAATGCATCTGAATAGGTATTTTTAAGCTTTGAAATTTGTCTCCATTCTAACACTAGATTAGGAAATTTGTGCCCCGCGAGAGCAAGATCTTCAAGTATATTAGCGCTCGTTGCTAGACTTCCTTTTTTTGTTTTCCTTAATTTAGTAATTTTAAGTTCATTATAAATTATTTCACCAAGTTGCTTTGGTGAGCCAATATTAAATTCTTTGCCGGCTATTATGTATATTTCTTTCTCTATCTTTCTTAGTTTTTCTTCAAAATTTTTAGAAAGTTTTTTAAGATACATGTCATCAACCTTGATGCCATTATGTTCTAATTTGGATAGCAATTTTACCATGGGTTTTTCAAAAGACTCGTATATTTTATTTAATTTTTCCTCATCAAGTCTTGCCTTAAGGTGATTATAAAGTCTTAATGTTACATCAGCATCCTCGGCTGCATATTCTGTAGCTTTATCTAATGCAATGTCAGAAAAATTTAATTTATTTTTTCCAGTGCCAACTAATTCTTTATAAGAAATAGTTTTATGGTTTAGATGTATTTCAGAAAGTGTATCTAAATTATGTCTATTTATTCCAGCATCTAATGTATATGAAATTAGCATTGTATCTTCCAGCGGATTAATTTCAATATTATTTTGACTAAGAATAAGAAAATCAAATTTAATATTTTGACCAACTTTTTTTATACTTGAATCTTCTAGAATTGGTTTAATTTTTTTTAATACTATTTCTTTTTTTAAACATTTAATATTTTTATGAGCTAGAGGTATGTAGCAAGCTTTGTTGGGAGCATAACTAAATGAAATACCAACAAGATCTGCGTCTAAAGGATTCAGTGAAGATGTTTCCGTATCAACAGCAATAACTGATTGTTCATTTAAAATTCTCACCCATTTATCTAGAGCTTTTTCATTGGTAATGCTTTCATAACCTTTAACATTAATTTCTTCTTGGTGTTTTTTAGTTTTATTTGATTGAATTTTTTTATCTTTAGTTTCGCCATAAAAACTTATCACTCTACTTAATAGTTTATTAAACTCCATTTCTCTTAAAAAATCATAAAGTTTATCCTTTTGAACTTCCTTTAATAAAAAGCTGTTTAAATCTTCTTTAACTGGAACATCATCTTTAAGGGTAACTAACTTTCTGCTTAAAAGAGCTTTATCTTTGTTTGCTAGTAATGTTTCTCTTCTTTTATTTTGAGTTATCTCTCCAGCTTTTTTTAATAAGACATCTAATGTTTTATATTTATTAATAAGTTCAGAAGCTGTCTTTATGCCTATACCCGGGACACCTGGAATATTGTCTGAAGAATCTCCAGCTAATGACTGCACATCAATAACTTGGTGAGGTTTAACTCCAAATTTTTCAATAACTTCTTTCTCACCCAAGACTTTACTTTTCATGGGATCATACAATCTAATATTATCAGAAACTAATTGCATTAAATCTTTATCAGATGAAATAACTGTTACTTTAGCTCCTGCATTTATAATTTGTTTTGCATAAGTCGCTATCAAATCATCAGCTTCGTAATTAGATAGTTCTATAGATGGTAAATTAAAAGCTTTAACGGACTTTCTTATATATTCAAATTGTGGAACAAGATCTTCGGGTGCTTCAGTTCTGTTAGCTTTATATTCATTGTAAATATCATTTCTAAAATTTTTTCTAGCAGAGTCGAAGATTACTGCAAAATGTGTTGGCTTATGATTTGACTCATCAGATCTTGCTTCTTCTAATAATTTAAATAACATAGAACAAAATCCACTTACTGCTCCCGTTGGCAGTCCATCACTTTTTCTGGAAAGAGGTGGTAAAGCATAGTAGGCTCTAAAAATATAACCAGAGCCATCAATAAGATAAAAATGATCAGTTTTTTTTATGGAATCCATAGGTTAATATTATTCTATTTTAATTAATGTTATAAATATATAAAAGCTAAATCATCATGGGTATAAAAAATGCATTAAAAGTTGAAAAATTAACCAAGATTTATTCTCAAAAATCTTCAAAAAATATAGAAGCATTAAAAAGTTTAACTTTGAAGGTTGAAGAAGGGGATATTTTTGGTTTATTGGGGCCGAATGGAGCTGGAAAAACCACTTTTATAAATATACTTGCTGGAACAGTAATAAAAAATTCTGGAGAAGTTAATGTTTGGGGTTATGATTTAGATAAAAATCCTAGACAGGTTAGAGCATCAATTGGAATAGTCCCACAAGAAGTAAATTTAGATGCTTTTTTTAGCCCAAGAAATCTTTTAGAACTGCAAGCAGGGTTATACGGTATTAAAAAAAAAGATAGAATAACTGATTCAATATTAAAAATAGTTTCTCTTGAAAAACAAGCAAACTCTTACGCAAGAAGCTTATCTGGTGGAATGAAAAGAAGATTATTAATTGCTAAAGCAATGGTACATAGACCGCCAATATTAATTTTAGACGAGCCAACAGCAGGTGTTGATGTTCAGTTACGTCAAAACTTATGGAATAATGTAAAAATGTTAAACAAACAAGGAGTAACTATAATCTTAACTACTCATTTAATGTATGAAGCTGAAGAAATGTGTAATAAAATTGCAATCATTGATAAAGGAAATTTAATTAAATTGGACACAACTGACAATTTATTAGACACTATTAAAACTAAAAAAATTATTTTCAAAGTAAACAAAATAAATACAATTAATCCAGAAAATTTAAATGGGATAAAATTTTCCTATAATTCAAACAATGAAATAACAGCACTATACGAAAGAAAAAAGCATCATATAGATGAAATAATAAGCAAAATTAAAAAATCAGGAATGGAAATATATGATATTTCAACTGATGAAGGTAGTTTAGAAGACGTATTTATTCAACTTACAAAAAGCTAGATTTCATTTAAAAAAGTTGTATTGTTTAGAATATGGAAGTTATAAGTAAAAAAACACAAATAGAAAAAATTATTAAGTTGGCTTTAATAACGATAGTAGGATCACTTCTTATTACTATATCTGCCAAAATAAAAATTCCTTTTTATCCTGTGCCGATGACGATGCAAACTTTTGTTATTTTATTAATTGGAATAACTTTTGGATATAAAATAGGAATAGCAACTGTAACTCTATATTTATTTGAAGGAATATTTGGCCTACCAGTATTTGCTAATTCTCCTGAAAAAGGAATTGGAATTGCATATTTTGTTGGGCCAACAATGGGTTACTTGATAGGTTTTTTAGTAGCAGTGTACTTTGCGGGATTATTTAAATATGAAAAAGGATTAATAAATACTTTTTTAAAATTATTATTTTCAGTAAGTTTTATTTATATTCTTGGCTTACTTTGGTTGGGAACTTTAATTGGTTGGAACAAACCAATTTTTAAATTGGGAGCACAACCATTTTTACTTGCTGAACTATTTAAAATATTATTGTTGTTATTTTTAACTCCTGCTTTATTAAAATTAAGAAAATTAATAAAAATTACTTAGGAGATCTCTTAGAAAGAATTCTCTGTAAGGTTCTTCGGTGCATTTTCAATCTACGAGCTGTTTCGGAAACATTTCTATTGCATAATTCAAAAACTCTATGAATATGTTCCCATTTTACTCTATCTGCAGACATAGGATTTTCTGGTGGTATAGCTTTGGAGTCTGGTAATGCTAATAGAGCACTCTCTACATCATCTGCATCCGCTGGTTTTGGAATGTAATCTATAGCTCCCGCCTTAACTGCAGCGACCGCTGTTGGAATATTCCCGTATCCGGTTAACATAACTATTCTGCTATTATTTTTTAATTTGCGAATCTCCTTAACTACTTCTAACCCACTTCCGTCACCCAGTCGTAAATCCACCACCGCAAACGCTGGAGGCGAATTTTTAGCCTGATTTATACCTTCTCTCACACAGTCAGCTTGGTTAACTTGAAAACCTTTTTTTTCCATTGCTCGAGCCAATCTGTCTCTGAATGGGTTATCATCATCCACTATAAGCAGCGTTTTATCAGCAAAATCAGCGATTTTACTAGTGCTAGTTTTTTCTGGTTCCGTTCTCATTTTTTTTATTTCTACCTCACTTCAGTTAATAATGTAAGCACGAAAAATAGATTTTCAACAGTAGAAATTAGTGCTTTACATTACTTATCATTTCTATAAAAGCGAATTTAAGAAGTTTTTTTTTGAATTTTTTTAAAAGGGGATTGATGAAATGCAAAAATTTAAATCGGTTCATGAACTGGTTAATACAATTCAACCAGTAGATCCTGTTTATTGCATCAGACCACACTTAATTAAATCAGCTTGTTCCTGGTTCAAAAATAATTTTCCAGGAGAAATTTTATATGCTGTTAAAACAAATCCTAATGAAAATGTTATAAAATATATTGGTGAAAGTGGAATAAACCGATTTGATGTTGCATCAATAAACGAAGTTAAATTAATTAATAAAAATTTTCCTAATGCTCGCGCTTATTATATGAATACTATTAAAAGCCGAGAGCATATAAAAGAAGCATATTTTAATTATAAAATTCGTGACTTTGCTTTTGATACAAAAGATGAGTTACAAAAAATTATTGAAGCCACTGATGGTGCTAAAGATTTAATTTTATATGTAAGAGTTTCAATATCTAATGAACATGCTGAAATAGACTTATCACAAAAATTTGGTGCACAACCTAGTGAATCTTTAGGTTTATTGAGACTTGCAAAAGCTCATGCTGCAAAAGTTGGTTTAAGTTTTCATGTAGGTTCACAATGCATGCACCCAATTTCTTACTCTAAAGGAATTCGTGATTTAGGAAATATAATAAAGAAAACAAAAATTTATCCCGACATTATTAATGTTGGTGGAGGTTTTCCTTCAATTTATCCTGATCTTCAACCACAACCATTAGAAAATTATATAAACGAAATCAGAAAAGCTTTTGATAATTTAAAATTAGAAAATAAACCGGAATTGCTCTGTGAACCAGGTAGAGCACTCGTAGCTGAAAGCGGGTCAACAATAGTAAAAGTTATTCTTAGAAAAAAACAAAAACTTTATATTAACGATGGAACGTATGGAAGCTTATTTGATGCTGGGGTTCCTAACTTTATACTTCCAACAAAAATGATCTCAAACGGAAGAATAACTTCTAAAAAATTAACTTCATATAGTTTATATGGTCCAACTTGTGATAGCATAGACTTTATGAAAGGTCCTTTTGTTTTACCTAATAATTTAAAAGAAGGTGATTACATTGAAATCGGACAACTAGGAGCATATTCTCTAACTTTCAGAACTAGATTTAATGGTTTTTATTCTGACCAAATTTTTGAAGTGCAAGACAAACCTATAATGTCTATGTATGAAAAAGAAAGTTCTTCCCGTTATCTTGTTGCTTAAATGAATCACCCAAAAAATCCGAAGATGGGTCATAACAAAAAGACCTTCCTAGACAAACCTGTTGAACACATTGATATTACTTCTTTTGATTCTAGAAAAATTATTGAATCTATGAATAAAATGTCTTTTACGTCTAGAGATACAGCCAAAGCTTCAAATATTTTTAACGAAATGTTGTCTGACAAAAATTGTACAATCTTTTTAACGCTTGCAGGCTCAACTTCAGCCGCAGGATGTATGAAAATATATTCTGATATGGTTAAATATAATATGATTGATGTAATAGTTGCTACTGGTGCTTCTATTATTGATATGGATTTTTTTGAAGCACTGGGTTTTAAACATTATCAAGGATCACAGTTCCAAGACGATAAACAATTAAGAGAAAATTATATAGATCGCATATACGATACCTATATAGATGAAGAACAACTTCAAGCCTGTGATAAAGTTATTTGTGATATAGCCGATAGTTTAAAACCAAAACCCTACACTTCTAGAGAATTTATTAGAGAGATAGGAAAATACTTAAAAACTCATTCTAAAAAAAAAGGTTCACTAATTGAAACTGCTTATGACAATAATATACCAATATTCTGTCCAGCTTTTACAGATTCGAGCGCTGGATTCGGATTAGTAATGCATCAAGAAAAAAATCCAAAAAATTGTATAACTATTGATTCTGTAAGAGAATTTAGGGAATTAACCGAGATCAAAATAAAATCTAAAACTTCAGGCCTATTCATGATTGGTGGCGGAGTTCCCAAAAATTTTGTTCAAGATACTGTGGTTTGTGCTGAACTTCTGGGCAAAAGTGTAGATATGCATAAATATGCAGTACAAATAACTGTAGCTGATACTAGAGATGGCGCCTGCAGCAGTTCTACTCTTAAAGAAGCTAGCTCTTGGGGTAAAGTTGATACTTCTAAAGAACAAATGGTTTTTGCTGAAGCTACAAGTGTACTACCTCTCATAGCTAGTGATGCTTATCATCGCAACTTATGGAAATTAAGGGAACGAAAAAGTTTCTCAAACTTATTTGGTTAAAAATTGAAATATCTTTCTAATAAAAAAGGATTTTTAGGCGTCGATAATAAAAGCAATATTAAAGAGAATGTCGTAATAATACCTTTTGGACTCGAAAAAACTGTAAGTTATGGAGGTGGAACTAGCAAGGGACCAAAAGAAATAATTAAAGCTTCACATCAAGTAGAATTATTCGATGAAGATTTAAATAAAGAACCTTACAAAAAAATAGGTATTAAAACTCTAAAACCATTTCCTATTAAAAAAAAAATTACTGATGCTCTTGGTCAATTAGAAAATATTAATAAACTTCTATTAAAAAAAAATAAATTTCCTCTAATATTGGGAGGTGAACATTCTTTAACTCCTGGTTCTATTAAACCTTTTGTCAAAAAATTTGGCAAAATATGTTTATTACATTTTGATGCTCATGCTGATCTTAGAGATAGTTATAATGGAAACAAATATTCTCATGCTTCGGCAATTAGAAGATGTTTGGATAATAAAAATATTAGCGTAATATCTTTTGGTATAAGAAATATTTCTTCAAATGAAATTAATTATTTTAATAAAAATAAAAATAGAATTAATATTTTTTGGGCAAAGGATAAAAAAAAATGGAATCTAAAAAAATTTAAAAAAATGATAAAAAACAAAAAAGTTTATATAACATTTGACGTGGATGGATTGGACAGTAGCTTAATGCCAGCAACTGGAACACCTGAGCCTGGTGGTTTATTTTGGGATGAAACAATGAACATTATAAAAATTGCTTCACAATACTCTCGAATTGTAGGAGCCGATGTAAATGAACTTTCGCCTATAAAAGGTTTTGATTCATATAATTTTTTAGCGGCAAAACTAGTATATAAAATTATTTCTTATTCTTTTGAATTTAGGAAAACTATATAGCAATTAAATCTTTTGTCTGCCATTTGATAACAACCATAGCACCATTTGTTTTAAGACATTTATCAAACTTTACGTTTGCTTTCATTCTTTCTAAAAGAGTTTTGCCAATAAAAGTTCCTAGCCCTAATCCAGATTTTGAATTAATAATTCTATTTTTTGAACGTATATAAGGTTCGCCTAATACATTTAAAATATCTTCTGAAAATCCTGGTCCATCATCACATATTTTTACTTCGGTAATCTTATTATTACTTTCCAAACTTATATCTACAAACGAATTGCTGTATTTAACAGCATTACCTATAAAGTTTCTTAATCCATAAGTAATTTCTAATGTTCTGTCAATTTGGGGATTAAGTTTATTTTTTTCCACAAGTAGCGATAATTTTTTTTCAGAAATTTCATTAAAAGATCTAACTATTTCATAAAGCAACTCTTCTATTTTTATATCAGATAAAAAACTATCTTCTTTAAATTTATCCTTAGAAAGATTTTTTAAAATATCTGAACATCTTTTTGTTTGTGATAAAAGTAAACTAATATCTTTTGAATATTTTTCATTATTTCCTATTTCCTTTTCTAATTCTCGAGCTATTACAGTTATGGTAGACAAAGGGGTACCTAACGAATGAGCTGCTGCTGCGGCCTGTAAACCGATAGATTCTAACTCATGTTCTTTAGCCAAAATTAACTCTAATTTATTTAAAGCTTCTGTTCTTTTTCTAGATTCGATTCCAAACCTAAATCCAAAATAGGTTAAAAAGATTAATGTTATTATAATAGCTATCGGCAAAGCATATAAATATGTGTCCGGTACATGAAAATGTAATTCACCATAATGAGGTAAAGGTAAATTATAAATTGTCAAAACTGCTAGGGTTATTATCGTGAAAATGGACAAATTGATTGTACTCTTTAAATTTAAAAACGTTGAAGATACTATTGCAGGAACAATTAATAAAATTGAAAAGGGATTTGTTATACCACCTGTTAGATATAATAAAAAAGATAGTTGAATAAGATCATAAAATAAAAAAAAAGTTGCAGCAAAATTGTTTAATTGATTTTTCTTAAATCTTAATTGCAAATAGAGGTTAGTTAAAACACCAAAAAAAATAATCAAAGAACAGTAAAAAAAGGGAAGCTCAAATTTAAAAAAAAAATAAACAGTGCATATTGTTAAATACTGCCCAACTAAAGCTATCCATCTTAAAACTACTAAAGTTTTTTTGTCTAATTGAATATTATCTTTTGATGTAAAAAACTCAGAAAATTTCATTCAGAAATTATATATCTAAATTTGAAACTTCTAAAGCTCGATTAATAATAAAGTCTTTTCTTGGAGCAACTTCATCACCCATGAGTATTTGAATTAAATCTTGATCTTTTTTTGATTTTGCCTTTGTTGCATTAGAATATTTTACCTGCAATAAAGTACGTTGTTCTGGGTTTAAGGTTGTTTGCCATAGTTCATCAGGGTTCATTTCTCCTAAACCCTTGAATCTTTGAATGTCAATTTTACTTTTCTCTCTTTCAATAAATTTATTAAAATCTTTAACATTTTTCCTATTTAAATTTTTTGTCTTATCAGAAGATTTGATTAAAAAATTTTCTAATTCTTTATCATTTTTAATATAATATTTTTTAGATCCTTTGGTGATTCTGTAAAGAGGTGGCTGAGCTAAATAAATATGGTTTTTTTCTATAAGTTCATTAAACGGAAAATTATTAAATAAAGTTAATAAAAGTGTCCTTATATGAGATCCGTCAACATCTGCATCTGTCATAATAATAATTTTTTCATATCTTAAATTTTCAATATCAAAATCTTTGGACCCCGTTCCAAGAGCATTAATTAATGTAACTATTTCGTTAGAAGACATCATTTTCGAAAAAGCTTTAGTCTGTAAATCTTGACCATTTCCATTTCTTGCTTTGGAGCCATTAGTGTCAATGTAAGTATTAAGTATTTTACCTCTTAATGGAAGAACTGCTTGATATTCACGATTACGTCCTTGTTTAGCTGAACCTCCGGCTGAATCACCCTCTACAATAAATAACTCTGTTCCCTCTGCCTTTCCGATTTGGCAATCTGCAAGCTTTCCTGGAAGACCTGATAACTCTAAAGATCCTTTTCTTCTAACACCTTCTCTGGCTTTTCGCGCAACATCTCGTGCAACAGCGGCTTGAACTATTTTTAATAATATTACTTTTTTAATTCCTGGATTTTGATCAAACCAAGTTGACAATTTATCGCTTACTATAGACTCAACAATAAACCTAACCTCAGATGAAACAAGTTTATCTTTTGTTTGTGATGAAAATTTAGGATCGGGCACTTTTATTGATAAAACTCCAGTTAAACCCTCTCTGGTATCATCACCTGTAAGTGTAATTTTATTCTTTTTTAAAAGATTTGCATCTACAGCATATTTATTAATTACTCTTGTTAGAGCACTCCTAAAGCCCAATAAATGTGTTCCACCATCTTTCTGATGAATATTATTTGTAAAAGGTAACATATCCTCAGAATATCCTGCATTCCATTTTAATGAGCATTCTACTTCTACGTTATCTTTTAACCCTGAAATATAAATCGGTTTTTTAAACAAACTAAGATCATTTTTATTAACTAATGTTGTCTTGCTTTTATCTAAAAAATCAACAAATTCTTGAATACCTCCTTCGTATTTATTTCTATACTCTTTTTCCTTTTTTCCTGTTTTATCTAATAGAATAATACATAAACCTTTGTTCAAAAAAGCAAGTTCTCTCATTCTTTTTTGCAATATTGTAGAACTAAATTTAGTATCAGAAAATACTTCTCTTGATGGTAAAAAATTTATTAGAGTACCAGTCCTATTTGTTTTTCCTTTAGCTTTTAAAGGAGACAATGTTTTACCATCTTGAAACTCAACATAATATTCTTTCTTGTCTCTGAATATTTTTAAAGTTAATTTTTCTGATAAAGCATTAACTACTGACACACCAACGCCATGGAGTCCTCCAGAAACTTTATATGAATCATGATCAAATTTACCTCCAGCATGAAGTTGGGTCATAATTACTTCTGCAGCTGACTTTTTTTCCCCTTTATGTAAATCTACAGGTATTCCTCTTCCATCATCTTCTACGGAAACAGATTGATTTGGGTTGATTGTAACTTTAATGTTTTTACAATGACCAGCTAAAGCCTCATCAATAGAATTATCAACCACTTCGTACACCATATGATGAAGGCCAGTACCATCATCTGTGTCACCGATGTACATTCCTGGTCTTTTTCTAACTGCTTCCAATCCCTTTAATACTTTTATGGAATCTGCACCATATTTGAGATTATTTTCTTGTGTTTTTTTGATCATATAAGTGAAAAATTAGTCTTATTTTAACATTTTTCCTCGCTTAATTAAATCTAGGTTAAAATAACATCTTAAATTAGCCTTGATACTGAATGATAACTAGACGAAAAAAAAAAAAATAAGCTAAAATCTAATTAAAATAGAATAAATCAAATTTTCATCGGCATAACGACGTGAAAACTATATTTATCAGATAAATCCTTAATCAAAACCGGAGAACCTGCATCTTTTAAATTTATAATTATTGAATCACTTTCAATTTGAGATGCTATATCAATTAAATATCTGCTATTAAAACTTATATTTATCTCTTCTGAGTTAAAATTTACTTTTATGTTTTCAAATCCTTCTCCGCTATTAGGGCTGTTTACTGACAAGTTTAATGAATCTTTAGCAATAGCCATTTTTAAACCTTCTTTTCGATCTAAAGAAACTGTCGTAACTCTTTCTACAGAATTTTTAAATTCATTTAAGTTAATTTGTAAAACTTTATCATTATTTTTTGGAATAACTTTGCTATAATCAGGAAATCTTCCGTCAATAACCTTGGAAATTAAAACTCCATTATTCATTTCAAATTTAATTTTTGATTTACTACTTGATATTCTTACATTGCTACTATTTTGCTCTAATAAAGAGATAAGTTGATAGATTGTTTTTTTTGGCAATATTATAGGATTAAAATTTATATCACTTTTAATTTCTAAACTGCTTGAAGAAAGCCTGTGACTATCTGTTGCAACTCCAGTCAAAAATGATTTGTTTTCAAGAATGGTTTTATGAAGATAGATTCCGTTTAAATAATGTCTTGTTTCATCATTAGAAATTGAAATTTTTGTTTTATTTAAAAGATTTAGTAATTTTTGTGAAGAGACCTCAAAAGCATTTTGTTCAAAATTTTCATCAGACAATGGGAATTGATCTGATGGTATGCAAAGTAAATTAAATTTAGAATTACCTGAGACTAACTTTAATTTATTTATGCTTTGTAGTGAAAGTTCAACTTTTGAATTAGTTTCTAACTTTCTTAATATATCGTAAAGTACACTTGCTGATGTTGTGGTTGTTCCTTCCTTTTTTACTTCTTGTAATTTAATTTCCTCATAATAAATTATATCTAGATCGGTAGCTGTTATTTTAATTTTGGATTCTTTAGCTTCCATTAATATATTTGATAAAATTGGAAGAGTTGCTTTTTTTTCTATAACTCCATTTGCGTTACCTAAAGATTTAAGAAAGATATCCCTATTTACAGCTATTTCCATTTTTTAGATTAAATAAGCTTTTTTTTAATTTCACTTACACTATGTTTAATATCGTTGTCTTTCTTGATTAACTCTTCAATTTTTTTTACAGCATGTATAACCGTTGTATGATCTCTGTTAGAAAATTTTCTTCCTATCTCAGGCAATGAATTGGTAGTAAGTTGTTTTGCAAGATACATTGCTATCTGTCTAGGTCTAGCTAAAGATCTAGATCTTCTGACGGACAACATTTGATCAAGATTAAGATTAAAGTATGCACTTACTATATTTTGAATAGTTTCCACATTTATTGACTTACTGTTGCTTCCTATAAAATCTTTTAAAATTAGTTCACAATCATTAATATTTGGTGATCTTGTATTTATTTTACTAAATGCTAGTACCCTATTTAATGCCCCCACCAATTCTCTGATACTTGTTGTGATTTTTAAAGCTAAAAAATTAAAAACCTCGTCATTTAGATCGTAGCTCTCATTAAAATTTTTTTGTATCTCTCTAAATTTACTTTTTAAAATTCTAACTCTTAAAGCTAGATTTGGAGGCTGTATATCTATAACCAAACCACCGGATAAACGAGATTTTATTCTTTCTTGAATTCTATCAAGACTTGTTGGTGATCTATCAGATGAAATTATAATTTGCGAACCTTTTTCAATTAAGTCATTAAATGTGTGAAAAAATTCTTCTTGCATGGCTTGTTTACCGCCAACAAATTGAATGTCATCAATGATAAATACATTAGATTTTCTAAAAAAATCTTTAAATTTAACCATATCATTATTTTTTATAGATCTTATAAAGTGATACATAAATCTCTCAGCAGATATAAACATAACCTTTTTAACTGAACCAATTTCTATACCAATTGCATTTAAAAGATGGGTTTTCCCCATTCCTACTCCTCCATAAATAAAAAGTGGATTGTAATGAGCAGATTCTACACATACTTTTTTTGCAGCTGTAAATGCTAGTTCATTACTTTCTCCAACAATAAAATTTTCAAAATTATAATTTAGATTAAATCTATTATAATTTAATAAGGAACTTTCAATATGAGAAACTTGTGGATTTTTCTTTATTTCCTTATTTTCAAATTTTTCTATTTTTTCATCAATTAAAAATTCTATTCTCTGAATAGTCTGCTTGTATGTTTTTATTATATCTAACATTTTGTCAGCATATCTCGAAACAATCCAATCTCTAACAAATCTAGTTGGAGCTGATAAAATAACATAGTGATTAAATTCTTTTTTTAAATATATATTTTTAATCCAACTTTCATAAACATCATTTCCAAAAGAAATTTTAAATTTATTAAGCACATCGTCCCATTTAAGAAGATTTTCTTCTTGAGCTATATCAGTGGCAATATTTTTTTGTATTAAATTGTCTTTCATAAAGAAATTTTTTTGAATGAGTATTTTTATTTTTTTTTTAACAATCTGACAAGGTCTACAGGTTGTATTAAAAAATAAATTTTATATTTTTTTTTGAAAAAAATATTTAGGTTGTATAAAATAAATTTTAGTAAACTTTCTTTGATCTATTATAAAACTAAATTACAGGTAGCAAAATTAAGTTTATAAATGAATGATATGCAACTTTAAATGATATTTAACTATATGTTGTTTAAATTTTTAAAATTAATTTTTATTTAGTTTGGTCTATTTGAAGAACAAATAAATTATTTAACAACCTTGGATTGACTATTTATTTTTTTAATTTTTTTAACTTCTTTTCAATTCTAGAAATTTTTCTTGAAACAGTTTTTTTGTTTATAACATTGGTTTTTGCAATTTTCATCAATCGTGAGTAGAATTCTGGTAAAAAACTATTCGCTTCCTTTGTTTTTCCTGAATCTATATAGCCCATCATTTGTTTCACAGCAGATTTGTATTTACTTTTTCTTATCCTATTAATTGAAGTTTGCACTTCAGTTCTTTTCGTACGTCTTATTGCAGATTTTGTATTTGGCATAAAAGTGGTGAATGTATATCTTTTTGACCCTTTTCGGTCAATACCAATTTATTTTTGACAACTATTGCAGTAAAAGGTTGACCTGTTGGATATAAACATTTTTTTTATTTTGCCTTTGCACGATATACGTGAACAATTTTTATTTTCATTTCCATATACTTTAAAAAATTGCTGAAAATTGCCAACTTTGCCTAATGTATTTTGAAAATCTCTAATAGACGAACCTCCCTTGGAAATTGAAAACTTTAGAACATTTTTAATGTTTTTTATTAATTTTTGAATTTCGTTTTTATTTAAAGCATTGCACATTCTAATTGGACTTATCTTTGAAATAAATAAAACTTCATTTACATAAATATTTCCAAGACCAGAAATAAAAGTTTGATCCATCAATAAAGTTTTAATATTTTTTTTTCTATTTTGAACAAAATTATAAAAATATTTTACATTAAGTGATTTATTAAAAGGATCTAGCCCAAGTTTTTTTAAGAAAGTAATTTCTTCTAGTTTATTAGTTTTATAAAATTTAAAAAACCCAAATCTTCTTACATCATTATAAATTAAGGTAAAACTATTATTTAAAATAAAGTAGATATGATTATGTTTGTGTAAAATATTTAAATCATAATAAAAACTTGTTTTAAAAATAAAATTATCTGTTTTTCTAATAAGCAATAATTTACCAGTCATCCCTAGATGTATTAAAAGAACGCTTTTTTTAAAATGAAAAATTAGGTATTTAGATTTTCTTGAAATTTTAAATATTTTCTCACCAACTAAATTTTTACTAAACTCTTTGGGTAATTTATAACGTAAATTTCTATTGTTTATTTTAATATCAATAATTTTTGCTTTATTTATCATTTTAGCTAAAGATCTTTTTACAATTTCTATTTCTGGAAGTTCTGGCATTTATAAATTATATATATTGTGAAAAAACTTAACATATGATCTATTAAATTAAATGAAAACCTATCAAAAAAATAAAGCTGAAAAAGTTACCAAAGTTTTCCAGGATGTTTTTGATAAATATGACATTATGAATGATATAATGTCTCTAGGTGTTCATAGATTATGGAAAAAGACATTTATAAACGTATTGAACCCACAGATAGATACTAAATTAATTGACGTTGCTTCAGGCACAGGAGATATTGCAAAATTATTCTTAGAGAAAGTAAATTACAAAAGTAATGTATGTTGCGTGGATGAAAATAAGAAAATGCTTGAACTAAATAAAAAAAAATTTGAACAAAAAAGTAAAATAAGATGGTACTGTAATAGAGCAACTAAACTTCCATTCAAAGATAATTATTTTAATTACTATACAATTAGTTTTGGTATAAGAAATGTTGAAAATATTGATAAAGCTCTTAAAGAAGCTTTTCGAGTTTTGAAACCAGGTGGAAGATTTTTGTGTCTAGAATTTTCAAAGATTAAAAATGAAATTTTAAACAACTTTTACAAAATATACTCTAGATCAATACCCAAATTAGGAAAAATTGTAGTTGGTAAATCTGAACCTTACGAGTATTTAATTAAAAGTATAGATGAATTCTATTCGCAAGAAGAACTAATAAAATTACTAAAAAAAAATAATTTTACAAATGTAAATTACAGAAACTTAAGTGGAGGAATAGTAGCAATTCACTCTGCTTGGAAAATTTAAAAATGTTAAAAAGATTATTAATGTTATTTAAAATTGGTAGAAAGTTATCTACTTCTGGAGCAATTTCATCAATTTATGAAATATATAACCCACCTACAGTAATTAAAATTATTTTTTTTGTAATTGGTTTCAGTTTTGCAAACAAAAAAAATGTTAATAATTTCTCACCAGAAGAAAAATTATGTAAGGCTTTACAAGAAATGGGCACTACATTTATCAAATTAGGTCAATTTTTAGCAACTAGACCAGATATTATAGGTGATAGCACTTCTAAAGAATTAGAAAAACTTCAAGACAAATTACCTCCTTTTGATTTGAATGAGGCAAAAAATATATTAAAAAAAGAAATTGGAGATAAAAATTTTCAGCAAATTACAAATATTTCTGATCCAGTTGCTGCAGCTTCGATCGCTCAAGTTCATTTTGCAAATATTGAAGTTTCAGGAAAGAAAAAAAATATAGCAATCAAAATACTTAGACCAGATATAGAGAAAATATTTAACGAAGAATTAAATGCTCTAATGCTTTTGGCTTATATTGTACAAATTCTTGTTAAAAAAACTAAAAGATTAAAATTGGTTGAAATTGTTCAATTGCTTCGTGAGATTACAAATGTAGAAATGGATCTCAGATTTGAGGCCGCAGCCGCTAATGAACTTTATGAAAATACCAAAAATGATTTGGGTTTTCGAGTTCCAAAAATTTATTGGAATCAAACAAGTAAAAAAGTTCTTTGTTTAGATAGAATAGATGGAGTTTCAATTAGAGAAGTTGAAATTATAAAATCACAAAATATAGACACAAAAAAGCTCGCTAAAGATATAATTCAACATTTTTTACGACATGCAGTTAGAGATGGTTTTTTTCACGCTGACATGCATCAGGGTAATTTATTCGTAGGAAAAGATGGAGCTATTATACCAGTTGATTTTGGAATAATGGGTAGATTAGATAAAAATAATAGAAAATATCTAGCAGAAATACTTTATGGATTTATTAAAAGAGACTACAAAAAAGTAGCTGAAGTACATTTTATAGCTGGTTTAGTTTCAAAGGAAGTTTCTAAAGATGAATTTGCTCAAGCCCTACGGTCAATAGGGGAACCTATTTTCGGACAGTCTGTAAAAAATATATCTGGAGGAAAATTATTAGCTCAACTTTTCGAAATTACAGAAAAGTTTAATATGCAAACTCAAATACAATTGCTACTCTTACAAAAAACTATGGTTGTTGTTGAGGGTGTTGCTAGAAATCTTGATCCAGATACAAATATATGGAGTATATCAAGACCCATATTAGAAAATTGGCTAAAAGAAGTTAAAGATCCAATAAATAAAGCTGGCGAAGTTATAAGTGAAGCTTCAGAGGTTTTAAAAAGATTGCCAGATTTACCAATAATTATGGACCGTGCAAATGATGTTATGGCTTTGATAGCAGAAGGTAAGTTTAATCCAAATACTTTAGCATATCGTAGCTTAAGAGAAGAGGAATTAAAATTAGAATTAATACGAAATAAGATATTAGGAGGAGTTTTAGTGCTTGTAATTTTTGTCCTCTTAGTATTCAAATAACAAAATTATGAATAATTTATTAGAAAAAAAAATACTTCTAATTATTTGTGGAGGAATCTCTGCATATAAAAGCCTAGAAATAATTAGATTTCTAAAAAAAAAAGGTGCTAAAGTTAAGACAATCTTAACTAAAAACGCTACAAAATTTATTACACCATTATCTGTTGTGTCTCTTTCTCAAGAAAAAGTTTATGAAGACTTATTTAGTCCTGAAAATGAAGCTGAAATGGATCATATATCACTTTCTAGATGGTCCGATGTAATACTTGTTGCTCCAGCAACAGCTAATACTATATCAAAATTGAGCACCGGATCATCGGATGATTTGGCTTCAACGGTAATGCTTGCTTCAGATAAAGATATTTTTTTAACACCAGCTATGAATGTTAGAATGTGGGAACATCGTTCAACTAGAGAGAATCTTAATAAATTAAAAACATTTGGTTACAAAATCATTGGCCCAGAAACAGGTGATATGGCATGTGGAGAGTATGGTGAAGGTAAAATGACAGAACCCACTGAAATTGTTAAGCAAATTGAAAGTTATTTCACTAATTTAAATCAAAGAAAAAAATTTAAAGCTTTAGTAACTGCAGGCCCGACTCGTGAATATATTGACCCTGTTAGATTTATAACTAACAAATCAAGTGGAAAACAAGGTTTTGAATTAGCAAAATCTCTATCAAAAAAAGGATTTGAAACTACTCTTATATCCGGACCAACCAATTTAAAAGTAGATAGAAATATAAATTTTATAAAAGTTGAAACTGCTGCTCAAATGTTTAGAGAAACACAAAATAATTTACCTGCGGATGTTGCTATATTGTCTGCGGCTGTAACAGATTTTAAAATTAAAAAACAAGAAGATCAAAAAATAAAAAAACAAAACTATGTAAATTTAAATTTAGAAATGAATATTGATATTCTAAACTATGTTTCAAATCATAACTCACTTAGACCAAAACTAGTTATAGGATTTGCTGCAGAGACATATGATATAAAAAATAACGCAAAAAAGAAACTTATGGAAAAAAATTGTGATTGGATTGTTGCAAATGATGTTTCTAATAAATCTATAGGTTTTGAATCAGATTTTAATGAAGTTACTATATTTTATAAAAATAAAAAAATTAACGATGAAAAATTAAGTATGAAAAAAAAATCTGAAATTTCAGACGAAATTATTGATAGAGTTATTAGCCAATTAAATTAAAATTTAATGGTAAAAGTATTAATTAAAAAATTAGATCCAGCGGTAGAAATACCAACTTACAAAACAACAGGTGCTTCGGGTATGGATTTAATGGCTTTTATAAAAAAACCTATTAAATTGACTCCTAAAAGTTCTTGTTTAGTGCCAACAGGACTTTCTGTTGCGTTCTCTGATAAATATGAAATACAAATAAGACCTAGGTCAGGACTAGCAGCAAAAAAAAATATATCAGTTCTAAATACACCAGGAACAATTGATAGTGACTATAGAGGTGAAATTAAAGTGATACTTTTTAATCATGGAGGTAGTGATTTCATTATTAATAATAAAGATAGAATTGCTCAAATGATTTTGGTTCCAGTTCATAAAATGGATTTAGAAGAAGTAGAAAATTTATCTGATACCTCGAGAGGAAAAGGTGGTTTTGGGTCAACTGGAAAATAAAAAATATAATGAAATTTAATAAAAAACAAATAGAAAGATATTCAAGACAAATAATTTTAAAAAAAATCGGAATCATTGGACAAAAAAAACTTTTAAAATCTAGTGTCTTAATTGTTGGGGCAGGTGGTTTGGGTTCTCCTGCAGCTATTTACTTGGCCGCCTTAGGTATTGGAAAAATTGGTATTATTGATAAGGACAAAGTGGAAATATCTAATCTTGCGCGACAAATAATTTTTCAAACTAATGATATTAATAAAGATAAATCATCTTCAGCAATAAACAAATTAAAAAAGATTAATCCAAATTTAGAATTTGAAGCTTTTAGAAAAAATTTGACACAAATTAATATAAATAAAATAGCAAAAAATTTTGATTTAATTATAGATGGAAGTGATAATTTTAGGACACGTTTCTTAATTAACGATTATTGTTTAGATAAAAAAAAAATACTAGTTTCTGGGGCAATAAGTAAATTTGATGGACAAATCTATACTTTCAATTTTTCTAAAAAAAAATCTCCATGTCTGAGATGTTTCATTCCAAAAATGCCTGACAATCCTGATATTGACAATTGCGAATATGAAGGTGTTTTAGGTCCTTTAGCAGGTATAGTTGGTTCAATTCAGGCCAATGAAGCAGTAAAAGAAATTCTTAAAATTGGTGATTCACTCTGTGGGTATATACTGATTATAAATGCATTGAAACTAACTTTCAGAAAAATAAAACTAAATAAACGATCAGATTGTTATTGTAATGAACAAAAATTATAAATTAAATTTTATTTTTTTATTTTTTTTTTTAATATTTATATTTTTTTCTTCCAAATTATACGCTGAAGAATCTGTAAATTTTTTATCTTTAAGAAACAGTGAAGTTAATTTGAGACAAGGACCTTCTTTTAAATATCCTATCAAACTAGTTTATAAGAAAAAATATTTACCTGTTATTATTTTAGATAAATCAGAAACCTGGAGAAAAATTAAGGACTATGAAAATAACTCTGGTTGGATACATATTTCACAATTATCAAAAAAAAGGTCAGCTATAAATATAAAAGAAAATTCTGTTCTCTATAAAAAACCCACAATCTACTCAAAACCAATTGCGAAAGTTGAAGTGGGAAGATTAGTTTTAGTTAAAAAATGTAAGCAAAAGTGGTGTAAAATTATTACTGGAGATTTTAATGGATGGGTTTTAAAAAATTATTTATGGGGAAAATTTAATTAAAATTTTTAAATTTTATTTAACATCAAAACGGTCAAGATTCATAACTTTTGTCCATGCAGATACAAAGTCATTTATAAACTTGTCTTTTGAGTCTTCACAAGCATAAACTTCGGCCAAGGCTCGTAGTTGAGAATTAGAACCAAAGATAAGATCAACTCGAGTTCCAATCCATTTAACTTTGTTTGTTTTGCGATCTCGACCCTCAAATAAATCTTCTTTTTGAGAAACTTCTTTCCATTTCGTGCTCATATCAAGTAAGTTAATAAAAAAATCATTTGTAAGTGTCTCTGGTTTTTTTGTGAATACACCGTTTTTTGACTTATCAAAATTTGTATTTAATACGCGCATACCGCCAACTAAAACTGTCATCTCAGGTGCTGTAAGTTTCATTAGTTGTGCTCGATCTACCAACATTTCCTCTGCTGATACGGTAGGTTTTTTTCCAGATCCATTAGATGTTTGAATAATATAATTTCTAAACCCATCTGCTTTTGGTTCAAGTAAACCAAAAGAGTATGTGTCTGTTTGATCTTGCGAAGCATCTCCACGTCCAGGCGTAAATGGAACTGTAACCTTTTGACCAGCTTTTTTTGCTGCTTTTTCAATTCCTGCACAACCACCTAAAACAATCAGGTCGGCTATTGAAACCATTTTACTCTTAGTATTAAAATCTTTTTGTATCTTTTCTAAACCTTTAAGAACTTTTGATAGTTCAGATGAATTATTAATTTCCCAATTTTTTTGAGGTTCAAGTCGAATTCGCGCTCCATTAGCTCCACCTCTTTTATCTGAACCACGAAAAGTTGATGCTGATGCCCAAGCTGTAGATACTAACTGGGAGATGGTAAGTTCTGATTTTAATATTTTTGCTTTAAGGATATTAATATC
This sequence comes from uncultured Pelagibacteraceae bacterium, assembly GCA_902608065.1. Next base: position 23,044 of record CACLMO010000009.1, read on the forward strand.
TTTATTTTTAAGTTTATATTTAACTTTCGGTATAGGATCTTGCCAAATTAATTCTTCTTTTGGAACTTCTGGACCCAAATAACATGCACGTGGCCCCATATCACGGTGTGTAAGTTTAAACCAAGCTCTTGCAAATGCATCTGCAAACTCATCGGGGTTTTCATGAAAGTTTTTAGAAATTGATCCATAATCAGGGTCCATTCTCATAGAAAGATCAGTAGTTAACATCATGGGTGGATGTTTTTTGGATTTATCGTGAGCATCAGGAACCATTTGTATAGCACTACCATTTTGCTTCGGCGTCCACTGATGTGCGCCTGCTGGACTCTTTGTTAGTTTCCAATCATAGTTAAACAAATTATCAAAATATCCCATATCCCATTTTTTAGGATTTTGTGTCCAGGCACCCTCTAGTCCACTGCTGATAGTATCTACTCCCTTACCACTTTTATAATTACTATTCCAACCTGTAGCTTGTTCTTGAATTTTTGAACCCTCCGGTTCTGGTCCTTTATGTGACTCAGGTGCAGCACCATGAGATTTTCCAAAAGTATGGCCTCCAGCTATAAGGGCGACTGTTTCGTAATCGTTCATTGCCATACGTCCAAAAGTTTCACGAATATCGTGAGCAGCTAGAAGAGGATCGGGATTTGCTTCAGGTCCTTGTGGATTTACATAAATCAAACCCATATGAGATGCTCCTAAAGGATTTTCAAGATCTCTCTTACCGCTGTAACGGTTAACTCCAAGCCATTCTTTTTCTGATCCCCAGTAAATATCTTCTTCGGGTTCCCAAATATCATCTCGACCTCCTCCAAAACCGAAAGTTCTAAATCCCATCGACTCCAACGCTACATTACCAACTAAAATGAATAGATCAGCCCATGAAATTTTTTTTCCATATTTTTTTTTTATAGGCCAAAGTAATAATCTTGCTTTATCTAAATTAACATTGTCTGGCCAACTATTTAGTGGAGCAAAACGTTGATTGCCAGTTCCAGCTCCTCCACGTCCATCACCGGTTCTATATGTTCCGGCTGCATGCCATGCTAATCGAATAAAAAGTCCTCCATAATGACCATAGTCCGCAGGCCACCAATCTTGTGAATCCGTCATTAATTTATGCAAATCTTTTTTTAGTGCTTTAAAATTAAGTTTTTTAAATTCTTTTGCATAATCAAATTTCTTATCCATAGGATCAACTAAAGAAGAATGTTGACTTAAAATTTTAAGATTTAAACTATTTGGCCACCAGTCCCTATTGGATGTACCTTTACCAGTAGGAAATTTTGAAGGTGTCCCCGTGCCTGTGAAAGGGCATTTTGATTGCTCACTCATATTAACTTCTACTTTATAACTATTCTAAAGTAGAGTCAATATATTAGAACTATTCTAATTTATTTTTTTGATTTAATAATTTTGTAATATTTAATTTAATTAATATCTACAATTTTAACTAGAACTTCTACAGATTTAATTTTTTTTCCATTTGGTGTGTTAGGTAAAGTGTTTATTGAAACATGATCTTCTTCTATATCTACCAATTGAGACGTGTCTTCATCATAAAAATGATGGTGATGTGTTGTGTTTGTATCAAAAAAAGTTTTGTTACCTTTTAGCGAAATTTCTTTTAAATATCCTTTTTCTTTAAAGGCATGCACCGTATTGTATAATGTCGCAACAGAAATTTTTTTTTTACTTTCTTTTTCTGCAATTTTTTTTAATTTTTCAATTGTAAAATGAAATGTTTTTTTTCTATCAAAAAGTATCTTACATATAGCAAGCCTCTGTTTTGTAGACCTCAATCCAACGGCTCTAAGCCTTTTTATATGATTTTTTAATTGATCCATTTCGTTTAAAAACAGTGCTTTTGTTGTATTTTTAATTTATAATCGTTCTAAGCTAAATATATGTAATAAAGTATATTAATCAAGTATTAGTTTACTTATATGATAAAAAAAAACAGCTTTAAATATGAAGAATTAATTGACTGTGCTAATGGAAAATTGTTTGGTCCAGGAAATGCAAAATTACCATCACCACCAATGTTAATGTTTGACAGAATTACTAACATCCAAAATACTAAAGGTTTATTTAATAAAGGATTTGTAGAAGCAGAGCTCGATATAAAAAAAAATTTATGGTTTTTTGATTGCCATTTTAAAGAAGATCCAGTTATGCCTGGATGTCTTGGTTTAGATGCTATGTGGCAGTTGGTAGGATTTTATTTAGGATGGATAGGAGAGCCAGGAAAAGGACGTGCTCTTGGAGTAAATTCTGTTAAATTTACTGGTGAAGTACTTATAAATGCCAAAATTGCAAAATATAAGATTGATATAAAAAAAGTTTTAAAAAAAACGGGAACTGTCGTAGGCTTGGCGAATGGAGTGTTATACGCTGACAATAAAGAAATTTATGAGGCAGAAAATTTGAAAGTAGGATTGTTTAAATCATGAAAAAAGTAGTAATTACTGGAATTGGTGTTGTTTCTTGTCTAGGTAATAATCAAGAAGAAGTTTATCGATCTCTGATTAATTCAAAATCAGGAATTACGTTTTGTGAAGAATATAAGGAGTATAACTTAAAAAGTAATATTCATGGCAAACCAAACATCAAACTTGAAGATCATGTTGACAGAAAAATAATCAGATTCATGGGTGATGGATCAGCTTATAATTATATAGCTATGAAAGAAGCGGTTAAAGACTCTGGTCTTGAAGAAAAAGATGTAAGTAACATTTCAAGTGGCATGATCATGGGATCTGGAGGTCCTTCAATTAAAAATGTTATTTTAGCAGCTGACAAGACACGAGAAAAAAATCCAAAAAAAATGGGACCATTTGTAGTTCCTAGAACAATGGCTAGTACTGCTTCAGCTACTTTAGCCGTTCCATTTAAGATAAAAGGAGTAAATTACACAATTAGCTCAGCCTGTGCTACCAGCGGACATTGTATTGGAAATGCAATGGAGCTAATCCAATTAGGAAAACAAAAAATAATTTTTGCAGGCGGAAGTGATGAAGTTCATTTTGCTTTAACTGCAATGTTTGATGCAATGACAGCTTTATCATCTAAGTATAATGATACTCCAGAGAAAGCATCTAGACCATACGACAAAACTAGAGATGGGTTTGTAATTTCAGGTGGTGGTGGTGTTCTGGTTTTAGAAGAATACGAACATGCAAAAGCAAGGGGAGCTAAAATTTATGCAGAGATTACTGGCTACGGAGCTACATCTGATGGTTATGATATGGTTGCTCCTTCAGGAGAAGGTGCGGTAAGATGTATGAATATGGCTTTAAGTACTAGTAAAAATAAAATTGATTATATAAATACACATGGAACTTCAACACCTGTGGGAGATATTACTGAGCTTAAGGCAGTTAGTGAAGCTTTTAAAAGTTCAATACCAAAAATAAGTTCTACAAAATCACTTTCTGGTCACTCGCTAGGAGCTACATCAGTACATGAGGCCGTTTATAGTTTAATTATGATGAAAAATAATTTCATATCTGCTTCAATAAATATTAATGAAATGGATGAAGAAGCAAAAAAATATCCAATAGTTACGAAAGTTGAAAAAGATGTAACTTTAAACGCAGTAATGTCTAATAGTTTTGGATTCGGTGGAACAAACGCAACTTTAATCTTTGAAAAAATATAATTTATGAGTTTGTTAATAGGAAAAAAAGGTTTGATAATGGGAGTGGCAAATGATCGATCTATTGCATGGGGAATAGCTAAAAAATTATCTGAACATGGTGCGGAGCTTGCTTTTACATACCTAGGTGACGCTTTAAAAAAAAGAGTTGTTCCAATAGCTGACCCAGTTGCAGGAATAGCAATGGGCTTAATAAAAGAAAAAGAAGAATTTTCTGTATTATCAGATATTTTGGGAGACGAAGATCACTTAGGAGATATGGATTTTAAAGTAGCAGGAACAAAAAATGGAATTACTTCATTACAAATGGATATAAAAATTACCGGAATCACATTTGAAATTATGGAACAGGCGTTAAGTCAAGCTAAAGAAGGAAGAGCTCATATTCTTGAAGAGATGAGTAAAACAATTAAGACTTCAAGAAAAGAAGTGTCTAAACATACTCCAAAAATTGAAACTATTACAGTTGACAAAAAAGATATAGCTGCAGTTATTGGAAAAGGTGGAGCTACCATCAGAGAGATTGTAGAATTATCTGGTGCAAAAGTTGATGTTAAAGATACAGGTGAAGTTACTATTGCAGCACCAGATGAAGCATCAAGAAATAAAGCAATGGAAATGGTAAAAAATATAATTGCTAAACCAGAAATGGGAAAAATTTATAAAGGAAAAGTTGTAAAAATAATGGAATTTGGAGCTTTTGTAAATTTTTTAGGAAAACAAGATGGACTGGTTCATATTTCACAACTTGCTGGAAAAAGAGTTTCTAAAGTATCGGATGTTGTAAAAGAAGGAGATGAAGTTTCAGTAAAAGTTATAGGCTTTGATAGAGGTAAAGTTAAACTTTCGATTAAAGAAGCAAGTTAAATTTACGTAATATTTTTTGGGTTAGGCATTCCAATTTTATTATATCCAGCATCGACATAATGAATTTCACCTGTTACAGCTGCGGACAAGTCACTTAAAAGATATAAAGCTGATCCTCCAACATCATTTATATCCACATTTCTTTTTAAAAGAGAATGATCTTCATTCCATTTGTAAAGAAATTTTGCATCACCGATTGCTGAAGCAGCTAATGTTTTAATTGGACCAGCGCTAATTGCATTTACTCTTATTCCTTTTGATCCTAAGTCTCTGGCTAGGTATTTTACACTACTTTCTAAAGCTGCCTTACAAACACCCATTACATTATAATTTGGGATAACCCTAGAAGACTCATAAGTTAACGTTAGCATACTTGATCCTTTGCTCATAATTTTTGATGCTTCTTTTGCAATTTCCGTGAGTGAAAAACATGAAATCAACATACTTTTTAAAAAATTTTCTCTTGAAGTGTTTATATATTCACCCGAAAGTTCTGATCTATCTGAAAAAGCTATTGCATGAACAACAAAATCCAAGTT
>CACLMO010000010.1 GCA_902608065.1 uncultured Pelagibacteraceae bacterium
ACTGTAATGGACATTTTCTTTTATAGAACGCCTTTAGTTGAAGGTACTTTATTTTTAATTCTTTTATCTATTTCTATAGCACCACGTAAAGATCTTGCGAGTCCTTTAAAACAAGATTCGATTATATGATGACTATTGTCGCCATAAATATTTTCAATATGCAATGTTATGCCTGCAGCTTGTGAAAAAGCCTGAAACCATTCTTTAAATAATTCAGTATCCATTTCACCTAATTTTTCTACTTTTAATTTAACTTTCCATACCAAATATGGTCTGTTTGAAACATCTATAGAAACTCTGGTTAAAGTTTCATCCATAGGAATTAAAGCATGCGAATATCTTTTGATTCCCTTTGAAGAGTGTAGTGCTTTTTTTATACACTCGCCTATTGCTATTCCTGTATCTTCAGTCGTATGATGTAAATCTATATGTGTATCTCCCTTTGCTATTATTTTTAAATCAATTAGAGAATGTTTAGATAATTGTTCCAACATGTGATTTAAAAAACCTATTTTAGTATCTATTTTATAAGATCCTTTACCATCTAAGTTAGTTTCAACAACTATGTTGGTTTCTTTAGTCTTTCTGTTAATTTTAGCTTTTCTTGGCATATAGCGCTTCTGTAATAACAGGGTATATAAATATTTCAAGAATATATCAATAAATTGAACTTTTGGGCTTGAAGATGGCAAATAAATCTCCACATAAGCTAATACTATGAGTGGTAATTCAAATTGGCATGGAACTACAATTGTCCTAATAAGAAAAGGTAAAGATGTAGTAGTTGCTGGAGATGGTCAGGTAAGCCTGGGTAATACTGTAATTAAAAGTACAGCCAAAAAAGTTAGAAAAATTGAAAAAAGAAATGTTATAGCAGGATTTGCTGGTTCTACCGCTGATGCTTTAACATTATTTGAAAGACTAGAAGCAAAATTAGAAAAACATGCTGGAAATCTTACAAGGGCAGCAGTTGAATTGGCTAAAGATTGGAGAACAGACAAATACTTAAGAAGATTAGAAGCATTAATGGCAATAGCTGATAAAGAAAAAAGTTTTATAATTTCTGGCACTGGAGATGTTTTAGAACCTGAAGAAGGAATTATTGGAATAGGTTCTGGTGGTAATTATGCGCTCGCAGCAGCTAAGGTTTTAATGGATTCAAAATTATCAGCAGAAGAAGTTGCTAAAAAATCAATTCAAGTTGCATCAGAAATCTGTGTATTTACTAATAATAACATAACTTTAGAAAAAATTTAATTAAATGAAACAAAAATCAAACATAACATCTTTACCTGCGAGAGAAGCTTCTAAAGAAAAAGATGATAGATCAGTAGTTTCATCATTATCTCCCAGAGAAATAGTTTCTGAATTAGATCGTTACGTAATTGGACAAAAGGCTGCAAAAAGAGCAGTGGCTATTGCTCTTAGAAATAGATGGAGAAGACAGGCATTAAAAGGTGATATGAGAGATGAAGTTTTACCAAAAAATATTTTAATGATAGGGCCAACTGGTGTCGGTAAAACAGAAATATCGCGAAGGCTTTCAAAATTAACCGAAGCACCATTTATAAAAGTTGAAGCAACTAGATTCACAGAAGTTGGTTATGTTGGTAGGGACGTAGAACAAATTATAAGAGATTTACTTGAAATATCTATTGCAATCGAAAAAGATAGAATGAAAAAAGAAGTACATACAAAAGCACTACAAGCTGCTGAGGAAAGAGTTTTAAATGCTCTTGTAGGTAATAAAGCTAGTGTTGCTACTAGAGAAAGTTTTAGAAAAAGGCTTAGAAATGGGGATCTTGATAATAATGAAATAGAAATTGAAATAAGTGATGCAACAAGTATGCCTAGTTTTGAAATTCCAGGTATGCCAGGTGCTAACGTCGGAATGATTAATATATCAGAAATGCTGGGGAAAAATATTAAAAAAGGAAAAAAGAAAAAAATTACTGTAAAAGAATCTCATGAAATTTTAATAGCAGAAGAATCAGACAAAATGATTGAGCAAGATAAAATTATAAAAACCGCAAAAATTTCAACGGAAAATAATGGTATAGTTTTTTTGGACGAGATAGATAAAGTTTCAGCTAGAGGAGACAGAATTGGTGGTGACGTTTCCAGAGAAGGAGTACAAAGAGATTTGCTCCCACTAATAGAAGGAACAACAGTTAGTACAAAACATGGTCCAATAAAAACTGATCACATTTTGTTTATTGCTTCTGGTGCCTTTCAATTAGCTAAACCCTCAGACTTATTGCCTGAACTTCAAGGAAGACTACCAATTAGAGTTGAATTAAATGCTTTAACTAGTGAAGATTTTAGAAGAATTTTAGAAGAACCAGATAATAGTTTAATAAAACAATATAAAGCGTTATTGGAAACAGAGAAAGTGACTCTCCAATTTACAAAAGATGGAATTGAAACTATTGCAAAATTAGCAACCGAAATAAATGCAAGTATTGAAAATATTGGTGCTAGAAGATTGCATACAATTATTGAAAGAGTTTTAGATGAAATTAGTTTTACAGCAACAGACAGAAGTGGAGAAACTCTTGTGATTGATAAAAATTATGTAACTAAAAATCTTGGTGAACTTGCTAAAGATACTGATTTGTCAAAATTTATTTTATAATTTCTTTTTTTTTAAAAAAATATAAAAAGCACCATCTCCTCCATCTTTTAAAGAGGCAGTGGATATATTAGATATTTTATTCTTTAGATCATCTTCATTTTTAATAAATTCAGGAATTGAATTTTTTAGAACATTAAATTTTTGCGAAATATAAGGATTTTTACTTACTTTTGATCTTAATCCTTTCCCAGTTACTATTAATATTTTTCTACAGCCCGCAGAATAGGATTTTAATATAAATTTTTTTACAACACTATTAGCTTCAATTAGTGAAAGTCCGTGCAAATCTAATTTAAATATTTTTTTATTACTATCTTTTGTTAAATCTCCTTCATCTTTATCAAAAATATGATCTTTTGTTTGAGTAAAAGCTAACCAGTCCTTTATGTCTTTTTTTGTAACAGAACTTTTTTTTTTCACTATTTATTTTGATGTATTAACCAAATACCAAGTAGGATCTTGGCTCCACATATTTTTAGAAAATTGCCATTCATCATTAACTGTTTTAATAGTATCTGGATTACCTTCAACTACTTGGTTATCTTTATTTTTCACGCAAGTAATTATCTCACTAACAAAATTTACAGTAACTTTATAAATATTTTCTATTTTTTTAAATTCTAATATTTTTGACGATTTTAAACCTATAAAAGTTGTTTCATATGTTAGTTGTTTATTCTTTCTTTCATCAATAACTTCAGAAAAACGTTTAAATAAATTTTTTTCTAACAAACGTTTGAGCGCACTCTTGTCGCCTTTAGCAAATGAGGTAACAATTTCTTCATATGCTATCTCAGCACCTTTTAAAAACTGTTTTTTCGCATTCTCATCAATATTTCCTGATTTTATTGCTTCATTGTTTTCTATATCTTTAAGAACTTCTACGCCTCTTGGGTAGAAACCTCTAGTGGGCTTTCCTTGATGCCCTGTTTTTCTTCCTAAAATATTTCTAAGTCTTAAAATAATAAAACCTGCAAACATTGCTAGAAGAATGATATCTATGTATCCAAATTGATTGCTCATATGATTTTTGATTATACTACCTAAATGATATAATATGCAAAGATAAATAATCAGACAAATGAGCGCTGTTCTTCTTCTAATAATTTGTGTCCCCTTAATTGAAATTTATTTAATGATTAAAGTTGGTGGAATCATTGGTGCCTTCAATACTATTTTCTTAATTTTCTTTACTGCTATAACAGGAGTTTTTTTTGCTAGATTAGGAGGTATTAATGCTTTGAGATCAGGTTTCCAACAAATAATAAAAAATCAAGTCCCCGTATATGAAATTATATCTGGTGCTGCTCTAGCCTTTGCAGCTTTATTGCTTATCATTCCGGGTTTTTTAACTGATTTAATTGGTTTTTTGTTAATAATTCCTCCAACAAGAAAAATTGTTATAAGAATAATATCAACAAAATTTAAAAAAAAAGAAATTAATGAGGATTTTATTGAAGGAGACTTCGAGGAAAATAAAAATGATAAAGAGGAAAATAATTAATGAATTATAAAATACTATCAAAATTTATAAAAGATGTATCTTTTGAAATTCCTAACGCTGAAACATTTTTTATGTTAGAAAAAGAGATTCCTAAGTACAATTTAAATTTTGACATAAAAAGTAATCCATATAAGAATAATATAATAGAAGTTAATACAGTGCTAAGAATTGTACCAACAAAAGAGGTAAAACATAAAATGTTAACAGAAATTAATCTTTCTTCGTTGGTTTCGATCGAAAAAGATAATGAAAAGGAAGAAAAAGATGAATTAGAAAAAATTGTTTTAATTAAAGTTCCTACCGAAGTTTATCCTACATTATATGAAACTTTTGTTTTTCTTTTTACTCAAGCTGGTGTAAAAAATATTACTATAGAAAAAAATGTAGATTTTGAAAAATTATTTAAAGATAAAAATAAACTTTAATTAAAAAAATTTTTTTGCAAAGAATTTTTTAAAAATTTTTTGTGCAGGTTTAATTCTTCATTTGTAGGTTTGATTATTTTTCTTAAATTATTTTTTGTTTTATATTCATCATTGTTAAGTTTTGGTGAGCCAGTTTCAACATTTTCAAAATTTAATTTTGGCTCCTTTTGATCCAATAAATTTATATAAACTTCTTTAAGAAGTTGACAATCAGTTAACGCACTATGTTTTTCTCTTTTCGAATTATCAATATTGAATCTTTTGCAAAGAGAATCTAAAGAATTTTGAGCACCAGGGTATTTTTGACGTGCTATTTCTAAGGTATCAATAATATTGTTTTTATCTATTTCTTTTTTATTAATTATTTTTAATTCGTAATTTAAAAACGATAAATCAAAAGCTGCATTATGAATTATTATTTTTTTATTTTTTATAAATTCTAAAAAGCTTTCAGAAATTTCTGAAAATTTTTTTTTATCAGATAAAAACTCATCAGTGTAACCATGAACATTGAATGCCTCTTTTGATACTTGTCTTTGAGGGTTAATATATTCATGAAAAATTCTATTTGTTGGTATTTGATTCTCTAATTCAATACACCCAATTTCTACAATTTTGTGTTTTTCTGCTACTAATAAACCTGTGGTTTCAGTATCTAATATAACTTCAAGCATTTAATAAAATTTTCCTAAGCACTCTTTTAACATTTTTTTTAGTTGAATCATGTCTAAAATTATTTTTTATTATATAATCTGATTTCTTTTTTTTAATTTCTAAAGGAAGTTGAAATTTTTTTAAGATTTTAGCACTTACATTTCTTTTTTTTACCCTTTTTTTGATCTCTTTTTTTTTAGCATCTACAAAAATTAAAATATCATTTTTTTTATTTATTTTATTTTCCATTAACAATGGAATATCCAAAACAATAAATTTTTTATTTCTGTTTTTTTTAATAAAATTATTCATTCTACTACGAACTTCTGGATGGACAATTTTTATAATTTTTTTAAGATTTTGTTGATTTTCCATAATAGCTATTGAAAGTTCAAATTTTTTTACAGGAAATGAGTTTATATAATTAGGAAGTATTTTTTTAAGTTTGTTGTAACATTTTCTGCTTTTTCTATATAATTTAGCAACTTCGACATCTGCATTAAAAACTGGATAGCCAAATAATTTTGCTACATAACTTTTGCCAGAGCCAATATCTCCTAGAACAGCAATTTTAATCATATATACACTTCAATATTTAGACAGGCTGGTAATTTCACCCCCTAATAATTTAATCGTTTCATTATCTATTTTTGGTAAAATATTATGCCAAATTTTAAATGCTAATTGAGCCTGACATATAAACATCATTTTCCCGTTTGTAGTTTCATTTCCTAACTCTTCACCTTTTAAAAGGAAATTTGTTTTATTGAAGTTATAAATAACATCATAAAATAATTTCTTTTTTCCAAAAAATTTGGGTTTATGCTTGCTGTAATCTAATTCTATTTTATCATTATTTTTTAAACCCAAACTTGTTGCATTAATAATTATATCAAAATCAGGACTTTGACCCCAATCTAAGGTTTCCAAACCTAAAGATATCTTATAATGGCTTTCTAAATCTTTTGCCTTTTCCTTTGTTCTATTGCTTATATAAACCTTAGCAGCTTTTAATTCTTCTAAAGCTTTTAGTATCGAGGGCACAACACCTCCGGCTCCTAAAATAAATACTTTTTTATTTTTTGTTTTATAATTTATATACTCTAAGCTTTTCTTAAAACCACCAACATCTGTGTTATGTCCGATAACTTTTTGATTTTCTTTATAGATCGTATTTACTGATTGCACCTCATCTGCAAGAGGAGTTAATTCATCTAAAAAAGGTATAACAGATTTTTTAAAGGGAATTGTTACATTTATTCCATCTAGTTTCCCTTTTTTAACATCGCTGATCATTCCTTCAATATCATTTTCATTTAATTGTTTCTTGTCATAAACGGCTTCGATATTATTTTCCTTTATCCAATGATTGTGCAATTTAGGTGACAATGAATGCTCAATTGGATTTCCTATAACAAAATATTTTTTCACTTAACTGTTTCCATATATAATTTTAAAATCTTCTTTTTCTGTACAAAAATAATGCAACCAAATGGCAATGTAAGTATAAATTGCAACTATAAACATTGATTTAGATCCTGCGGCAGTTGCAAAAGCAAAGGGAATTCCTATTGCAAAAACATACATTGCGTTAGGTGTCCATTTAAAAATACCTCTTCTTTCAAAAGATATATCTCTATATTTAGAGTCAAAATGATCGGCTCCCGCGGCACGTAAAAAACCAAAATATTTCTTTACTGAATACATTGTATAAGCCCCAGGAATAAAAATAATAATCGCTAAAGACCAAGCAAACCATCCAGGAGTGTATAAAGAACCATAATCTACAAAACATAACACAATTGCTGAAAGTCTTGAGATAATTAAAATAAAAAAAATTATTACATATCCCTTAAAACCAATTGTATTACTTATTGATTTCCAACACAATTCGGACCTCCAACAGATCCAAACATACACCTGATGAATTAATGGTATAGACATAGCGATAATGAACCAATTTAAAGTACTTATGTCCATAAATGTATTTGTGTTTTTTTCAAGATCAGCAAATTGTAAACTTATGTAAAATATAATAATTATTCCACCTAAATGCCAAACTTGATTTTTAAAGAAAAAATTTAATTTATTTTCCATAAATATTCTTTTATTTGTTTAACTGGTAAGCCCATAATCGTATCTTCGTCCCCTTCAATATTTGAAAATAGAAATTTTCCATCAGCTTCTATTTGATAAACGCCATATGCAAATAATTCTTTATCTTTTATTTTTTTTAAATATGATTCTAATTCTTTTAAACCAAGTTTTTTCATTGTTAAAGTTGCAGCATCTGTATAATGCCATATCATAGACCCATTTTTAGATATGCAAACAGAACTAATTAGCTGATGTTTTTGTCCATTTAATTTTTGAAGTATTTGTAAAGCTTCGTCTCTATTAGTTGGTTTTGAAATAAGCTCACCATTTAAATCGATGACACTATCTGCTCCTAATACTGTATGATTTGGTTTTTTTTCACTAACTTTATTTGCTTTTAATTCTGCTAGATTTTTTGAAATTATTTCTGGTGTTGCTTTTTCTTTAAGTAAAGATTCTTTAATTGGTTCCTCATCAATATTAGAGGGAACTACTTCACAGATAATATTATTTTCATTTAAAATCTTCTTTCTCACTTCACTTGTTGACGCGAGAATAATTTTACTACTCATTTAGAGTTTAATATATCTAGTGTTTTTATTATTGACGCTGCTGTTTCCTCAACTGATTTTCTTGTAACATCAATAATTGGCCAATTATATTTTTTAAATAAATTCTTAGAAATTTCCAATTCATTTAATATTTCCTCCTCATTTGTATAATTGCTAGGTCTATCTTCATGCATTGATTGAATTCTGTTTCTTCTTACATCTAACAATCTGCTTGCATCACAAATTAAACCTACAACAAAGGTTTTTTTAGAACTTTCTATTAGATTTGCAGGAAGATCTTTATTTGATATTAAAGGTATATTAGCAACCTTATAACCTCTGTTTGCTAAATAAATTGAAGTTGGTGTTTTGCTGGTTCTGCTTACACCTACTAAAATTACATCAGATTTATCTAAGTCTGATATTTTTTTTCCATCATCATGGGACATGGTAAATTGAACAGCTTCTATTCTGTTATAATATTCTTCATCTAGAACATGTTGCCCACTAGGCTTGTGGCTTGCTTCTTTTTTAAGTAATTTAGAAAAATCAGATATTAATTTTCCTAAAACTTCAAAACATGGAATATTATTTTTTTTACATGTTTTGTCTAAATATTTTGCTAAATTGTCATCAACAATAGTATATAAAATAATTACATTTTTTTCTGTCTTGCATTTTGAAATAATTTTATCTAATTGATTTTCTGTTCGTGTAAAAGAATAGTGTATAGTTTTACAATCAAAATTAGAAAATTGAGCTTTTATAGCTGAAAAAATTCTATCTAATGTTTCTCCGGTTGAATCGGAAACTTGATAAATCTGGTAAGTCTTGTCCATAAGATGTTAATAAATTTTTAATTTTAAATAATTATATATAAAATTCCATTTTTTATATTATTTAGTTAAATAAATTGTTTAATAAGTAACAAACTTTTAACGTTGATAAAGTATAAACAAAATATTTAACTTACTAACATTTTTTAATATATATAATAATATCAATAACATACATTGTATTTTGATAACATTTTTAAGGGATAAACTGTAGACAACTAATTGCTAACACTATTAACATGCCCTACTACTACTACTAACTTATTTATATAATATATTAATGAAAGATAGATTGCAGGAATGCATTAGAGAAAAGGAAACGTCTTACATACCTATATGGTTTATGAGACAAGCAGGTAGATATTTACCTGAGTTTAGAGAAATTAGAAAAAAAAACCCAGATTTTATAAAATTATGTTTAAATCCTGATTTAGTTAGTGAAATTACATTACAACCTTTAAAAAGATTTGATTTAGATGCAGCTATAATTTTTTCAGATATTTTAATGATCCCATATGCGATAGGGCAAAAAGTAGAATTTAAAAAAAATACTGGACCAATTTTAGAAGATATTAATTTAGATAATATTCTTAATACTGACACGTTAAATTTTATTCAAAAACTATCGCCTATATATGAAGGAATAAAAAAAGTAAAAGAGAATTTAAAAGATAAAGAACTCATAGGATTTGTAGGAGCGCCCTGGACTTTATTATTATATATGTTGAATAAAAGATCACCCAAAAATAATTTTAATTTCAATAATATTAACAAAGATAAATCTTTGGTTAATAAATTATTAAGAAAAATAGAAGAAATGATATGCTTGCATATTGATAAACAAATAGAAGCCGGAGCAAATATAATACAAATATTCGACTCCTGGGCTGGATTATTACCTAAAAAAGAGTTTTCAAATTATTGTTATATTCCAATATTAAAAATAGTAGAACATGTTAAGTCAAAAAAAATACCAGTAATTTGTTTTCCTAAGGGGATTGGAGAAAGTTATGTTGATTTTTGTTCAATAGTTAAGCCAGACTGTATTAGTATTGATTACGACGTAGATCCAAAATGGATTAAAGAAAAGTTAAAAGATTTACCAATTCAAGGTGGATTGGATCCTAAAATATTACTAACAGATAAAGAAAATATTAGAAAAAATATTGATAAGTATCTTAATATATTTAAAGATTATCCATACATATTTAATTTAGGTCACGGAGTTTTGCCAGAAATCAAACCAGAAACAATAGAGTATATTATTAAAATAGTTAGAGATAATAAATAAGGAGAAAAAAAAATAAATGAAAAAAGCAGTTATTCTATTTAATTTAGGAGGCCCTGATAAATTGGAAAGTGTTGAGCCTTTTCTATTTAATTTATTTAATGATCCTGCAATTATCAGCATTCCCTCAATTTTTAGATATCCCTTAGCAAAATTTATTTCTAAAAGAAGAGCGCCGATTGCTAAGAATATTTATAAAGAAATAGGAAATAAGTCCCCCATACTTGAACTTACTCAAAACCAAGCAAAAAGTTTGGAAAACAGTCTATTAAAAAAAGGAAATTATAAATGTTTTGTTATTATGCGTTGTTGGCACCCACGAGCTGCAGACATAATAAAAGAAGTTAAAGCATATAATGCTGACGAAATAGTACTTTTACCTCTTTACCCTCAATATTCAGCATCAACTTCAGGCTCTTCTATCAAAGAATGGAATGATTTGTGTGAAAAAGAAAATTATAAAATCAAAACTAAAACTATTTGTTGTTATCCGACAGAAAATAATTTTTTAGAATCACATGCAAACCTTATTAAAAAAACAATAAAAAATTTAGAAAATAGAAATTTTAAATTACTTTTTTCTGCCCACGGATTACCCGAAAATAAAATAAAAAAAGGTGATCCATATCAATGGCAAGTAGAGCAAACCGTCGAAGGAATAATGTCTAAGTTAAAGGATCAAAATTTAGATTATATAATAAGTTATCAAAGTCGTGTAGGACCCATGAAATGGATTGGACCGTCTACAGATGAAGTAATAATTAAATACTCCAAAGAAAAAAAAGGGATTATTATAGTGCCTGTCGCCTTCGTTTCAGAACACTCAGAAACACTAGTAGAATTAGATATTGAATATAAAAAATTAGCAGAAAAAAATGGTTGCAGTTTTTACAAAAGAGTACCAGCATTAGGGATTGAGGAGAATTTTATTAATGGACTTACAGAACTAGTTTTACAACAAGAAACAAAAGGAAATTTTGTATCATCTGTAATGTGTCCTGATAAACATAAAAAATGTCCATGCTTAGCGCTAAAAAGCTAAAAGATTATAGAGATAATGGATATGTAGCTCCTATAGATGTTTTGTCTTTAGAAGAAGCAAAAGAAATTAAAAAAGAAATTGAATATATCGAAAAGAAATGGCCAGATGAATTAGTTGGGCTAGGAAGGAATAATGTCCATTATATATCTCCCACATTCGATAAAGTTTGTCATAATTCCAAAATTTTAGATGCCGTAGAAAGTATTATTGGCAAAGATATTTTAGTTGGCGGGACAACCTTATTTATAAAAGATCCAGACAACAAAGGTTTTGTGAGTTGGCACCAAGATGCAAAATATATTGGTTTTGAACCCTATAACTGGGTAACAGCATGGTTGGCAATTACGGATGCTAATGAAGAAAATGGGTGTATGAGAATGTGGTCAGGATCTCATAAAGAAAAAATTAAAGATCACAAGGATACTTATAATGAAAATAATTTATTAACACGTGGTCAAACCGTTCAAAATGTTCCAATAGAAAAAACCACACTCAACATACTCAAGGCTGGTCAACTATCTCTTCATCATCCAATGATTGTTCATGGATCAGGACCCAATAAAAGTCATCAAAGGAGAATAGGGTTTGTTATACAAAGCTATATAGGAACGAATGTTGATCAAGTACTAGGAAAGATTTTTGTTCAGCAAGCAAGAGGGAATGATACATTTAAATACCATGAGCATACAAAAAGACCAGTTGAATTAATGAATAAAAATGACATGATATTTAAGAATAAAGCGAACGACGAGTTAGCAAAAATTTTTTATAAAAATGCTAAAAAAATAGGAAAATTTTAATGAACACATATTTATTATTTAAATCAATTCATCTAATAGCCGTTATTTCTTGGATGGCAGGACTTTTGTATTTACCAAGAATATTCGTTTATCATAGCGAGGCTATTAGAGATAATAAATCTAAAGATTTAATCGAAACATTTAAGGTGATGGAGAGAAGGCTTTTTATTTATATAATGAATCCAGCGATGATTATATCTTGGATATTTGGAATATTATTAATTCATACTATTGGAATGGATAACTTTGCATTTCTTTGGCTTCAATTAAAGTTAGCTTTTGTAATTATATTGACGATTTATCACTTCTTTTTATTCCAATGCTTGAGAAAATTTATTGTAAATAATAACTCTTATTCCCCTAAATTTTATAGAATAATCAACGAAATACCTACTGTTTTGCTAGTAGGCATTATATTGGTAGTGATTTTTAAACCATTATGAGACTTGAAATATATTAAAAAGATATTATATTCAGCCTACGTCTCTTAAATTAAACAATCAAACATGAATCTAGAAGAACTTAAAAAGAAAACACCCGCAGAACTTATTTCTCAAGCCGAAAAATTAGAAATTGAGAATCCGAGCACATTACGTAAACAAGAAATTTTGTTTGCGATTCTAAAAAAACTTGCACAGAAAAATGAACAAATTACAGGCGGAGGTGTTTTAGAAGTATTACAAGATGGTTTTGGTTTTTTAAGAGCCATTGAATCAAATTATTTACCTGGACCAGATGATATATATGTGAGTCCGAGTCAAATTAGAAGATTTGGATTAAGAACGGGAGATTCTGTTGAGGGTGAAATAAGAGCTCCTAAAGATCAAGAAAGATATTTCGCTTTATTAAAAGTTGATAAAATAAATTTTGATAATCCTGATAAAGCTAGAAATAAAATTGCTTTTGATAACTTAACTCCTCTGTATCCTGATAAACAATTAAAAATGGAAGTCGAGACAGCTACAGTGGAAAAAAAACCGGATCTTACGGCACGATTAATTGATCTTGTAAGTCCCATTGGAAAGGGTCAAAGATCTCTAATTATTTCTCCTCCGAAAGCTGGTAAAACTATTATTTTACAAAATATTGCACATTCGATCGCACAAAATCATCCTGAATGTTATTTGATGGTTTTATTGATAGATGAACGACCGGAAGAAGTTACAGACATGCAAAGATCAGTAAAAGGAGAAGTAATTAGTTCTACATTTGATGAACCAGCTTCAAGACACGTAGCTGTTGCTGAAATGGTGATTGAAAAAGCAAAAAGATTAACCGAACATAAAAAAGATGTAATTATTTTATTGGATTCTATAACAAGACTTGGAAGAGCTTACAATGCAGTAGTTCCGAGCTCAGGTAAGGTATTAACCGGCGGGGTAGATGCAAACGCGTTGCAAAGACCGAAAAGATTTTTTGGTGCGGCAAGAAACATAGAACAAGGAGGTTCCCTTACAATCATCTCAACAGCTTTAATTGATACTGGTAGCAGAATGGATGAAGTGATTTTTGAGGAATTTAAAGGCACAGGTAATAGTGAATTAATTTTGGATAGAAAAATTTCAGATAAAAGAATATTTCCTGCGGTTGATATTACAAGATCTGGAACAAGAAGAGAGGAATTGCTTTTCAAGAATGACGATTTATTAAAGATGAATGTTTTAAGAAAAATACTTAGTTCAATGGGCACAATGGATGCAATCGAATTTCTTCTTTCCAAGTTAAAAGGTACAAAAAATAATGCAGACTTTTTTGTATCAATGAATAAACCAAAGTAAATTTTAAATTAGCTTTTCGAAATTAAGTAATCTTTCTTTTAATTTAACCCCACCGTTTGCTGAAAATCCGCCAAGTTTTCCATCAGATCTAACAATTCTGTGACATGGAATACAAATAGGTAGTTTATTTTGTCCACAGATTTTACCAACATGCCGAGGTGAAATATTAAATTTTTTAGCTATTTCTCCGTATGTTTTTGTTTCTCCCTTTTTTATTTTTTTAAGATAAAGCCAAATTTTTTTTTGTATTTTATTACCTTCAATCTCAAATTTTGTTTTAAAAATGAAATTTTTTTTATTAAAAAATCTTAATAATTCATTTTTAAAAAATAACAAAACTTTACTATTTTTTTGTTTATCTACTTTACTAAATGAAATTTTGAATATTTTACCATGTTTTTCGTATGCTGTTATCCAACCAAATTTAGTTTTTACAGATAATTTATTAATCATTTTTGACTAAATCATATCAAAAAATATAATAATAAAATATAATTTAAAAATGATTGATAAAAATTTAAGTCCAAAAGAAATTTTTGAATTGGCTGTTTCTAAGCATAAATCTAAAGATTTTGAATATGCTGAAAAATTGTATAATAAAGTTTTAGAAAAACGACCAGACCATACACAAACGATATTTCTTTTAGCGACTCTTTTTGTTGAAAAGAAAAATTTTATAAATGCTAAGAGGCTTTTTGAAAAAATAATTAAAATACAGCCTAATAATGCACTTGCTTATAATAGCTTAGGGATGATTTCTTTAGAATTGAATGATTATCTAACTGCATTGCAGTCTTATAAAAACGCAATTATCCTTAATCCAAAACTTAGTAATACAAGAAATAATCTTTGTATTTTGTTAAGTTCAATGAATTTTACACAATTAAGTAAAAAAGATCATCAAGAATTAAAAAATCTATTTATTTTATTATTTAAAAGAAATGATGTAGATCACACGGATATTTTTCGTAATGCTAAAAAAGTTTTATTTTATGAAATAAATTATGATGAGATTTTAAAAACAAAATCTAAAGTATCTTTACTAAAGAATCAAAATATCCATAAAATTATTAGCGATGATTTATTTTTGCTCATGATTCAAAAATCAATAATTTGTGATGCTGATTTAGAAAAAATGTTAATAAAAGTTAGAAAAGAAATACTAAATGAAAGTATAAATGAAAAAAATGATTTAAGTAAAATTTTTAATTTTATTTTGAGTTTAGCAGAACAATGTTTTCTTAATGAATATGTTTTTTTTCAAACAGAAGATGAAGAAAAAAAAATAAGATCATTGCTAAAAAAAATTGAAAAAAGTAAAAAGATCAATGAATTAGATATATCAATATTGGGATGCTATATTCCTCTATCACAAACAGAAAAAATAAAGAAAAAATTGATAAAATACAAATCGAATAATCTTTTATTTAATGATTTAATAAAAATTCAATTAAAAGAAATTAATAAAGAAAAAGAAATTAAAAAAACAATAGGTAATTTAAAAACTATTACTGACAAAGTTTCACAAAAGGTAAAAAATCAATATGAAAAAAATCCATATCCAAGATGGCGCTATACATATCCAAATATTAAAACACATTTTACAAATCGTTTTGAAAACCAAATTAGGCCCAATTTGATTAAATATTCAAAGATAGATAAATTTAACAGCCCTAATGTTTTAATTGCAGGCTGTGGAACGGGAAGACATTTATTTATAGTCAACAACTACTCAAATGCTAATATTCTTGGAATTGATTTAAGTTTATCAAGCTTAGCTTATGCTAAGAGAAAAACTGATGAAGCAGGAATTAAAAATATAAAATTTCTTCAAGCAGATATACTTGATCTAAAAAAATTAAAAAAAAAATTTGATATAATAGAATGCATAGGTGTGCTCCATCATATGAAAGAGCCTACGAGTGGATTGAAAATTTTAATTGATTTACTAGAACCTCACGGTGTACTAAAATTAGGACTTTACAGCAGAATAGCAAGGAAGCATGTGTATCAAGTAAGAAACTTTATAAAAAAAAACAATTTTAAAAGTAATATTTATGATATCAGACAATGTAGAAAAAAAATTTTAAGTTCTAATAATAATGATGAATTTTTTAGAAAAATTTCTTTCAGAAATGATTTTTATTCAACATCAACAGTTAGAGATTTAATTTTTCATGAACAGGAACATTCTTTTACTATTTTAGAAATTTCTCAAATTCTTAAGAAATTTGAACTAGAATTTTTAGGATTTTCTGACTCCTTTATTAAAAGTAAATACTCTAAAATTTATAGCAGTGATAAGAAAAATGTTAATCTTGAAAATTGGGATAAATATGAAAGTTCTAATCCCAACACATTTATAGGTATGTATAATTTTTGGGTTAAAAAAAATGAAGATAAAAGAAACTCTTAATTTAGCAATTCAAAATCATAGAAAAAATGATTTAAAATTAGCGGCTCACCTTTATAAAAAGGTACTAGCTGTTGATCCTCATCAAGTTGATGCAATTTTTTATTTAGCAACAATTGAAGTACAACAGAGAAATTTTATTGAAGCAAAAAAATTATATGAAAATGTAATTAGACTAAAGCCAAATCATTCACCAGCTCATGCAAATCTTGGAGCAACTATTCAAATTCTAGGAAACCCAAAAGAAGCCAGAATTTTATTTGAGAAAGCAATTGAAATAGAACCTAATAATTCTGCGGCTCATAATAATTTAGGAGCAGTCCTTAAAGATTTAGGTGAATTGCAACTGGCTTTAAGGGCATGTAAAAGAGCAATCGAAATTCAACCAGATCCAAGTTCTTACAAAAATCTAGGTTTAATTTATCAAGAACTTGGAGAAATAAATAAAGCTATAGAATGCTACAAAAAAATAGCTGAAATGATACCCAACTCCTCATTAACATTTCAAAATCTTGGAAATTTATCCATGATGTTAGGTGATAATCCTAGCGCGATAAATTACTATGAAAAAGCATTAACAATAGATGAAAATAATTTATCGCATTATTATAATCTATATGAATTAAAAAAAGATATATTAGATCAACGATTAATAAAAAAAATAAACGAAAAAATAAAAACTCCAGAAACTTCTAAAAAAAACATTGCCTACGGTAATTTTTTACTAGCAAATCATAAAGCAAAGGAAAAAAACTATGAGGCAGAAATTAAACATTTAATAGAAGCACATAAAAACTATTTTGAATCAGAAAACAAAAGATACCAAAAAGAAGTTGAATATTGGTTAAAAATTCTACCAAAGATAAAAGAATTAACAAACCTTGATAAAATTGATAATAAAATAATTAAAAGGAAAAATGATATTAAACCAATTTTTATAATTGGTGTTCCAAGATGCGGTTCTACTATTGTTGAAAAAATTATTACATCGGGCGAACAAAAAATCCACTCAGGTGAAGAAACAGGAGTTTTAACTAATTTTATTAAACAGAATGTAAACGATGGTATAGATATATTACGTGATATAGAAAACTTTGAAATTAAGCTTTATCACAAATTTGAAGACAAAGGACTATTAAGCAAAGAAAGTAAATATTATTTTACAGATAAAAGTTTAGAAAATTTTTTTTATTTAGAATTAATTAAAAAAATATACCCTAATGCAAAAGTAATAAACTGTAAAAGAAACTCACTATCAAGCATTATTTCTATTTTAAAAAATAATTTACCCGGCATGCCCTGGGCACACAGTATTGAAAATATTTTTAAATATTTTGATATATATTATAATAAAATAGATAATTTTAACAAAGCACATCCAAATTTTATTTATGAATTAAATTTCGAAAAATTATCTAATGATCCTGAGAAAGAGTCAAAAATGTTAATGAAATATTGTGAAATACCGTGGAGTAATAAGTGTCTAGAATTTTATAAAAAAAGTGATTTAATTTCCAAAACTACTAGTAATCTACAAATAAGAAGTGCAATTTTTAAACATTCACCCAATAAACATTTATTTTATAAAAAATATTTAGATGTTTATGGTAACAAGTACTCATGGTTTAAACAAAGATGACAATTTATGCTTTATCTACTGGCGCAGGCATTTCTGGAGTAGCCGTCATAAGAGTATCGGGTAAAAATACAGCTGAAGTAATAAAAAAATTGACAGGATCAGAATTACCTCGCCCTAGAGTGGCTACACTCAAAAAGTTCAATAAAAATGGGGGAAAAGAGCTAATCGACGAAGGAGTAATTATATGGTTTCCAGGCCCAAATAGCTACACAGGCGAAGATATGGCAGAATTCCATGTCCATGGTAGCAGAGCAGTAGTCAAAGCTATGCATTCAGCAATTTCAAAGATAAAAAGTTGCCGTTTAGCTGAGGCTGGTGAGTTCACTAAAAGAGCATTTCAAAATGGCAAAATAAATTTATTAAAAGCAGAAAGTATTTCTGATTTAATTTCTGCGGAAACAGAAATTCAAAGAAAGCAAGCCGTTAAAATTATGAGCGGTAAATCATCTGACAAATTTAACTCCTGGAGGAAAAAATTAATAAAAATTTTATCTCATGTTGAGGCGAAAATAGATTTTCCTGATGAAGATCTACCAAAAAATATTATCAATGAAATAAAAAAAACATCTAGCATTGTGATAAATGAAATAAAAAAAACGTTAAATGATCAAAAAGTTGGAGAAAGAATAAGAGAAGGGTTTAAAATAGCCATCGTTGGACCGACAAATTCTGGAAAATCAAGTTTATTAAATTACCTATCAAAAAGAGATGTTGCGATAGTTTCTGAAATTGCTGGCACAACAAGAGATGTAATAGAAACTCATCTTAATCTTGATGGTTATCCAGTCATAATTTCCGATACAGCGGGGATAAGAACTTCAAAAAATGAAATAGAAAAAAAAGGTATTAAAATAGCTTTAAAAAGAGCAGAAAATGCTGATTTAAGGTTGGTAATAATATCAGCAAAAAACAACGATTTTACAAAAGTTTTAAAGGATTTATTGATCAAAAACGCTATTTTAGTATTAAATAAATCAGATTTAATTAAAGGAAAGCTAAATAGTAAATTTAAAAATTATGAGCATGTTTTGATATCCATAAAAAAAGATTTAAACTTAAATAAACTAATTAAAAAAATAAAAAGTAAACTTAAAAATAAATTTACAACGAACGAAGATATTTTAATTACTAGAGAAAGACACAGGCAAAACTTAATTAACTGTGTTAAACATTTGGAAAAATTTCAAAAAAAACACTCCACTCAGGATTTCGATAAGGCTGCTGAAGATTTAAGATTAGCCACAAGACATCTAGGTATGATAGTTGGAAAAGTAGATGTAGAAGAGCTATTAGGTAGCATTTTCAACGATTTTTGTATTGGTAAATAAACCAGTAATCAGCTTGTAAATCCATATATCATCTATAAATTCAGGCTATGAAAGATGATTTGTCATTTGACGTAGTAGTGATCGGTGGAGGTCATGCGGGATGTGAAGCAGCTGCCGCCTCAGCTCGAATGGGAGTTAATACCGGCTTGTTTACTCACAAAATAGAAACTATAGGTGAGATGTCTTGTAACCCGGCCATTGGAGGCTTAGGGAAAGGTCACCTTGTGAAGGAGATCGATGCTCTTGATGGAGTAATGGGTGTAGTAGCTGATAAATCAGGAATTCAATTTAGATTGCTAAATAGAAGTCGAGGACCAGCTGTGAGAGGACCTAGAACACAGTCAGATCGTGCTTTATACAAAAAATATATGCAAAAAATGCTCCTAAGTTACTGTAATTTAAGGGTTTTTTCGGACCCTGTAATTGAGTTCATTTTTGACAAAAATCAGGTAGTTGGGTTTCACACTAAGTCAGGAAAAAAAATAAATTGTAAAAAAATGATATTAACAACAGGAACATTTCTAAACGGGCTTATTCATATCGGTGATGAAAGAACTCCGGCAGGTCGGCATAATGAAAAACCATCGACAGGGTTAAGTGAACAGTTAGAAAAATTTAAAATGAAATTAGGAAGACTTAAAACTGGAACTCCACCACGATTAGATGGGTCAACAATTAATTATGAGAATTTGGAAAAACAAGATGCCGACACTGATCCAGAATATTTTTCTTTTTTGACAAAAAAAACTTATAACAAGCAAATTGCATGTAGTGTTACTTATACAAATAAAAAAGTTCATGAAATTATAAAAAAGAATTTAAAAAAAAGTGCTATGTACTCAGGAAACATCAAAGGTGTTGGACCAAGATACTGTCCAGCAATAGAAGATAAAATTGTTAAATTTTCAGACAAGACAAGACATCAAATTTTTCTGGAACCAGAAGGCTTAAATGACAAAACTGTCTATCCAAACGGCATTTCAACGTCTTTGCCCGCTGATGTACAGGCTGAAATATTGAGTAAAATCAATGGGTTAGAGCGTACTCGTATAATTAGACCCGGTTATGCTATCGAATACGATTATGTTGATCCCAGAGAACTAAATTCTACTTTAGAAACAAAAAAAATTAAGTCTCTTTATCTCGCTGGCCAAATAAATGGAACAACTGGATACGAAGAAGCAGCAGCGCAGGGACTCATGGCTGGAATTAATGCTGCTTTAAGAATTAGAAAACAGGAACCGTTAGTTTTAGATCGAGCCCAAGCATATATAGGTGTGATGATTGATGACTTGGTTACTAAAGGTGTTGCGGAACCCTATCGTATGTTTACATCACGTGCGGAATACAGATTAAGTTTAAGAGCAGATAATGCTGATGCACGATTAACTCAAATAGGTATAAATATAGGTGTTGTAAAAGCACCAAGAACAGAAATATTTACTAAAAAAATCAATAAAATCAATGAGTTAATCAATACTCTTAAAACACTTAAAATAACACCAAATGAAGCCGAAAAATTCAATATAAAAATAGCAAAGGATGGCATTAAAAGATCTGCTTTGGAGATCTTATCTAGGGAGGCAGTAGATTTTGGTAAATTAAGAAAAATTTGGAGCAAAATACCAAAAGCAAGAATAGATGAAGAGGAACAAATTGAGATAAACGCACACTATTTGGGTTATCTAGATAAGCAGGAAGCTGACATTATTGCATTTAGAAAAGACGAAAATTTATTAATACCCGAAAACATAGATTATTCTAAATTAAGTGGTCTTTCGAATGAGGTTAAGAGTAAGTTTAAACTTATTAGGCCTAAAACGCTTGGACAGGCACTAAGAATTGATGGAATTACCCCTGCTGCAGCATATATATTACTTTCTCATATAAAAAATGGTCCAAAAAAGCTTAAAACAGCATAGATGGACAAATCCGTTCAAATAGATACATTCTGTAGCAATTCTCGAGTTTCACGTGAAACACTTAATAGTTTAAAAAAGTACGAAAATTTGCTAATCGAGGAGAATAATAAACTAAATCTTATTGGCAAATCTACGATTAACAGCATTTGGATAAGACACTTTCTAGATAGCTTCCAAGTGATTGATTTTATTGACAAAAATGATAAAGTATTGGTTGACTTGGGTTCTGGAGCTGGTTTTCCCGGTTTAGTTCTGGCTATAGCGTCAAAAGATAGAGATATTCCTTTAAAAGTTAAATTAATTGAAAAAAGTCCTAAAAAAACAAAATTTCTAAAAAAAATAATTAAAGAACTCCATCTTAATGCAGAAGTGTTAACTGTAAATATCTTAGAAGAGGAAATTATTTTTAATGAAAATGTATTTGTTGCAAGAGCATTCAAGCCTCTAAACGTAATTTTCGAACTTATGCACAAAAAGGCAAAGAATTTTGAAAAAATTTTTATTTTTCTAGGAAAAACTGGCAATCAAGAGCTACTTGAAGCTTCAAAAATTTGGGATATGAAGTATAAGCAAAGAGTAAGTATAACTAGCAATGATTCGACAATAATAAAAGTAGAAAAAATAAAAAAAAAATAAAATTGAAAAATACTCAAATTATTTCTGTAATAAATCAAAAGGGTGGTGTGGGGAAAACTACTACTGTTATAAATTTAGCAACTGCACTTTCACTTCACAACAAAAAAGTTTTAGTTATTGATCTAGATCCACAAGGTAATGCAACTACAGGATTCGGTCTTTCAAATATTGATAATAACAAAACAATTTATGATGTACTAAATGGTAATTGTAACTTTGAAGAATCTATAAAAGATACTAAAATTAAAAACTTAAAAATTGTTTCATCAAATGTAGATCTTTCTGGGTTAGAAGTTGAAACTGCAACTGAAAATCGTAGAGCTTTTTTACTAAAAGACAAAATTCAGGATTTTATTAATAGTGATAAGAATGATTTTTCATATGTTTTTATTGATTGTCCACCGTCATTAAGTCTTTTGACTGTTATGGCTCTAGTAGTTGCTAAATCTTTGATAGTTCCACTCCAAGCCGAATTTTTTGCTCTCGAAGGATTAAGTCAACTAGTTAAAACTATTGATAGAATTAAGGAAAAATTAAATCCTACTCTTGATATAAGAGGCGTTCTTTTAACGATGTTTGATAAAAGAAATAAACTTTCGTCCGAAGTAGATTCTGAAGCTAGAAAATTTTTTAAAAACAAAGTTTATGAAACTGTTATACCAAGGAATGTAAGACTTTCCGAAGCCCCATCACATGGTACTCCCGTTTTAATATATGACAAAACATGTTCTGGCAGTAAGTCTTATTTAAGTTTTACAGATGAATTTTTAAAACAGGAAAATATAATGGAAAGTGCGGCTTAGTGATTGAAAATAAGCTTAAAAAAGGATTAGGAAGAGGTCTTTCTTCACTACTTGGAGATTCTAATAAAAAAATTCAAACCAATAAAGTTTCAATAAACGATTTAACAAGAAATAAATTTCAACCTAGAAAAAATTTTAACAAAGATAGCTTAGATGAATTAACAAGTTCAATTAAGGAACAAGGAGTTATACAGCCAATAGTTGTCAGGCCTGATAAAAATTCAGATGGAAAATATGAAATTATTGCTGGCGAAAGAAGATGGCTAGCGTCTCAAAATGCCGGCCTACATGAAGTTCCTGTTGTCATACTTAATGTTGATGATGTTAAATCTTTAGAATTCGCTATTGTTGAAAATGTTCAAAGACAAGATTTAAATTCAATAGAGGAAGCTATAGGTTATCAAAGATTAATTGATGAATTTAATTATAATCAGGATAAATTATCAAAGTTTATTGGCAAAAGTAGAAGCTATATTGCAAATTCATTAAGATTATTATCATTGCCTGATGAAGTGAAATTAATGGTAGAACAAAACAGCCTATCAGCTGGTCATGCCCGATCTTTGGTAGGATTAAATAATTCTGCAGAACTAGCAAAAAAAATAGTTGAAAAAAAACTTTCTGTCAGACAATCTGAGGTACTCGCTAAACAATTCAGAGACAAAAAATTTAAACTAATTCATAAGAAAGACGCAAACATATTAGATTTGCAAAAAGCTCTAGAAGAAAAAACAGGTTTAAATGTATCCATTATTAATAAAAAAAATAATTCCGGAAAAATTACATTTGAATATAATGATCTTAATCAATTAGATAAAATTATTGATATAATTAAGAAAAACTATTAGCTTTTTTACAAATTTTTGTAAAGAGATCAAAAAATATTATTTTAGATATTTTGGGATTTTTTTTACATAAAAGTTCTGTATTATTTATTTCATTAATTGTTTTTTTGAGTTCTTTTGAATCCCAAATAGTTAATTGTTTTTTCATTATGGGCTTTTCTTTCCAAAATACAGGTGGTTTGGAAGAATTTAATAAATTTTCTAAATCAGAATAATTTTTTTCTAATTCTTTCATACTTAATAATCTTTGTATTTTATTACTTAATATTCTCAAGAGAAAAATTTGATTTACAGTATTCATATAAATATCTGATAATATTTTTCTAAATTGACTAATATTTCCACATAAGCATTCGTTAATTAAAATATCAGACTTGTGTTCACCAGAAAAATTTATTATCGCTTTGATTTCATCTAATTCTAAATTTTTTTTTTCTGCAGCAAATAATTTAATTTTTTCAATTTCATTTCTAAGATTAAGGCGATCTTTGTTAGATTTTTCTATTAATAAACTAATAGATTCATTTGATAATTTTATATTTTCTTTTTTAAATTCATTGATAGCAATAATTTTTAAATCTCTATCCTCATCTAAATAACAAGGAATGCATAAAGTTTTTAAATTTTTTTCAAAAAAGTTTCGCAATTTAGATTTTTTCTCCAATATACTTGATAAAATAATTATGAAAATATTTTCTGGACATTTATCTATTATATCTTCTGTAATTTGTACCGTTTTATCTGTGCCACCATTTATAATAATTATTTTTTTATCCCCAAATAATGATCCCGAAAAAATAGAATTATATAAATTATCTTTATTATCTATAACCTCATTTTCATAGAGTGATATATATTCTGTTTTTGGATCTTGTTTATTTATATTCGTTCTAATTAAATCTTTTATATCTTTTTTTAAACCATCGTTTTCTCCATATAATAAAATTAGATTATACTTAAAAAATTTAGATATGTTTTTTTGTATTTCGTAACTTTTTATGATCACTTAATTTATAATACTTTCTGAAAGTTTAATTAATAGATCTTGATAAGTTTTATCCATTAAATTATCAAATGAAGAATTTTCAAGACTTATTGTATCTGAATATTCATTTTGTGTTTTATATGTAACTGAGGAATTAAAGACTTCATCTAATATTTCATCACTTGTTAAATTATCTTTTACTTGAATTCGTGTTTCAACTGAAATTCTATAATCAGTAATCTTACCTGTTAAATTTCTTACCGCAGCTTTTTTATTTTTTGTAACCGACAAAATAAGATTTATTTTTCTAATGTTGTCGTTATCTTTGCTTGATTTAGATATTCTATTTAATTTATTAAAAATTTTCCTAGCAAGCTGTTTATCACCTTCAATTTCATATTTTTCAATTTTAAAATTTAAATTAGTTGAACCAAAAATTGGTTTGTAACCAGAGCATGAGTTAATTACAAAAATTAAAATTATTAAAAAAGCAAATTGATATTTTTTTTTCATTTTTTTGTTATAAAGTTTACTAGTTTATTTTTAATATAAATATTCTTTACTATAATCATATTTTTCATATGTTTTTGTACATTCTCAATTTCTTTCGACTTTTTAATAATAACTGATTTCTCTGAATTTGTTGGTATTTCTAGTATACCTCTTTTTCTGCCGTCCACTTGTATTACTATAGTACAATTTTCTTCTTTTAATAATTTTGGGTCATACGTAGGCCAATAAAATTTTTTATTAATTTGTTCACAGAATTCATGTGCTAAATGTGGAGTAAGTGGAATCAATAACATTGATATTTTTTCCCATGCACTACATAGAGCCTTATTTGAAGTTTTGTTATTAGTAACATGTTCATATATTAAATTATATATTTGATGCATGTTAGCTATTACAACATTGTATTGAAAGTTTTCTAAATTTTTTGTTACGTTATAAACAGTTTTATTCACAGCTTTTTCTAACGTAATATCTTCAGAATTTGATGTTGAATTTTCTTTATTTAAAATTTCAATGTGTAATTTCCAAAGTTTTTGAATAAATTTATAAGAAGCAGAGACGCCCTCCATTGACCATTGAACATCCTTCTCTGGAGGACTATCTGATAACATAAACCATCTAATAGAGTCAGCTCCATACATATTTATCATTGCCTCTGGATCGATGATATTTTTTTTGGATTTGGACATTGATTCTGAGGGACTTACAATCACTTTTTTTTTGCCATTTTTTGTTACAAAAAGTCCTTCAGAATTTTTTTCTATTTCATCCGGGTATAACCATTGATTATTTTCATTTTTATAAGTTTCATGACAAACCATGCCTTGGGTAAATAAACTCTCAAATGGCTCAATGTAATTAAAATTTTTATTTTTAAATGCTAACGCTCTCATAAAAAATCTTGAATAAAGCAAATGTAAAATTGCATGTTCTACACCACCTATATACTGGTCAACGGGCATCCAATAATTTATATCTTTTATTTCATATCCATATTTTTTGTTTTCAGGGGAACAAAATCTTAAAAAATACCAAGAAGAATCTACAAAAGTGTCAAGTGTATCAGTTTCTCTCACAACTTTTTCACCTGAAGGAAGTTTAGTAAATTTCCATGTAGGATGATTTTCTAATGGATTTCCTTTTACATTTAAATCAACATCTTCTGGTAACAAAATAGGTAAATCTTTTTTCTCAACTGGTAATGCTTCACCTTTTTGATTGTAAACTATTGGAATAGGGCATCCCCAATATCTTTGTCTTGAAACTCCCCAATCTTTAAGTCGAAAGGTAATTTTTTTTTCTCCAAAATTTTTTTTAGTTATAATTTCTATTGCTTTTTCAATAGCCTTACTAACTGTTAAATTATTTAAAAAGTCTGAATTAAATAGTATTCCATCTTCAGTGTAAGCTTTGTCATTAATTGTAAATTCTTTAGGATTAGTCTTAGTGGGTTTTACAACAGGCAAAATATCAAGTTTATATTTATGAGCAAAATCTAAATCTCTTTGATCATGCGCTGGACATCCAAAAATGGCTCCAGTTCCATAATCCATTAAAACAAAATTAGCAATGTAAATTGGAAGTTTAGTTTCTTTTTTAAAGGGATGTAATGCAAATAAATTAGTATTAAAGCCAATTTTTTCAGCAACAGCCAAAGCCTCCTCTGTTGTTCCCGACTTTGAGCATTCTAGTTTAAATTTAATAAAATTTTTATTATTTTCAAAATTTTTTGCTATTGGATGATCAATGGAAAGAGCAATAAATGAGGCTCCAAAGATAGTATCTGGTCTTGTCGTAAAAACATTAATTCTTTCATTTTTATTATCAATTTTAAATTTTATTTCACATCCAAAAGATTTTCCTATCCAATTTTTTTGCATAAGTTTAACCTTATCAGGCCAATTTTCTAATTTTTCTAATTCATCTAATAAATTTTGAGAAAATTTTTTAATATTAAAAAACCATTGAGAAAGTTTTTTTCTTTCGACAGCTACTCCTGAACGCCATCCTTTACCATCAATTACTTGTTCATTAGCCAAAACTGTTTGTTCAGCTGGATCCCAATTTACATAAGTATCTTTTTTATAAACTAATTTTTTTTCAAATAATTCTATAAAAAATTCTTGCTGATGTTTATAATATTCAGGATCACACGTAGATATTTCACGATTCCAATCAAGTGAAAGTCCTAGAAGTTTTAATTGTTTTTTCATGGTTTCGATATTTTTTTTAGTCCAATCTTTGGGGTGAAGATTATTTTCTCGAGCAGCATTTTCTGCTGGTAAACCAAAAGAGTCCCAGCCCATTGGATGCAAAACATTAAAACCAATCAATTTTTTGTATCTAGCTAAAACATCTCCTATTGTATAATTACGCACATGTCCCATATGTATTTTCCCTGATGGATATGGAAACATTTCCAAACAATAGAATTTTTTTTTATTTTTTTTTATTGAAACTGAATCAGTCTTATTGTTTAACCAATAATCCTGCCATTTTTTTTCTACGTGTTTTATATTGTATCGTTCCATTAATTAAAAAAATTAAAATTTCATAAATCAGAAAATATTAAGATATTTAATTTTTTAGTTTAGGTCTTTTTTTCTTAGTTTGTTTTCTATATTCTTCTTCAAAAATTACAGCTTTTTTAAGTATTGCAACACGCAGTTCATCTTCTAAAGCTGAAGTTATCTTTTTAACAGAACAAACTTGTTGGACTCCACATTTTTTTTTATGTACAATTACCTTAATTCCATCAGCTCTTATTTCATTTGTTAAAAATCTTATTGTGATTTTAATGGATTCGTCTGAAGCTGTTCCCTCGTTATACCAGTCAGTAGTTATAATTCCTCCGGAATAATCAACATTAGATAATGGTAAAAAATCAAGTATTTCTAAAGTTGCTCTCCACATAGGATTAGAGCTAGCAAATTGATATGAGGTTCCTCCTCTTCCTTTTGCCAAACCTCCAAGCGTTATACCTCTTCCTTCTTCAAGATTTTTTTTTACTCTTTCGTCTGCATTTGGCGACACTTTCCTAGCGTCTGCAGGATCCCAGATACCACAAGAGTTTAATATGGCTAGTGTTACAAGAGCGGTTAAGCAAACTGCTATTATTTTTTTTACTGAAAAATTTAATAAGTTGATCATTAGT